>CAYXJG010000318.1:0-6471 GCA_964465285.1 uncultured bacterium
ACTTGGCAAAGTTCTCAAATTCACAACGCAAAAATAGGGATTTGGTGCGCGCTCAGCGCGCGCCAAATCCCTATTTTTGCGCGAAACTTGCCAAGTCGTGAGGATAGACGATGTAGAGATAGCGCTAGTGCAGTGACCTCACCTAAAAACAGGATAAATCCCGGCGGGATTTATCCTGTTTTCTATTCTGTTTTCTATTGTTGATAGAGCACTAGGTCATGCTAGAGCTGGCAAGGGCAGGTTCCGGTGTTAAGAGAGAAATATTAGAGAAAATGAACTCCTGCGCAGACGTTTCTCCATCCCTCTCTGTTTCAATGCGACGGGAGGTCAGGATCACGTAATCCCCTACCTTCTCGTAGTTGTCTTCAAAGACGCTCTTACCGCCCTTCTGCTCACCCGTTTTAGGGTCGTGATAGACAGAATCATAGCAGTGAGACAGGTAGCCTTCTCCAGTGTTGTGACTGCTGAAGGTGTGGATAGTCACCACGACACCGTGGATATGGCGGTGAACCATACAGACTTCGTTATCGTGCACTTTGTAGCGATCGCCTTCAGCTTTGCCTCCCATGAGAATTTCGACGGCACCCGTCTCATCGGTGTCCCCGTAGGAGAAGGTGTTCTTTCCGTGGGTCTCTTCAAAACTGCGACGGATACGGTGAATCGCAACTTCAAATAACTGGCCGCTGATGGCTTTCTTGGCCTCGTCATCGGCAACATCAAAGACTTCAGCCTTGAGGTCAGGATTCACACGAATGTGACCTGTGACGGTTTTGTCATCATGCTTAAATGTCACGTCAGCCATGTAGCCCGGAAAATTTTTGTCCCACGTATAGCGGTTTTCGTATGCCGCTCGAAATAGCTCAGTCGCTGTTAGTTGGTCAGTCATAGTCTATGCTCATCACGTCCACTCTACAGTGTAATCAACTTGCTTGCCTTACACCAGAGTTAGGGCGCGCCGCTTAACATTGCGGCTTCACGTCGTGACCCCGCTCTCCGTTCCATATTGTGCTGGCTCTCTACGGCGGTTGGGTTTTATTACGCAACAGTTGGCAGTGATAGAGCGTTCCTAAGTGATTTGTGAAATGAAATGTGAGAGTTGGGGCGGGCTGCGCCCGCCCCAACTCTCACATTTCATTTAGGATTGCTATATAAATCTTCGATGGGAAATAGCGGCTTTGAGTCTGCTATGGTGCAGCCAGATCGGTTGTCATTTTCTTCTTTTGGGCGCTTTACTCAGCGCAAATCCTCTTTTTCGGAGCGGGACTCACCCAAGTGTTTGCCCATCGCGTTGGCTCTTAGATTAGACTCAACAAATTAGACCCAACAAATTAAGTAGGTCGGTACTAATAAACTCAACCTAAAAACCGGGGGAGCGCCCCTGCGGGGCGCTCCCCCGGTTTTTAGGTTACTTATGTTGGGTTACTTAGACCCAACAAATATGCATTGGAGGTAGTTATGTATCTCCGGTTCGGCTGGGTAGTAGGCAATGTCGGACTATTCGGCTCGTCCCTGATTGTAACCCTGGCTGTCAGTATTACTTTTTTGACGGCATTGTCGATTAGTGCGATCGCCACCGGTCGGTAGTGCGGGTAGGAGGTGCCTACTACGTGATTAGCCGTCTTTTTCCCGGCAGTAACCGGCATCATGGCAGGGGTCAATTCAAAATTATTACACGCCTATCCAAAAGCGGATTATGTCCCTTCGTCCTAAAATTTTAGTCCTAGCTGCGCCCAATTTTTCTTTTACCGAGGTTCTTGAAAGTGAGTAAGTTGTTTCTTTTTCTATCGATTGTTGGAAGACATAGCGCCAGAAGTTGTCTACCTTAAAAGGTAGAAGAGACATAAAGACAAAGGGTAAAATATGAAACGCTTGGTACTATATGGTTTATCGACGCTGATACTAATAGGGGCGATCGCACCCGCCGCAAGCGCACAGGTGAGCCGTGATCCAGAAACGACTTCATCATATGAAATGGATATTCGTGCGATTGAAGCGTTTAACCTTGTAAGTCTGGCATATCGCGGTGAATTTGAAGAAGAAGGAATTCCCAGCTACGGTCAGCTAATCCGCGAATACCGCACTGGAGACATTACGGCTGAAGATGTCGTAGAGAGTGGTGTTGAAGATGGCTACACTAGCTCAGCCGCGTTAGAAGATGAAGGCTATATGAATGCCGTTGATCTACAACTGAGAGCCCTTAGAACTAGCCACTAGCGGAGCTTTGAACCCAGCATCAGGTGAAGCATTCATATAATGGCATGCTTGGGGGAGCAGCGGTCAGCCCAAACGATATCAGAGGAGAGGATCTGCACCCGCCGCCCCTCTCCTCTAATGTCTTTATTTAGCCGCAGATTCTTAAAGAGGAGTCCATGTAAATGGAATGCTCTTGATATTAAATCATAGTCTTAATACTGAATACTGAATACTGAACCATAGATAGATTGTTGGACTTGGTAAATTTGTTAAGTTAGTAGTAGAAAGGTAAAAAACTGTACACAATTAGCTTGCAGGTTTTGCAGCGGCGATCGCCATCAGTGGCTCGCTTGTTATTGATGATACCAACTGAGGACTTGATTTTATGACTAATCCACAAGATAGCAACGTCTCTTACACTAACCAGTTTGATCGTAAATATGGCGAATTCGGCACTAAGTTCGAGTTTGGTTCCAACCCTAGTGCAGAGCTATGGAACGGTAGGCTCGCAATGATTGGTTTTGTTTCTGCTCTGATCCTGGAAGCGACTACCGGGAAAGGCGTGCTTCACTGGCTGGGTATATTCTAGATTGAGTTATTGAGTAGTTACAATTAGCGATAAATCAACTGAACCGAGTTCTGCTGAGGCGAGGCAATGGGGAACTTGGCATCATTAAAGCAAACGGACGCCTGCGCCGTATGCTGCGCAGGCGTCCTAGGATTCTATTGGCTTTGAAGCTAATTGTGCTCTCCTCCTACTCTTCTCCTACTTACTCGTCTACTTATGGGATTTGGAAAAAGGTGTGCAAAGTTACAAGCTTTGCACACCTTTTTAGTCTATAGCGCTGTTCAAGCGCATTAAGTACAGTGTGTTGAACCAATTGCACACCGCTATATTTTATTTATTCTGCACGACTTGGCAAAGTTCTCAAATTTGGAGTGATGTGGTTCTCGATCGCCCCTTCTGCCTGGTGAACAACGGCCCTTAACTTATCTAGCATTTCGTTATCGGCTGCTTGCCAAAGCCCTCGCTGATGGGCTTCAAGGAGGCGTTCTGCCATGTCGCGGAGTGCCCAGGGGTTTTTCTGCTGTACAAACTGTTGCACTGTATCATCCAGCACGTATGCGTTGGCGATGCCCTCATACATATGGTTGGCAACACAGTGAGTAGTAGCGTCGTAGGCAAATAGGTAGTCCACAGTGGCGGTCATCTCCAGGGCTCCTTTATAGCCGTGGCGCATAGCTCCGGCAATCCACTTGGGATTAACCACGCGGGAGCGATAGACGCGGGCAATCTCTTCCTGTAACTGGCGAATGCGAGGATTTTCAGGTAAGGCATGGTCGCCAAAGTATGTAGTGGGCTGTTGCTTTTGGAGCGATCGCACGGCTGCTACCATGCCCCCCTGAAACTGGTAATAGTCGTCGGAGTCGAGGAGGTCGTGTTCGCGATTGTCCTGGTTGTGCAGTACGATTTGCATCTGCTGGAGCCTCTGCTCGAAGGCTTGGGGAGCTGAGCGTCCATCACCTCCCCCTCCCGTATCTCGCCCAGTATAGGCATAGCTGCTCCAGTTGATGTAAGCGCGGGCGAGGTCGTCGCCGCTGTTCCAGTTTTGCGCTTCGATTAAGCCCTGGAGTCCCGCACCGTAGGCACCAGGCTTGGAACCAAACACCCGATAGCGCGATCGCTCCTCTGCTTGGTCGGGAGATAAGCCTGCCTGTACCCACTGGGCCGCATCCTGTCGGGTCTGGGCGGCGAGAGGATTCCAGTCGGCGGGTTCGTCGAGGCTTGCTACGGCTTCCACCGCACGGTTAAACAGGTCGATGAGGTTGGCGAACCCATCCCGGAAAAAGCCCGACACCCGCAGGGTAACATCGACACGGGGACGGTTGAGAACGGACAAGGGAAGAATCTCGAAATCGACGACTCGGCGGGATGCACCGTCCCACAGGGGTTGTACACCGAGTAAGGCAAGGGCTTCGGCAATGTCGTCGCCCCCGGTGCGCATGGTGGAGGTGCCCCAGACGGACAGTCCCAAGGTTTTAGGGTACTCGCCATTTTCCTGGGTGTAGCGCTCGATTAAGCTCTCGGCGGCTTTGCGGCCTACGTCCCAGGCACTTTCAGTAGGAATGGCGCGGATGTCCACGGAGTAGAAGTTGCGCCCAGTGGGTAAGACGTCGGTTCTGCCACGGGTAGGGGCACCGGATGCGCCGCTGGGAACGTAGCGCCCGTTGAGTCCTCGGAGGAAGTGGGTAAGTTCCTGATCGGTTTGGATGAGGGCTGGGATGAGGTGGGCTTGGAGCCAGTGGAGTTCAGTTTGGAGGGAGAGGGGGGGGATTTTGGATTGTGGATTGTGGATTGTGGATTGTGGATTGAGCCGGCACGGAGAAGATTTTGGATTTTGGATTTTGGGTAGGATGTCTGGAATGTCGTCTCCGGTGAGTAAGAATTCGACAAGATGGGTGGCGATGTGTTCGATGTGTTCGATGAGGTCGCCGAGGGTGTGGAGGTGGGTGGGTGGATGGGTAAGTAGGGCGGGGAGGTTTTCGTTGACATTCTTGGGGATGGGGTCGGTGGGGGTGGCTGTGAGAGGATCGAAGGTGAGGTTGAAGGCTTGGGCGATCGCTCTCGTTAACCCCATACGTCCGGGGGCGGGATGGCGGGCGATCGCCACAATTAGATCCCGCAGTTGTCGTCCGGTGGGGCATTGCCCGAAGATGTGGAGGCCGTCGCGGATCTGGGCTTCTTTGAGTTCGCAGAGATAGCCGTCGGCTTGGGTGATAAATGTGTCGAGCGAAAAATTTGAGTCACCCGATGACTCAAATTTTTCGCTCGACACATCTTGATCAAGATGGGTTTCCCGCACGAGTTGCTGGATGCGATCGCGCAACAGGGGGACGCGGGTGGGGTCGAGGCTTTGGGCTTCGTAGTATTCGTCGATCAGGTGTTCGAGTTGTTGGAGGGGGCCATAGAGTTCAGCGCGGGTCATGGGGGGAGTGAGGTGGTCGATGATAACGGCCTGGGCGCGGCGTTTTGCCTGGGCACCTTCGCCGGGGTCGTTGACGATGAAGGGGTAGAGGTGGGGCATGGCTCCGAGGGCGGCTTCGGGGTAGCAACCTTTGGAGAGGGCGATGCTTTTGCCGGGAAGCCATTCTAAGTTGCCGTGTTTGCCGATGTGGGCGATCGCCTGGGCACCAAAATTCTGCCGCACCCACTGGTAGAAGGCGAGGTACTTGTGGGTAGGTTCGAGGTCGGGGGCGTGGTAGTTGAGGGAGGGATCAGCATCGTAGCCGCGGGAGGGCTGGATGCCGATGAAGATGTTGCCGAGTTGGAGGCCGGGGATGGGGATGGAGGAATTTTGGATTTTGGATTTTGGATTTTGGATTTTGGTTGCTAATTGGGTGCCCCAGCGTTGAGTCACGCCCTGCTGCACTGATTTGGGTAGGCTGTGGAAGTAAGCCTCATAATCCTCGACTGCGAGGGATTGGTGAACCTTGCGGTAGTCGAGGGCTTCGGGGTCGTTGGTGATGCTTTGGGTGAGGCGGTGAATGAGGGCGTCGCCGTCTTCGGGGATGTCGGTGATGGTGTAGCCTGCGGCTTTGAGGGCGTGGAGGATCTGGATGCAACTGGCGGGGGTGTCGAGGCCGACGCCGTTGGCGAGGCGTCCGTCGCGGTTGGGGTAGTTTGCCAGGATGAGGGCGACGCGCCGCTCGGACACAGGGGTTTCGGCGAGGTGTGCCCAGTTGGTGGCAAGGTCGGCGACGAAATTGATGCGATCGCCCACGGCTTCGTAGGTCACTACGTCGGTTTCTAGAGCGTTGCTGCGGGTTTGGACGGTTTTGAAGGAGACGGCTCGGCTGATGATGCGCCCGTCTACTTCGGGGAGGGCGACGTTCATGGCCATGTCGCGAGGGGAGAGGCCGCGCCACTGGCTTTCCCACTGGTCGCGGGTGCCGCTGCTCAGAATTACCTGGATGACAGGGACATCAAGAGTTTTCCACAACTCCAGGTTGAGGGTTTCGTCGTTGAGGCGGGCGATCGCAAAACTGGTGGTGTTCAACAGCGCGCGAATGGGCTTGCTGTCTTTGGGGTTGAGTAAGTCCGCCACTTCTAATTGGATATTAGGGTCTCGGAGAGAAGAGACATACACCGGAACAGGCTCGATGTTTCGTTCTACCAGCGCAGAACAGAGGGCATCAATGGGAGCCGTGTTTCCTGCCAGGTAATGGGAACGGTAGAAGAGGATACCGATGGAGGGTGGGTGAGTGGGTAGGTGGATG
>CAYXJG010000319.1:0-6470 GCA_964465285.1 uncultured bacterium
GCGCGCCAAACCCCTATCTTTGTGTTGTGAATTTGAGAACTTTGCCAAGTCGTGAGTTGTACCCAATTCGGCGCAGAAAACCAAACTTTGCTTTTTGCACACGACTTAGCAAGTCGTGTGCAATCCTTGATCCTGGGAAATTATAGCTAACAAAATCCCCAAAAGAAGGGCGATGAGCATCGCCCATCGCCCTTCTTTTGGAACGTTAACTTTTTGGTAAGTTCCTTAGAAATAGTTAGATTGTTAAAAGTTGATGGAGACCTACAAACAGGTACGCCATCCATCCCAGTTTAATGGGGAGCGCCAATCACTGACGTAACAAATTATAGTGTTACGAATCATAAAATGATGGCCAATGATTGCTCAGCTCATTATTGAATATCGAGCGTTTCAAGACTATCAGGGTCAACATAATGGCAGGTTGCATCATCAATGCAAATCAGTGCCCAACCAGAATTATCAATGCCCATAAATTTGTAGGAAGCTTCTTGCACAAAGAATCCTCTGTGATTACGAGTATCGGGCTTCACTTCAACATGATTCGCCTTCATCATGGTTCGTCTCCTTTAAAGAATCAAACTTTCTGATAATTGAGGTGAATAAATAAGTTGTTTTAATCACCTGCTTCACCAAAGCTTATCATCAGAAAAATGATTTTTTCTTTAAATTAGATTGAGCTACTGTTGCGTTAAGTAACAAAACACCATCGATTTTGCAGGAGCATTCTTGTTTTGTCGAGCGGGGAATGCCTGCTCCAGGGACTTGCAAGAAAATAAAGTGCCAGGAGAGGGGCGGCGGGTGCAGCCTGTTGCCCCTCTCCTCCAGTATCTTTATTTCCCGACTTGGCAAGTCGTAACATTCACATCTTGGAAGGGTCTGAGGACGAGCAAAAAATGCTGCGTCAAGACGTGCTGATTGGAGCAATCTCATTTTTCCGCGATCCCCCCACCTGGAAATTTCTGGAAGAAGAGGTACGGATGCAGCTAATGTGGATGAGTCCCCATCTGCGCGAAGGCGACGGATACGAAGACGCCGTTCTCACCTTTGTCAACATTTACAAGTTGAAGCAGACTTAGAAGCGTCTTCAGTAGGCAAATAACGCCCTGGAGAAGCTATAACCCTGATGACAACGAAGATATCCAAGATATCCAAAGTACTATGCTCAAAGGACTAAAGATACTCATCGTTGAAGACCAGGTCGATAATCGCTTCTTGCTTATTCAAATTTTGGAACGGTGCGATTGCCGCATTGACTTTGCCGAAGACGGCCAGCAAGCCCTGGATAAGCTGTCAAAGCAGGACTTCGACATGGTGCTGATGGACTGTCAGCTTCCTCTGTTAGACGGATTTGAGGCGACCCGACGCCTGCGAGAGCAGGAAGGCGATGATAAGCATACGATTGTGATTGGGGTGACGGCCTACGCAATGGTGGGCGATCGCGAAAAGTGCCTGGACGCTGGCATGGACGACTACGTGAGTAAGCCCATCATGATCAACGACTTTTTGAAGGTGTTGGAACGCCTTGCCACTCAACTCCAGCATTGACATTAGCACTCGTTCAAACAGATAATAAGAGTTTGTGAAAACCCCTAGATTTAGAAAGACTCTTGGCTAACGTCGTTGTAATTGGTGCCCAGTGGGGCGATGAAGGGAAAGGAAAAATAACAGATCTGCTCAGTAATTCAGCAGATGTTGTCGTGCGCTACCAGGGTGGCGTCAATGCAGGGCACACAGTCGTTGTAAAAGGCCAGACCTTTAAGCTACATCTCATTCCTTCCGGAATTTTATATCCCGATACAGAGTGCATCATTGGCGCGGGAACAGTCATCGATCCCAAGGAATTAATTGCCGAATTGGATCGGCTAGAAGCGCTTAATGTGTCCACCGACAATTTGGTAATCTCCGAGTCCGCTCACGTCACCATGCCATACCATCGCCTCATCGACCAGGCATCTGAAAAGCGCCGGGGCAGCCGCAAAATCGGCACTACGGGGCGTGGCATCGGGCCGACCTATGCAGACAAGTCTGAGCGAACCGGGATTCGCATAACAAACCTGATGAATCTCAACACTCTGGCAGACCAGATCCGCTGGACAATTGAGTACAAAAATGTCATTCTCGAAAAGCTTTATGGCATTCCGCCCCTAGACGCCGACAGCGTGATTGCGGAGTACCGGGAGTATGCGGATCGCCTGTCTCCCTATGTTGCAGATACATCTCTCCGGATTTACGATGCCTTTAAGGCGAAGCGCAATATTCTGTTTGAAGGAGCACAGGGAACACTGCTTGACCTAGATCATGGCACCTATCCCTATGTCACCTCATCAAATCCTGTGGCGGGGGGCGCATGCGTGGGTGCTGGCGTTGGGCCCACGATGATTGACCGGGTCATTGGCGTTGCAAAAGCTTACACGACCCGTGTAGGGGAAGGACCCTTTCCAACGGAGCTAGCCGAAGGGGTGGGGCAACTGCTGTGCGATCGCGGCGCTGAGTTTGGTACCACAACGGGGCGTCAGCGGCGATGTGGTTGGTTTGATGCAGTCATTGGGCGCTATGCTGTGCGCATCAACGGTCTGGACTGTTTAGCCATTACTAAGCTAGATGTGCTGGATGAGCTGGACGAAATCAATGTCTGCGTCGCCTATGACCTGAATGGTGAGCCCTGCCACGATTTGCCCGGTGATGCCAACTGCTTTGCCCAATGCAAGCCCGTTTATGAAACCCTCCCTGGCTGGAAGCAATCGACCGAGCACTGCCGTACCCTTGAAGACTTGCCAAAGGAAGCCCTGGACTATCTCAAATTCTTGGCTGAACTCATGGAAGTGCCGATTGCGATCGTGTCCCTGGGGGCGAGCCGAGACCAGACCATCATCGTTGAAGATCCAATTCACGGGCCAAAGCGGGCGTTGTTGCAGGATAATGGTGTGCTGGAACAAATGTCGTCTTGAACGACACACTGAGCAGCCGTGAAAAAACCCTGAAGGAAAAAGTATGTAGCATGTAGGGTGGGCAATGCTCACCCTATATTAGCCAGAGGGCCTCAGTCATAGCTTTGTGTCAGTCCTGTTTGATTTGTTTGTTGTTGTTATTGTTCATTATTGATTGCAATTGTTATGGAACTTTCAATTGAGTGTAAACCCCGGCCTGAAGCATCAAAAGCGAACGCATTGCGACGCTCTGGTTTGATTCCTGCAACGTTGTATGGACACAAAGGGGCAGAGTCTGTGCCTCTGACCGTTAATGCAAAAGATGCTGAAATGCTGGTTCGGAGGGCCGCCTTAAACAATACATTGGTCCAGGTAAGCATCGCGGACCAATCTTGGAAAGGAAAAGCTGTGTTGAGAGAAGTGCAAGCCCATCCCGCAAAAGGACACCTATATCACTTGAGCTTCTTCTCCATTGGCGCTCAAGATTTCCTGGAAGCCACAGTACCGCTTAATTTCGTGGGTGAAGCATTTGGCGTTAAGAAAGAACAAGGAGTTTTGGAGACCCCCCTTACTGAGATTCAAATGAAATGCGCCCCAGGAGATATCCCAGAATCTCTGGACGTTGATATTTCTGCCCTCAAGGTGGGTGACGTTCTCCACGTCACCGACATAAAACTTCCGGCTGGTGCAGAGCCATTGCTGGAGCCGAAGCGTACCATTGCGGCCATTCATCCGCCCAGGAAGCCACAAACTGAGGAGTCCACCGGCAAAGTAGCTGAAACTGAGGTCATTACAACCCTTGAAGGTTAATCCAGCAAGACTTGGCGAAGTTCTCAAATTCACAGCGCAAACATAGAGATTGGGCGCGCGCGCAGCGCGCCCAATCTCTATGTTTGCATGAAACTTGCCAAGTCTTGAATCCAGCAGGAACTTAGTAGGACAGCTTCAGTCCTAAAGCACACAGTTGAAATCACGCAAAAGCGTTCCGTGTGCATTGCACGTGAAACGTTTATTGAATTTCAAAAATAATTCCATAGCTTTTTTTCAAATCACAGGTGTCGTGGTCAGCAGTATTGGTGTCGCTAAGTTCCAGGTTGTAGAAATCGACCGTGTCACTATCAAAATATGGCCCAGCATGCCATGTGCCGACTTCGAGCTTAATAAAACAGTTGCCAGGAATCTGAAAGGCTTGGATGTCAGATGGGTGTGGACGGGCAGCATCTCCATTGGGGGCAACGGCAATAAGCCAAGGCTTTCCTTCTAATGAACCCAGGCACTGAGTACATTGCTGATGGCGAGTGATTTGTGAAAAGACCCTGCTGCGGTGATGGAGCCGCATGATGTAGAAGCGCGGGGTTCCGTTTTCGAGGTTAAGTTGGGCATCCTGCTGGTCGAAAGGTTTCCCATCTTCGCTGGCAAAAATAACTTGCCCGAAGGGTTGAAAGGTTTTTGGGGTAATCGATTGGGCCTGAATGATCCATGTAGATGGTGCAGGAGGGGCGGGGTCGCTCATACGAAAGTTCAAAGGGAGAAGAAGTAAAGGTTGGAGGATCTCTGGACATAAATGTAGCACCTGGCAGGGGCGTTTTGCGAGCACCCTGAAATGACCGACAGATATACCTACGGGCTTAGGTTCAAGAGTGTATCCTCCGCTGCGGGGGGGATACACTTTCCTCAAATGTCCTAACCTAATGTGTATTGCTCACGACTTGGCAAGTTTCAGGCAAAAATAGGGGTTTGGCGCGCGGAGCGCGCGCCAAACCCCTATTTTTGCGTTGTGAATTTGAGAACTTTGCCAAGCCGTGTATTGCTACATGTCTGACAAATGGAGCAGAGCGTCCACACAGAGATTGCTCCACCGTGATTTTTAGGGCGAAAACCAGAAAGAATCGGCAATGTCCCCTTCCCCTGCTTCCACAATTTGAGGCATCGGGTTCAGTAAGACCCGATGCTGCTGACGGGACTCTCTCAGCCGGCGGGCGACCCGGTCGGGAATGCCGTATCCGTAGATGACATGACCCTGACCTGCAATCACCACTACCTGGTAGTCGGGATTTTCTGTGACGAACTGGGCAATGTTGTCCGCCATCGTTTCATCCCACACCACCTGGGCTGCAAAGAAATTCTCGAAATCCATCTGCCCGTGGGCGCTGTGATGGGCGTGGGAGAAGACGGCTCTGACATATTCCCGGTAGTTTTCATTATCGGTGCGGATTTCGTCGAGAGGGGGAATCAACTGCCGCTCGGTGTCGTTCAGGCTATCGAGTCCCTGGCGGGCGACCTTTCGCACAATTTCCGAAGAAGCATTGAGGGCAAGGACGGGGAGTTGCTGCTCGCGGGCAAACCGCAGCATGGGGGCGTAGAACTCCCAGGGAAATCCCCAGCGGATGTCATACTCAGTGTCCTGGCGGAGGGTGGCTTCGTCAATGGTGCCGCTGATGTAGTCGTCCAAGACAGACTGAAAGGGGTGCTGAAACATCTCGAAGGCGATCGCCAGTCTGGGGTTTTCGACATGGAGCGCCTGGATGATCTGAAGCTGAGCTTCATGGTCGGCAACGCTGTCGTGAGTTTCCCCTAAATACACCACGTCTGCCTGGGCCAGTTGTTGAATGTGCTCCTCTGGGTTAAGCCGGGTAGACTGCTGAGTAACCGAACCTGGCAATGCGAGGAGGTCACTGCCACCACAGCCATAGGGGGCGATCGCAATCAAAACAACGCCAAGGAGCCTAACCAACCGATTGACGCATCCGACGGAGAGAGTGGAGTGCCTGAGCATTGGAGGCTCCATCTGCACTTTCCGATGGATTTCTTGAGAATACTTGGGTTTCATGAAAGAAATTATAGCGTTGTGCAAGCACGCTGAGAGATGGGTTTAAAGAACCCATGATTCTCTGCTATCACTTCGCCTAGTGCTCTGTCATTTCCTGAAATCAGGGTAAATCCTGGAGGAATTTACCCTGATTTTTAATTTTGACGCTGCACTAGATTAGGTTCAGATCATTCATGTTCAAATAATTCAATTGGCTCATAACTTAAGCCAGGAATAACTGAGCGGGATACTGGGGCGTGCCGCGTCTCAGTATCCCGCCTCAAAACACGACTCGGCAAGTTTTACGCAGAAATAGGGGTTTGGCGCGCGCGCCGCGCGCGCTAAACCCCTATTTCTGCGTTGTGAATTTGAGAACTTTGCCAAGTCGTGTCAAAACACAAGCCCAAATAATTCAATTTATTGAAGTGGTAAGCACAATTAATGATAAAACCTGTAAAACTCTGCGTCGCCCGCTGCGCAGGAAGCGTAGGGTTTTATGTTCGTTTTTTAATGATGCCGAGGTACTTATAGGAATCCTATTTGATTCCTAAAAATATTTCTAAAGGTGGGGGCGGGCTGTGCCCGCCCCCACCTTTAGAAATTAAATAGGATCGCTATATGAATATGTGAAATTCATGCTGTTTGAAATGTTTCGACACAACATGACGCTTTGCGTTTATTAGTTACAGAATTTTAGTTACAGAATTTTAGTTACAGAATTTTAGTTACAGAAT
>CAYXJG010000320.1:0-6435 GCA_964465285.1 uncultured bacterium
GTGAAATTCCTGCACCGCCCCTCTCTTCCGGTATCTTTATTTAGCCCTAGATTCCTTAGTATCCTCACTTTGAAGCTGCAATTCTCACTATGGAAATTTAGGGAGCAAAAAGGTCGCCTTAAGCGACCTTTTTGCTCCCTAAATTTGTGCAGGTGAGCGCCTGTGGGGCGCGAAGCTTCCTAAAATGAGAATTGCTGACTTTGAAGCCGATGGCTTGGCAAGATGCCCTGCTATGCGAGATGGTTACACACACCCAACATCACACACCCAACATCACACACCCAATATCTTTCACGACTTGGCAAGGTTCACGAAAAAAAGGGGGTTGGGGCGTGCGGAGCGCGCCCCAACCCCCTTTTTCTTGGTTGTGAATTTGAGAACTTTGCCAAGTCGTGTATCAATTTATTTGCTGGCGGGCGTAGTTCAGGTTCACCTGATACTCCTGAATTTTCTGCTGGGCTGTGTGGTAGTTAGGGCTAGAGGGTGACACGCGCTTCAGTGACTCAATGGCTTGAATCCAAAAGGTTGCAACCTGCTGCCATTGCTGAGGCGTCTGCGCTGTTTGAGTTTGGGCGGATGCCTGTTCTGCAAGACTAACCGCCTGTTGGAACGCAACATCAGTCTGGGTGGCAGAGTCAGGAGATGCCGAATTCGTTGGGGCTGATGATGGAGAAAGCGAAGGAGGCGGAGGAGCCTGGGGAACTGTTTGTGTTGGCGTAGGACGCGGCGGGGAGGGTTCAAACCAATCTTCGAGGGTGTTAATAATTCGCCCACCCATGAGCAAGGTAAAGGTGACCGTGGCAGCAGCGACGGAAGCCCCTACAATCTTCACGACGCTCCAGGGGCGATCGCCCAATAGCTCACCCGTCTGAGCATTGATCATTACCTGATACTGCTTATTCTTAAAGCGATAGGATGCAATCCAAACGGGCAGCAAAATGTGCTTGAAGGTAATGTCATCGTAAGCAGTCTGAACCGAATTAATCTGCTGGGTATCACCACCGATGTCTCGACGCACTGCACTCTCAATGTCGGGTTTCATTTTCGACTTGGCAATCTCAAACCCATTTTTCAAATTCACTTGGTAACGCTGTGCTTTCAACCCCGCCAGGTAGGACGGGTCATAGGGCACCAACAGGCTCAGGTTCCAGGGTTCAAGCTGGCTGAGGCGCACTGAGTCAACTGCCGTTGTGGCCGGAACCAGGACATCATCAAAGAACTGAGACACTTTGCCGCTGGCAGAATACCATCGGGTTCGCCGTTCCCGCCGGGTTTTTTGAACCCGTTTCCCGTCAGAATCTGTCGTGGTGTACGACACATTGACGTAGTAATATTCGCCTCGCTTTCCGCTATATCGATTAATCGTATTGCTGTCATAGGTCCAAAAGGGCAGATACACACCCTGGATACCAGAGTGCTGTGCCATCTTTTTCAAGCCAGATGGTGCAAACCAGAGCTTGCCGAGCCAGTGGCGAATTTTCTTCCGGGCTTCCTTGTGCCCAAACTGAAACGGTAACACCCCTCCAGGCGTGATGACAGGGTTTGCGGTGTGTGCCTGAGCAACGATGCTGGTACCGCAAAAGGGACATTGCCCTGCGACATTCGGTGGTTCAAACGTCACTGACGCACGACATCCCGGACAGGTCGCTTCCATAGCGGTTTGCGACAGCGATGCGATGTGGGTGTGAGCCTCATTCAGATAATCGTCATAGGTCTGCTCAGTGACCTGTCCCCCCGGCTCCTGCTCAACGTCTTGGGTAGTACCGCAATAGGGACATGCAAGGCGATTACTAGATGGGTCAAACTCCAAATTTGCACTACAGCTTGGGCAAGGAAATTGACGGGTTGGAGATGTGGTCGCAGTCATAGTGAAGCGCAGGAGACAGCAGCAAGTGAACTTTAGATATCGGTCTACGCATCTTGTGAAAAGGTACGCAGTCTGCCAGCAGACCCTTAGAGCCGAAAATTAAATAATTGGAATCATTTTTTAGTCAAGCAGCGAGTGATGCTGCGCCGTTCTACAAAAGCAAAAATTTGTTGATACCTTGCCCATGTTGGGGACTGGAGTTATGCCTGTGGGAAAGTTCCAGTCCTCAAATTGGATTTGGTTTCATGCGTGATCCTCGGTGTTAAATCCTCCGTGTTAAAACAGTTGGACAGCGCCGGTTGGAATGTTTCTGATGAATCATCCGATCGACCATCCAACTGCCTTGTTTGTGCTTAGGATGCCTGATCAACCAGCCGGCGGCGGTGGCGGTACATTAAATAGATGAGACAGTTCGGGAACTTGGGAAGCGGGTACCCAACCAGCCATTCCATTACGCCATACGTAGCTGTCGCGGGTCAGTCCGTTTTGCGGTAGCTGGTTTGCATCAAAGGGGCCAAAGTTTTGTCCACCCCTTGAAAGGTACCACTGAGCAACCGGGGGAGGCGGTGGCGGGGCTGCAGGAGCCGCCTGGTTTGGCTGACTCGGAGCCGCTTGCCCGCCCTGGGGAGACTGAAACGCGTCCATCATTTGTCGTCCCATGGCCAAGCCCACACCCAAATCAAGGGGAGTGTTGCCGCCTGAGGAGGGTTTTGCAGCGGAGGTTTCGATGGCATTCGCTGCCTGGTATTGGGCATATTGCTGCATATTGCCCAGCAAACCCATGGCATTGCGGCGATCCATTGCCTGCTCCACTTCAGGAGGCAGAGTAATGTCACGGATTAGGATTTTGACTAGGTCAATGCCATAGTGCTCCATATCTGGCTGAATGCTGGCCTGGATGCTATTGCCAAAGTCGGTATACCGAGCGGCGAAGTCAAAGACGCTGGACTCTGATCGCCCTACCCAGCTTGCAAAGCCCGTAATAACCAAGTTGCGAATATGGTCGCTAATTTCATCCACCTGAAACAGACCATCGGTACTCACAAACTCCTGGAGCAGCGTGACAGGGTCAGCAACTCGAATGTTGTAGGTGCCGTGGGCACGGATGCGGACAGGCCCAAGTTCTGGATCACGGATTGTAATTGCGTTCGGGGTACCCCACTTCAGATCAGTAAAGATTTTCGTATTGAAAAAATAGACCTCCGCCTTAAAGGGGGAGTTGAACCCATATTTCCAGCCCTGGAGCCTGCTGAGAATAGGAAGGTTTTGGGTGAAGAGTTCATAGCGTCCGGGGCCAAAGGCATCAGCTACCTGACCTTCATTCACAAAGACCGCCTTCTGTCCGGGACGCACAGTGAGCTGCGCGCCCATCTTTATTTCGTTGTTATATCGTTCAAAGCGATAGGCGATGGTATCGTTAGTGGAGTCAATCCACTCGATAATATCGACAAATTCGTTTCTGAGCTTTTCGAAGAGTCCCACAGATTAACCCTCACTAACGTCCTCAATGCGCGACAAGTATGTTCTTACAGCTTAGGATCAAGGATTTAAAAAAATCCAATTATTAGTGTAACGACGCGGCACAGCCACGCCGCTACACTAAAATTTGTCTCAGATTATTTAATTCTCACTCTTTGGCTTCGGGAAGCTTAGCTTGTGAAAGCCATAGCTTATGTTCAGAGTTCCCGGATTCTAGTCATGAGTGTCTGTTCTGCTAAAGGTTGTTACATTTTGTTCTGTCTCGCTATACCTACCTTGCCAGGCAGCCCCTTCACTTTGAGCTGGAGCATCTTAATGGAAGCATTCCACTTCTGCGGATTGCCCACCCTGCAGGAATAGCAAAGCTCTACATTCCCCAGCCCGTCTCCTAATTCTGGGAGGCAGGGTGCATGCCTTCAAAGACCCTTTCCCAAGCTTGGAAGAGGGATTTAGGGTAAGGGCAACAGCGTCAAATACACACGTGCAAAACTTGGATGCACCCCACTCTGATAGGCTTCAGTGGGCGATCGCCCCATTACGGAAAATAAAGCAAATCTCATCCCGCCCTGCCTTCTTTCGTCAGATATGGGGTAACCGCTGGAATATCCCTCTATTTGGAATATCCCCCTATTGTGTTTAGCAAATAAAATGACCATAATAGTAGCGTGCTAAGCATCTTGCTGTTTAGATTTGGCCTTGGCAAGTCGCTAGAACTCAGTTCTAGAAGTGTTTGGGGAGTGTTTCAATGGTGGTGAATTCGGTCACTTTTTGGGATGAAGAATTCATCTTCTCTGCTCCTCAATTGAGCAACAGGAAATGGTTTTTAGGACATGTAGCGTTCCTAAGTGATTTGTGAAATGAAATGTAAGAGTTGGGGCGGGCCGCGCCCGCCCCAACTCTTACATTTCATTTAGGATTGCTATAGGAAATATTCTTTAGGAATATAGCGATTCGACTTGAGTTCTAACGATGGGGGGAGGATGCAGCCCGCCCCCATCATCAGAAAAATTTTTCAGGAATCGAATAGGATTCCTGTAAGGAGCTTGACACAATTAAAAACCAGATGCAAAACTCTGCGCCATCCGCTACGCGGGCCATGCAGAGTGTACGGGTTTTATAGTTAGTTGTGCTCACCTGCTTATGATGTTGTGGTGATTTGGAGAGGGTGAAGGTATTTGATATGGAAGTGTTGGGTTATTTGCACACCGCAGTGGCGTTCGACGATTCAGTGTTCCGTGAGAGCGAGATGCATGGCGGCGAAACTAGACGACGATCGCCCCGAGCTTCCTTTCGCCATTCCGAGCATTCCTGGCTTAGTTCATCATCGTTGTACGTATCAGCCCTGTTGTGTAGCCTTTCTATCATCCTTGGCGTTGCGCCGACGGCCTCAGCCATGATGTCGTATGGCGATCGCGGCACTGATGTTACCCGTCTGCAAAATGAACTTACCACCCTTGGCTTTTTCAGCAGCCCCTCAACGGGATACTTTGGGGAACTAACCCAGGCAGCGGTGATTAGATTTCAAAAAGCGAATGGTCTGGCAGTCGATGGGGTTGTTGGCCCGGCCACTCTGGCGGCGCTTCGAGCAGATGCCCTCGCCTACCAACCGGCGATCGCCAACCCTGTAACTCCCGTTCACACGGTGCAGTCCACAGTGTATCAAGAAGTCACCCTTCAACGCTCCCCCATCAACGGCCTGTCGCGAGGAGATTCGGGAGCACAGGTATTTGAGCTACAGCGACAACTGTCGCGGTTAGGTCTTTTTCGTAAATCCCTCACCGGATATTTTGGGAGTGCGACGGAAGATGCTGTCATCCAGTTTCAGCGGATCAATGGCTTAGCTGTGACAGGCATCGTCGATGATGGAACCCAGTTGGTACTTATCCGTGCCGCAGGTGCTCAGCCTGCTGTGATTCAACCCGCCGTGGTGCGAGCTGCGGCTGTCCGCCCCGCCACTGTCCGCCCCGCTATTATCCGCCCTGCCGATGGTGCTCCCGTGGGCGGCGCAACAGCGATATCATCCTCTTCAGTCGCGTCTACGGTAACATCGCCTGCGGTGGTGAATCGACCTGTTGTTACCCAAACTGCGATCAGGCGTGTATCAGTTTCTGTCCCGCCTCCGCCTCCGGAGTTGCCTGTCACTACGCCCGTGCTCTACAGGGGCGATCGCGGTCAAGAGGTCATTCGACTGCAACAAACACTGGCGGCAGCGGGCGTCTATCGAGGCCCCATTACCGGGTATTTTGGCTCGCTGACAGAAGAAGCAGTCCTGGAATTTCAGCGACTTAACGGCATTGACCCTAATGGTATTGCTGGCCCGGTGACATGGGAACTATTGCGGAAAACTGTCTCAGTTATCTAAGTCTAATATCTAAGTCTAAACAGGAACTCGACAGCGAGATGTTAGCCACGACCTGTACATCTAAAATCTTGGTAACTACTCAGGCTATGAATAGCCCGCCCTACGGGAAGAGCAAAGCTCTACATCCCCTAGCCCCTGTTTCGCGCGCCCTCCGGCCTACTCCCAAACTGGGAGAAGGGGAACCGAACCCATTCAAAGTCCCTCTCCCAGCTTGGGAGAGGGATTTAGGGTGAGGGCGGGCTGAGTAGTTACAAATCTTGAAAGCTTGGTGTTTTCCCACTGTGTGGAAAACACCTGGTGCCTCTGTCGAACTGAGGCTTAAATAAAATCTAATTTTGTTGGGTTGGGGCAGCATCGTCGTGCCGCCCCAGAAAAATTTGGTTCAAGTTATTTAATTTTCATTCTTTGGGTTTTATACCAATTCTTGAAAGTAGAACTACACACGGCTTGGCAAAGTTCTCAAATTCACAACACAAAGATAGGGGTTTGGCGCGCGCGGCGCGCGCGCCAAACCCCTATCTTTGTGTGAAACTTGCCAAGTCGTGGCTACAGATAGCTAACCTGTAATCTATGCCAACTATAGGTCTTCCAATCCAAAATCGAAAATCCAAAATTGAGAATTGGTATCAGCGGCCAAAATTTCTCACGAGCATTTCATATCGAAAAGAATGCTCAGCAATTCTCATTATGGAAATTTAGGGAGCAAAAAGGTCGCCTGAGGCGACCT
>CAYXJG010000321.1:0-6355 GCA_964465285.1 uncultured bacterium
GCGCAGGATTCCTCTTCTTCAAACTCTAGATTTGAAGCTCGGCTCAGTGTATGCCTCTATGACAAAAGATTCGCATGGGGCATGTCACTGGTTTCAGCAAAGAGGTATTCCACCAGGCGCACAAGACGCTGACGCAGTGTTTCCAGGCCCAGTCGCTCCGTTGCTGAAATGAAGACCGCATTCGGATATCGTTCCTTCGCAAGGCTTAGCGCATCACTACTCGCTGCGTCAATTTTATTGAACACCAGGAGCGCAGGCCCGGGAACAATTGGCATGGCATCGAGAATCGACTGAACCGATTGAATCTGTGCTTGCCACGCAGCATGCGACAAATCAACCACGTGAAGCACTGCATCTGCCTCAGTCACTTCTTCAAGGGTGGCTCTAAACGCATCCATGAGCGAGGCAGGTAACTCGTGAATGAATCCAACAGTGTCTGTCAATACCAGCGATACCAACTGATGGACTGTCTCATCCGTTACGGTTAAGCGGCGGGTCGTTGGATCAAGGGTAGCGAACAACTGGTCAGCCGTGTACACCTCAGCGTTAGTCAATGTATTGAGCAGCGTAGACTTGCCTGCGTTTGTATATCCCACCACAGCAATCGATGGAACATCGTGTCGCTGCCGCTGCTGTCGCAACCGTGAGCGATGAGACTGGAGTTGATTGACTTCCCGCTGTAGCCGGGAGATGCGCTGCTGAATCGCTCGACGCTCCGTTTCCAGCTTCGTTTCCCCAGGGCCTCGGGTGCCGATTCCTCCCCCCAGTCGAGACATATCGCGGCCTCGTCCGATGAGCCTGGGCATGAGATATTCAAGCTGAGCCAGTTCCACCTGGAGCTTGCCTGCCCGAGACTGGGCACGCTGAGCAAAGATGTCGAGAATGACCTCTGTGCGGTCAACCACGCGAACCCCAATGCGCGACTCCAGGTTGCGAACCTGGGCTGGGGATAGATCATGGTCGAACACGACTAGGTTGACGCCCAGTTGTTGAGCCGCGAGGGCAATTTCCTGCACTTTTCCGTCGCCGACTACCGTTTGAGGATGGAGGGAATGACGACGCTGGTGCATGGTGTCAAGTACAGTGCCCCCAGCCGTTTCAACCAGCCGTGCCACTTCTGAAACGCGATCGCCAAACTGGATACGACCAATTCTTCGGGTCATGATTCCGACGATCAGCACTCGATCGTGGTCTTGATCAACTTGACGAGCAACAAATTCCCGACGAAATTCTTCCTCTAAGCCATCAATAAGGTCGAGAAAGTCTTGGCGAGTTAACGCATCTAAACTCAGGGCTGGGGAAATGGCCCAGACCTGCTCAGGGTTAGGAATGAGATGAGCCAGATAAGCTTGGTGGACGTAGCCTGAAGCGCGCCCGCCTCTACTCTGGAACCCTTTTCCTGAGAGCGTGAGAACAGCAAGGGCATCAAGCCTCTGGATTGCCATTGCAGTCAACGATGATTGGCTGGGTGTATCGGCATCAAGCTGAGTTGCGATGCAGCGGATACCGCATAAACGCTCAGCACCATAGCGGGGAAGTTCCAATGGAGGAATCTTAGTTTTTTGAGGAGTGCCGACTCCCACCCGAATGACATGGCCCCGACGATTGACGTATGCACACACGGGCTGGTCAATGTCGTGGCTCACAGCAGAAAGACGCTGGGCAAATTCTGGCGTGGTGATGCGATCGCCCGGAATGCGCTGATGGTAAATGCGTCGAAGCTGTTTCAGTTGACTAGGCTTTAGTCCTTTGAAATCCCCATGAATCGTTTCGATAGGCAATTACCAGAGCTATCTGGCCCCTGAACTCAACTATCGCCATTGTAGCGATCGCTCTTGGAAAAAGAAAAGCAATCTCATCGACACATTTTTTTGAGCCGCAGATCCCTAAGATGTTTCCTGAAAAATGTGATACCAGCGATCGCCCGTGCCAAATTCTTTCTGAAACTCGTTTAGTACCCAGGATAGAGAACGCTCATGTTTCTGAGCGATCGCCAGCAGATACGCTTTGTACGCTCGGGCATCCTCATCGGTGGGGGCGGGGCCAAACACCCCACCAAAGTACCACTCCTCCTTGGGCCACTTGCTGAAGGTTTGAAAGAACACTTTCCGAGTCCAGCTTGGGGCATGGCATTCTTCAAAGGTCTTTCGCCGCTGGGTCTTGAAAAATCGGCGCATCTTGTCGTCCTGGACATGGCGGAGTTGTTCGTCGCTCAGCAGTTCCACCATATCGTCTGTACAAACCACGGGTTCCACAGGCCACTGGTAGCGACAATCGGGGCACTCCGTCACAAAGGTCAGCACGAGGCGGCTGCACATGGGACACTGCTTGGTGGGCACCATGCGGCTGCGGAGAGAGTCACGGCTGGTTGGCAGGTGATAGTCCTTAATGTCCTCAGGAAAGCCCAGACGCTGGAGATTGCCTGCCTGGTCGAGAATTATGCCGTACTCTTTTCCCGTCTGGGGCGAAATGCGCATGACTCGACCAATTTGCTGAAAGTGCAAGGCGCGGGACTGGGTGGGGCGCAGCAGCAGCCCGACCTCCACGCTGGGCTCGTCGAATCCGATGCTGATGACATTACAGGAGGTCAGCACCAGCAACTCCCCGTTTGCCAATGCCTGATAGAGCCGTTTGCGCTCTTTGATAGGCGTGCCCCCTTCTACGGTACCGGCTGGAATGCCAACGGATTGAAAGGCACTCGCCACATGCCGGGCATGGTCAATATCTACGCAGAAGGCAATAGTGCGCTTGCCGTGCGTCAGGCGGTGCCATTCCTCTACAATGCGGTTCACCAGTTCAGGGCGATCGCACGCATTCTTTAAGTCTTGCTCGTCATAGTCTCCGGCAATGATGCGTACATCCCCTAGGTCGATCTGCCCATCAGTAGGCACGCCGTAGTACTTCATTGGCGCAAGAAATCCCATTGACTGGAGTGTTGACGGCACCGGGGATGCGACATAAGTCTGGAAGTGATCGCCCATTTGCCCCTTGCCCAGCCGATAAGGTGTTGCGGTCATGCCCACGTGAATCGCATCGGGATGGGTGTAATACAGCACCTCTTGTCCCACTTGGCTAAAGGCCGTGGTGTGGGCCTCATCATAGAACACGAAGCTAGCGGGCCATCGCCGCCACCAGCGGCGATTCCCCATCGTCTGGACGCTGGCAATCTGAATCGGCGCGGTGGGGTCTTCTTTCCACCCGGCTTTAATAAAGCCACAGCGCAGGCCAAATGCCTTCATCTTTTCGTAGGTCTGCCCCACCAGTACATCCAGATGGACGATGAACAGCAGCCAACACCCCTGGGCTTCTGCATGGGCGCAGATTTGTCCACCAATGATGGTTTTTCCGGCTCCCGTACCCGCGATGATGGCGATGCGGGTGAACCCTTCGTTGATCTTGCTGTAGAGATCGTTAATCAGTTCCGCTTGGTAAGGGCGCAAGGTTGGAGGGCTAAAGGCTTTCTCCGCAACCATAGGTGTCGAATTGTATGCAGGGCAGTTTCTAGCTTACCGGGTCTTGAGGGGGGAAACACACGACTTGGCAAGTTTTACGCAAAAATAGGGGGTTGGGAGCATCCCACTTTTGCGGATCGCCCACCCTGCGGGAAGAGCAAAGCTCTACATCCCCCAGCCCCGTCTCCCAATTCTGGAAGACAGGGTGCCAGACTTCAACGTCCCGCTCCCAAGCTTGGGAGCGGGGTTTAGGGTGAGGGCCACAGCGTCAAATAAACACGTGCAAAACTGGGATGCACCCTGGGCGATCGCCTCTAAAGCTCTAGATTCCTTTGGAGAAAGCCTGTCTCAGATTGTGGAAAGATGCCATTCTGAAGATAGCCTTTCACAGGCTACAACTTTAATTTTTGAATTGGGGAAATCCTGCGCTGCGCAGGATTTCCCCAATTCAAAGACTCAGTTTATGACCTGGCAAGGTATAGTCCTGTCCTGGCTCGTAATGATGAAACGGCAATGTATAATTGACTCGGTAATCAAGCGATAGTAATATCTTTTAATAATATTCTTTAAAAAATTGATTAATTGATTGCTGTGTGTGAGCAGTCGAACTTGCCTTGCTTGTCCTCTAAATATCACGCCTGACGTACAGACCCATGCCAGCACGGTTACAAATTAAGCCTGAAGACTGTTCTCCCCTGGGGAAGTTTATTCTCCAGTATCTTGAAGAGCATAGCGTGAGCATGAATCGACTGGCTGAACTGTCTGGCATTCCCCAGCCTCGGCTACGAGGGGCGTGTTTCAAGGGCACATGCCCTACCCCAGAAAACCTACGAAAGCTTGCACGGGTCATGGGTGTCCATCACCTAGAGCTGTATACCCTTGCATACCAGGGGCGCGTTGAGAGGCTGCCAGGGGATGCTAACGACAAACTCGATATCCTCATCCGAGAACTGCTGGAAACTGCACGGGAAACCAATCTGATGCCGCCGGAGTCCCTTCCTTCAAAGGCGCAGATCTCAAAAGCCCTGATGATTCTTGGCTTCTACGCCGAAAGCGAAGAGTGCGCTTGAGGGAAGTCAAAAGAGGGAAAAAGGAAGAGGAAAGGGTAAAGGGTAAAGGGTAAAGGGTAAAGGGGATTTTAGGAGCGAGAGTTCTAATATGAACCAAATTTTGGTGGAGCGACACGGCGTTGTTACGTTGCTCTACCCAAGTTGGACATGACTTGGCAACGTTCTCAAATTCACAATGAAAAATAGGGGTTTGGGGTGGTCCACCGCCATTAAGATCAGGTGCAAGCCGTTCATTGGCGTCTTTGAGTGGATTTTGTATCGGTGATGGGGGCTTGGAGGACACGGTAGCCGATATCACGACGATAGTAGCTACCCTCGAACTGAATCAGGTCAACGGCGTTGTAGGCGTGGGCGATCGCCCCTTCAAAGGTTTCTCCCAACCCTGTAACGCCCAGTACTCGGCCTCCATCCGTGACCACTTTTTCCCCCTTAATCTGCGTTCCAGCATGGAAGACCACGGCTCCTTGCTCTTCGGCGTCTTTAATGCCAGTAATGGGAAAGCCCTTCTGGTAGGCATCGGGATAGCCGCCAGATGCCATCACTACACAGGCGGCAGCTCCTTTCTTCCAGGGAATGGGAGGGAGATCAGCGAGTTTTTGCTGAGTACAGGCGAGTAACAGTTCTTCCAAGGGCATGTCTAGCAAGGGCAGGACTACCTGAGTTTCCGGATCGCCAAAGCGACAGTTGAACTCAATCACCTTTGGGTCACCTGCTGGGGTGATGATCAGTCCGGCATAGAGAACACCCCGGTAATCGATGCCTTTGTCTTGCAATGCTCGGAGGGTAGGTTCAAGAATGTCTGTCTGCACGCGGTCGAGTAGAGGGGCCGACATCACAGGCGTGGGGGCATAGGCTCCCATGCCTCCCGTATTGGCTCCTGTGTCGCCTTCGCCGATGGGTTTGTGATCTTGGGCGGGCAGCAGGGGGCGAATGGTGATGCTGTCGGTGACTGCCAGGACGGACACCTCCTGACCGGTCAAATATTCTTCAATCACCAGCCGCTTCCCGGCATCTCCAAAGCGCCCGCCGAAGGCGTCGTTGATGGCATCGATAGCATCCTGAGCAGTCTGCGCCACCGTAACTCCCTTGCCTGCGGCGAGGCCATCTGCTTTGACCACAATGGGCGCGCCTTGGGACTGGATGTATCGCTTAGCGGCATCTGCATCCGTGAAGACAGAAGCCCTAGCCGTGGGTATCCCTGCTGCGTCCATCAAAGCTTTTGCCCAGGCTTTACTCGATTCAATCTGGGCACCTGCCTGGGTGGGGCCAAACACTTGTAAGCCCTTGTTGCGGAGGTAGTCAGTGATGCCTGCGGCGAGGGGTGCTTCAGGGCCAATGATGATGAGGGAAGTGTTGTTGACCAGGGCAAAACGCTCGATGCCTTCAAAATCAGTGATGCCCATAGCAATATTGCTACATTTTTCTGTGTTGGCGGTTCCCCCGTTTCCTGGAACACAATACACCTGCTGGATTCGACTCGACTGAGCGAGGGTGCGGGCGATCGCATGTTCACGGCCTCCATTTCCGATTACCAATGCTTTCATGCCGCCACCTCCGCATCATTCAGCCTCAAGCGATTCTCATTATGTCACGTTTGAGGTGATTCCCAGCGACTTCTGTAAAACCGGGAAATTAGGCTCTGCCAACCGTGTCCACTGTGCTTCTTGTTCGGCAACAATTTTTATTTTGGGAAACTTCGCGCTCCATAGGCGCTCGCTTGTACAGATTTAGGGATCTGCGGCTAAAAAAGATACCGGAAGAAAAGAGCAGCGGGCGCAGCCCGCTGCTCTTTTCCGGGTACTTTATTTTCTTGCAAGTCCCTTAGGGAGCAAA
>CAYXJG010000322.1:0-6296 GCA_964465285.1 uncultured bacterium
GGCTGCGCCCGCTGCTCTTTTCTTCCGGTATCTTTTTTAGCCGCAGATCCCTTAACATAAAAAACTAACGGAGTTTTCGCATCAGTTCTAAACCTATGTCAAAGTTACCGGAAGGGCATTGTCCGGCGGCTCAAATCGGGTGAATTCTAATCTTGTAGGACTTACACAGTTCACCTGTATGCACGACTTGGCAAGTTTCAGGCAAAGATAGGGGTTTGGGGCGCGCTTCGCGCGCCCCAAACCCCTATCTTTGCGTTGTGAATTTGAGAACTTTGCCAAGTCGTGTGTATATACAGTTCACCTATATGTAACCTGGGCAGTGCCCACCCCAAGCTATACCTTGCCGGGTCATAAACTTAGTCCTGGATTTTAACAAAATCGCACCAAATTTTCTGAAAGGCAGGCACTGCCTGCCTTTTAGAAAATTTGGTGCTGAGATCACTCAAGCCGTGAAACTCCCTCTGAGAGAGGGTTTCACGGCTTGAGTGAAGAAATTTGTTAAAACTCCAGTTTAGCGATAGCTTTGCGTAAGTCCTGTTGTGTTGAGATGTTCTCCTCGAATGGAGAAGTTGTAATGTGAGTTGAATGAAGCATGATGAACGTTCAGCGCTGGATAGCGCGTCGAGAGCCAAGTTGGAAGCGGTTGGAGTCTTTGCTGAAGCAAGTCGAGCGGCGAGGGCTAGCGTCTCTTAGCGGTCACGAAATCCAGGAGTTGTCCAGCCTGTATCGCTCAGTGTCGTCCGATTTAGCGCGGGCACGAACGCAGCAGGTCGGAGCTGCGATGGTTCAGGAGCTTCAAATGCTGACCTCCCGCGCCTACAACCAGATCTACCAGGGGTCACGCCGTCAGGAATGGAAGTCGATGATTGATTTCGTCCTGTGGGGATTTCCAGACGTTGTTCAGCGAACGGGGGCCTATACGGCGATCGCCACTGCTATTTTCATGCTGGGGACGCTTATTGCCTGGTGGTTTGCCTGGCGCGATCCGACGTTCATCGCCCTGATTGCCCCTGAAGAATTGATTCGCCTGGTGCGCGACGAGGGAGAACTCTGGATGGGTTCGATTGTTGGCATTGAGCCGTGGGCGTCGAGCAACATCATGGTCAATAATATTGCAGTTTCGTTTCGAGCCGTGTTCGGGGGCGTGACATTTTTGGTGAATGGGTTTCCACCCATCGTGACGCCGCCGGGAGTATTTACTGCCTATCTCCTCTTTTTCAACGGGGTGAATATTGGGGCGATCGCCACACTGGTCGGACAAAACAATTTAGCGTATCCCTTCTGGGCATTCGTTTTTCCCCATGGCGCACTGGAGCTACCTGCCATTTTTCTGGCAGGAGGGGCGGGCCTGTTGCTGGCACGCAGCATCCTTCTCCCTGGGGCCTATCGTCGATCTGATGCGCTTATTTTCTACGGACGCCAAGCTGCACAACTGGTCTTTGGCATCGTGCCCCTACTTCTTATTGCAGGAGTCATTGAAGGATTTTTCTCACCCAATCCAGGAATTCCCTCCCCCATCAAATATGTAGCAGGCATCGGGTTATTCATTGGGCTGGTGGCATACTGCCGCCGCAAACGACCTAGCATCTCGCCTAATCAAACCAGCTAATCTCAGAGTTAGATAGCTTAGGCTCCGGGACTTTCTTATGGGTATCCCTGGCTGATTCGGGAATAGGTCGCTCGCCGCGTGACATAGGCCGCAGGGGCGATCGCCGTAGGGTGCTCAAGCCAGGTCCCTTACCCTTTGATGCGTTAGGTGTTTCTTTAGATGCCTGTTGAGGCGCTGGTTCCTTGGAGGACTGCTTTGCCGGTGATTGAGCTGAAGGGGACGACGAATGTTCTGATGGACGTGCGTTCCGATCTGGCAATGTCAGGGGCTGCCGAGAAGACGGTTTGGGCGGGCGAGATGATGCCGGACGAGATGATGCCGGACGAGATGATGCCGGACGAGCCGCATCCGTTGACTGAGAGGAGGCAGGGCTTGATGTCACCACGCGCTCCGAGGGCATGGGCGGTAACCCCTGAAGGTGTTCCGTAGACATGGAGGGCAAGCCCTGAGAACAAGAGGACGCAGATGGTCTGGGGTGGGGATATCGGGAGGGCAGAGGCTTCCGGGAAGTAGGCTGCTTTGGGGGAGACTGGGGCGATCGCCCACTTTCCTGCTGTGCATCCTTAGTTCGAACCACAGAGGCCGAGCGCGATTGCGTCACCGATGCTGCTTGCCCATGGGTAGTTGTTCGAGCATTTGTAGTTGTTCGAGCATTTTGGGATGGCGACGACTGGGGGTTCGTCAGGTGTAGAATATAGCGCTTCGCCTCTGCCAAGTCTGCCAGCAATTCCTTCTTAGAAGTTGTAACGATTTCCAAGTCCAGCCGTAGTTCCTCAACCTGCTTGCGCTCCGCTGAAAGCTGCCGTTCCAGGTCTTGAACCCGTGCTTTCAGGCCCTCTTCTCGCTGCAAGGCAGCGGCAAGTTCTTCATCCGCCAGAGCCAATCGGTCAGTCTCATCACCATCATCCTGCTGATCATGGGAAATTGCCTCAGACACCACCGTGACAACCACTGGTTCGCTATCTGATGTATCTGATGTATCTGATGTATCTGATGTATCTGATGTGTCTGATGCAGCAGCAAAGGCATCAGCACACAGCACATCATCATGGGAAGCCCCCGATACTTGAGCATCATGGGCATCATGGGCATCATGAGCATCATGAGCATCATGAGCATCATCGGTTGAGCATAGCACAACGGTCGAATCGGGCATTTCGACCACACCCAAATCAGGAGATTTGTCTGCCTCTTCAGGTGTAACGGGTGCATCAGGAGATGTTGCATTAGACGCTAGGTCCACTGCTGATTTGCCACCAACGGACTCAGCCATCGGGGTCGATGCGGCTACCTTTGATTTCTTGGCTGATGGGGATTCAAGATCGGATACAGGTTCGGCATCGGGTGTGGGTTCGGAAGCCGTCGTATACTGCACATCGATAATCGGCGCATCGGCGAGAGGCGCACCTAAGGTGTCGTGGCGATCGCCTGACGCCTCGGAACTGGCATAGGTTGACTGGTGAGGCTGATGTTCTAGACGTTTGACTTCAGACAAAAAATGATGACTCATGCAGCATCCCCTTGCGCACAATCAAGTTGCGGTAATACGAGGCACTTCGCAATACGAGGCACTTCGTAATACAAGACACCTTACCATGCAGAAATTAACGACTCTAGTATCGACTATATCGCTTGTCCCTCAAAAATGCCGCCCTTCAACATGGAAAGCAATGATTTAAAGCAGCTTTCATAAGGGTGCGGTGAGCTAAGGGTGCGGTGAGCCATGAGTCCACTTGAGTGGACGTGATGAATTAGCCCGCAGTTTACTGGCGGGGCGGGTGTGCTGACTCGCTTTTACCTCTTCTCAAAGAAATCTCTATGTAAAACTACACATTATTTCCTCAACATTCATTTACAAAAGCTTCTATTCTCATTGTAGTTCCTGTTACAAAACGTATGGGGATATTTCCCCATTGTGAATGGAATTCAAATCTGCAATTGTTAGTAATAGTTAGAAACCCAGACAAGCAATATCTTTAGTGGAGTTACCTGAAATCCCCTCAAACTCTCTAAAATTCGAGCAAGATAGTGACACTGTTTTGAATTTCTAAGTGTTTGAAGCCTCAGTGATTTCTGTTAACTTTATAAACCCCATACTTTACATAAGTAGGTCGGTATTAATCAACTCAGCCTAAAAGCCGGGGGAGTACTCCGGAGGGGTGCTCCCTCAATTTTTAGGTTTTGAGGTTATTGATATTGGGCTACTTACTCTTTAACAAAAAACTGAAGCATTCAAATCTATAGCAATCCTAAATGAAATGTGAGAGTTGGGGCGGGATGCGCCCGCCCCAACTCTCATATTTCATTTCACAAATCACTTAGGAACGCTGTATTCATGATTGTTAACAAAACATTGGATAAAACAATGGACACGTGCCCCTGCTGCTCTGAACCGCTACTTCGTCATGCCCGCCACGGTGAAATCTATTGGTATTGCAGCCACTGTCACCAAGAAATGCCAAACTTATCGTCGGCGATCGCCTTTCTTGAGGAACATCACAGGCATTTAGACCCCGCAACATCGATAGGCAAAGTTCTTGAACCCGCTTAATCTCAAATCAGCACGGAAGCTGAGGTTCGCCAGTCGAACACTGTTAAGCTGCTGGGTTGGCGAGCGTCGTGCATCCCACTCACCAGGCGATTCTTCAAAGCTCGCTTGGCGAATGGCTAGGCATGTCTGATAAGGCTCATTGGCTGACAAAACATATGCACAGATCCTCGAAAACCCCTCACCCTAGCCCTCATCCAAGGGGGAGGAAACAAGAAGTTGGATCGGCTCCCCTCGCCCTCTGAGAGAGGAGTTGGGAGTGAGGGAAGACTACGTTTGTCAGTCAACTAGGGTTTAGAGAATGGCTTGTAATTTAAGCCGGAAAATCCTGGATGGGCAAGGCGCCAGAATCTAGGAGTCAGAATTCAGGAGGGAGCTGGCTTCTGGCTCCTGTCTCCTGGATTCTATCCTTGGGAAAACTTCCCGCCTTGAGGAATACGCCCAGAGAATGGGGGGATGCTAAACACATAACGATGGTGTTAAACGGTCAAAACGGCTAGTTCAAAACCTAATATCATCGTTAACCCCGGAGTTTTTCTGTCAGACTCCGGGGTTAAATATGTATGAAACACTTCATATCTGAACCATGAACCTACCGCTTGTTCTGGAACTCGCTATCGGCTTAATCTTTGTTTATCTCACCTTGAGTTTGCTGGCCTCTGAGCTGCAGGAACTCATTACCACCCTCCTGCAATGGCGGGCAGAACATCTAAAGAAATCTATCGAAGTTCTATTTTCTGGTGAAAAATTCGATGAATTACCAGGAATTGAATTTGCCGATCGGCTCTACGAAAACCCCCTTGTTGCAGCCCTCAATCAAGAGGCGAAAGGGCCATTTGCCCATTTCTTTCGGATGATTAGCCAGCGGTTGGGGCAAACGTACCGCTGGATTACCCGGACGCGGAATATTTTTGGGCAGTACAAAAGCGGGCCGTCGTTTATTCCATCCCGTACTTTCTCCGCAGCCCTGCTCGATGATTTGGGGGTAGGTGCCCTCAGCCGCCAAAAAAGCCAAGAAACGCTCGAACTCTTCATGGAGGAGAAGCTAAAACTCATTGCTAAGCTACTGGACGAGCTACGCAACCAGTCGGGCAATCAGGCACTCTTCGTAGACGAATTGAACGAATTGGTGACCCGATTGGACGCCTATCGCCAAGATTTTGTAGACCGCCGCATCCTGTTTCCAGCGGCGATCGCCAAGGCGTCGGGAGAAATCATCCACTTTGTCGAAGACATTGATGTTGTGCTAGGGCAAGACCCCACCTACCAGTCCATCATCCGAGAGCGGGTTCCGTTTATGAAACAGGCGATCGCCACCCTAAAAACAGAACCAACAGTTTCCGAAATCATTGACCTGGTGCTCGCCAACAAGCAATATCTGCCACAACAGCTCCAGCGAAACCTGAAGGCTCTATCCCAGCAAGCACAAAACAAAGCGCAGTCTCTATCAGAGGGGGTCAACAACCTGGAAGCTGAAATCAGTTCCTGGTTCGATCGGGCGATGGAGCGGTCATCGGGCGTCTATAAACGCAACGCCAAGGGCATTGCTGTCATCATCGGCTTTTTGATTGCAGTCGCAGCCAACGCAGACACCACCTATATTATCGATCGACTGTCAAGGGATACCCTTCTGCGCGAAACCATTACCCAAGCAGCTAACCAAATTGTGAATCAGCCCGCCAGCGAGCGACTCGCCGCTGAGGTAGAAGAAGGGGGGCTGCAAACAGAGAGCATCGACGCCATTCGGGCCGCTGTCAATGAAAACCTGGACACGCTGCCGCTGCCTATCGGATGGAATCCGGTGATTCTAGAAAATCAACAGGCACAAGCTGCAAATTGGCGGTTTCCTATTATCCGCCGTGTCATTGGGTGGTTACTGACGGGCATCGCCATTTCGATGGGGGCTTCTTTCTGGTACGGCGTCTTGGGCAAAGTCTTTGATATCCGCAACACTGGGGGCAACAAAGAGGATTAAGCGCTGGCTAGCCTTAGAATCAAGGATTAAATAAAGTCCAATTTCAGTGGCGCGGCACGACGATGCCGCGTTGCGCCTACTAAAGTTTGGTTCAAATTATTTAATTCTCCTGACTTGGCAAAGTTCTCAAATTCACAACACAAAGATAGGGGTTTGGCGCGCGC
>CAYXJG010000323.1:0-6291 GCA_964465285.1 uncultured bacterium
CCAAACCCCTATTTTTGCGTTGTGAATTTGAGAACTTTGCCAGGTCGTGAAAATGAGATAGCTTAAACTCAATTAAGGTGGAGCGGTACGGCATCGCTCTACCTTAAATTTTTGGCGTTGCTGGATCTGGTTATTGATTTAGCCGTCAGGGATCTGCGGCTAAAAAAGAGACCGGAAGAAAAGAGCAGCGGGCTGCGCCCGCTGCTCTTTTCCGGGTACTTTATTTTCTTGCAGGTCCCTTAGTTCGACGGAGATACAAAATCGTTTTCTACAGGTAGCTTACTCTGATTCAAAACAAGGTTATCGCGGTGAATCACTGTTTCAGCACCCTCGTGGCCCAAGACACTAGCAATCTGGTCGGACTTTAGCCCCAAAATTTTCTCTAGTTCCATGCTGCCATAGTTGACAATGCCTCGAGCAATTTCCTTACCTGATAAGTCACAAAGCTGTACGGCGTCTTCTTGACGAAACTCTCCCTCGACCTCAATGATGCCTGCTGCCAAGAGCGATCGCCCCTGGTGGCGTATTGCATTGACTGCCCCAGCATCCAGATAGAGTTTTCCAGCGGGCATCAGGCCGTTAGCGATCCACCGCTTTCGAGCCGTAGAGGGTTGTGACTGTGGAGCAAAGTGGGTGCCTAAGTTTTCGCCGTTGAGGATGCGCTCAATGTTACTAGGCGATCGCCCTTCGGTGATCACCATACGGACTCCGGCGGAGGTAGCAATCCGGGCGGCGGCAATTTTCGTCACCATGCCTCCTGTGCCCCAACTGCCGCTGCGATCGCCTACCTGCACCTGTAAGTCTTCCAGATTCTCAATGCGTTCTACCATGTGAATTGGTTTTGCATCGGGGTGATAGCGAGGGTCAGCAGAATAGAGCCGATCCACATCCGTTAACAGGAACAACCAGTCCGCACCGACTAAACTAGCCACCAGGGCAGAGAGCGTATCATTGTCCCCAAACTTGAGTTCCTCCACGGCCACCGTGTCGTTTTCGTTGACGATAGGAATGACTCCCAGCTTAAGCAACTGCCGAAACGTGCGGTAGGCATTCACGTAGCAGCTCCGCTGCACCACATCTCTGCGAGTTAGCAATACCTGAGCAATGGGCTGTTCCAGGGATGAAAAAAGGTCATCATACACGCGCATCAGCCGCCCCTGGCCCACTGCTGCAACCGCCTGTTTCATGGCCATTGTTTTAGGGCGTTCTGCCAGCCCTAAACGACGGCACCCCACTCCTACAGCCCCAGAACTGACCAAAACGACGTGATGCCCTTGCTGACGGAGCCGGGTCAGCGTTTCGACCAATGATGCAATCGTAGATAGCGCCAGGGCATTGCCCTCAGCATGGGTCAAGCTAGAGGTTCCAATCTTAACGACCAGGGTTTTTGCCATTTCACGTAGGAATAGCGGTGAGAGCTGCCATAACACTGTAATACAGAGGCAGGAGGCAGAAAAGAGAATTTAAATCACGGCTTAAAGCACACAGAGCGTCAACTTTCAGTAAGTGAAAGCCAGCGTCCTGTCTATATATTCTCTGATGTAATGGGATGCTTTGAAATGTAGCGCAGTGGCAGGAGGGTGTGAGGGTTTACTTGCGCAGGGTTTAGGGAGAGGGGGAGAGGGGGAGAGGGGGAGATGGCTTATGTCCACTCACCCCTCCTCTACTGAAGCTTGCGATCGCAATGATACGCCCATGACCTTAGAAACTAGCACTTCAATATTCCGAACGGGGTGCTTGCGGACGGCAATAGTAGGGTCAACAATGGGTTCCACCAGAATCGTAAACATGCCCAGGCGATTACCCGCCAGGACATCGGTAAACAGGCGATCGCCCACCATGGCCACTTGGTTCACAGGAAAATCCATCGCTGCGACAGCTTGCTTCAATTTACGGCGGGATGGTTTGAGTGCGCCCGCGATATAAGGCACCTCTAGAGCCTTGGCAATACCACCAATACGGGTTTGACTCACATTATTACTGACAAGCCAAATGCTGAAGTAGGGCCTGAGCTGGGCCATCCATGCCTGCAGTTCCTGGGATGCATCAACGGATCGGATAGGCACTAGCGTTTCATCGACATCCAGAACCAGCCCCTTAAGCTGCTGCTGCTTCAGCAACTCAGGGGTGAGTGCCAACACTGAACTACCGACGACGAGGTCGGGCTGCAAAAACTTGCCGAATACCATAATGTTTAAGAGGTGGGGTGAGCCATTGAAAAGCACAGAAGCATTTCCAAGACTATGCTAAGGCATCCCTCAACAATCTCCTACTGAGCTTCGATAGCTTTACGAATTTCAGCCTGGGCAGCTTCATGTTCTGCAAGGGTGCGGCTGAAGACATGGGTACCGTCATACCGCGCTACAAAGTACAAATATTCGGTATCCGGTGGGTCAAGAGAAACTTCTAAGCTGGCAGCACCAGGGCTCGCAATAGGGCCGGGAGGGAGGCCCGCGTATCGGTAGGTGTTGTAGGGAGAAGGAGTACGGATATCTGATAGAGTGAGGGGATTTTCAGGGGTTTGCTGAATATCCAGGGCATATTCCACGGTCGGATCTGCCCCAAGCGGAATGCCCTCGCGGAGTCGCCGGGCAAAGACGGCTGCAATTTCGGGACGCTCCTCACTGATGACGGCCTCTTTTTCGACAATACTTGCCAGGGTGACCCATTCCAAAAACGAGTAGGGACTGTTAGAAGCATCATAGAGAGGACCAGCTAGGGCTTCAAAGCGGGACAGCATTTGCTCGACTACCTGCTCCGGGGTTGCGCTGTCGATAATTTGATAGGTGTCGGGAAAGAGAAATCCTTCGAGGTTTGCTTTCCCTTGGGAGAAAATTTCAGTCGGTAGCCAAGGATAGTCGGCACGGGAAATAGCTTCGGTTGCAGCTACGAATGTCTCCGCAGTAGTGATGTCTTCAGACTCGAGGTAGGCAGCAATATCGGCGATCGCCCATCCCTCTGGAATGGTGATGCTGTTCTGCACAACATCCCCTTCCCAAATGCGGTTGGCGATCGCCACCATCGACTCAGTGGGAGAAATCCGGTAGGTTCCTGCTAAGAACCCACCGGGACGGTCTTGCAAATTTTGCCATCGCGTCCACAGGCTCCACGCCATCTCAGAACGAATTAACCCGCTATCGGCTAGCTTTTCGCCAATCTGCTGAGCTGATGTTCCGTCCTTAATTGCAATATCAACGGCATTGACTTCATGACTTTCAGCGTTTAGCAGTGGATCAGGCTCCGGGGGAAGGTCAGTACGGCCTTCGGCAGCAGCAACTGGGGCATTTGCCCAGATCCACCAGCGCCAACCCTGCCACCCTAGGATGCCGACAAAACCCGACAGCACGAGCAGTGATACAAACCATTTTGACCATCGATTCATAGGAAGATGCCTTTTGTCGTCGTCGTTTAACCCTTAGTGCTCTGTCATTTCTTAAAATTAGGGTAAATCGCGGAGGGATTTACCCTAATTTCTAATTTTGACGCTGCACTAGACGGTTAGACACTGAGATTCACCAGTTGCGTCAAGCCGATGCCGACTGGCAACAGCGCTATGAGTGGCTCACTAGTGTTCTAGGCGTGGGACGAGTCGTAGCCAATACCCTCTTGGCCTTACTCCCGGAATTAGGTCAATTTTCCCACAAGCGGTTAGTCAGCCTCGTGGCGATCGCCCCGTTTATAGCGCTGTGCAAGCGCATTAAGTACAGTGTGTTGAGTGGCGGTACGGCATAACCCTGTCATTACTGTCTTTTATGGCCGACTTTTGGCACAAGGCAAAGCCAAGAAGGTGGCCCTTATCGCCTGCGCTCAAAAGCTCTTAGGCATCCTCAATGCCTTAGTCACTTAGCAGCAATCTTGGCAAAATCCGCTGGAAAACACGCCGACTTAGCCCACTTCGCTGGGAACAAGGGGTTGACAATCAAGATAATCGCTAAATCTCTCTCCCAAGCTGGGAGAAAAACTTTGCAAGGGTTCGGTTCCCCTTCTCCCAAGCTTAGAAGTAGACCGGAGGGCGTGCGAAGCAGGGGCCAGGGGATGAGGGCTGATCTAAGAGGCTGAGTCGTTACTTTCATCTATTTATAGTATCTATCCATAGCGTTCCTAAGTGATGTGTAAAACAAAATGTGAGGGTTGGGGCGGGCTCAGCCCGCCCCAACCCTCACATTTCATTTAGGATTGCTATATGACTACCAGCTTATGGCTTTGTAATCTACCTTAAGGTTAGACTATAGAGCGTTTTCTTGAGCAGAGTAAGCCATTCATTCTACATTGAGAATTATTTTTATAATTTCCCCATGCCCAAATCGAAAACGCAAGATTTGCTCAAACTCTTGTGGCATACAGCTCTAGCAGATTACGTCACGGCGATCGCCTGGTCGCCTAATGGAGCGTGGCTGGCCGCCAGTTCTGCGGCAGGTGAAGTGGTGCGGTACGACGCAAAGACGGGTGAAGCGACCGTGTTGCAGGAAGCGCATGGAGAATCGGTGGATGCCCTGGCGATATCCACCGATGGCGCATTTCTGGCGGCAGGTGGACAGTCGGGAACGGTGTGGATCTGGCGGTTGGATAGCGACACGCTCACCCTGGTTACAACCTTGGAGCATCCCCGCACCTGGATCGACCGCCTGCAATGGAATCCCCAACACCCTGAACTTGCCTTCAGTCTGGGGCGCTATGCCCAGGTGTGGGAGGCCCCCACCCAATCCATCATCACCACCTTAAATTTCGAGGCTTCCTCGGTGCTGGATTTGGCATGGCATCCCCAGGGCGATCGCCTCTCCCTCAGCGGCAACCAGAGCATCAAAACCTGGCAACGGCAAGACTGGGACGATGACCCAACGATACGAGACATTGGCGGAGCTAGTGGGGCGATCGCCTGGTCATCGGATGGCATCTACCTCGCCTCTGGCAATAACGATCGCTCGGTGCTGGTGTGGGAAGAGGACAATCCGTATCCCTGGCGGATGCAGGGCTTTCCGGGCAAAGTCCGACAGCTTGCCTGGTCAACACCCAAAACGGCAGTCGGTGCGCCCCTGCTGGCTTCCATCAGTGGGGAAGGGGTAGTCGTCTGGACAAAAGACCGTGATCCGGATGTCGGCTGGAATGCTCAAGTGTTGGATGTGCATCAGGGAATGGTGCGGGCGATCGCCTTTCACCCCCACTCACTCCTCCTTACCTCCGCTGCCGACGATGGCTGGCTCTGCCTCTGGCACAAAGCCCGTCGCCTTGCCCAGATGCTTCAGGACGCACCCGCCGGATTCTCCTGTCTCGCCTGGAACCCTGCGGGAGGGGCGATCGCCGCTGGAGGGAGCCGAGGGGAACTGCGGGTATGGACGGAGACAGGGCCAGGGAAAGGGTTTGGCTGATTCTCTAAACTTGCCCACGGGAAAGGGATGGCTCCTGGGGAATCGTCACAATAAAGGTGGTGCCACAATCGGTTTGACAATTGAGGTGAATCGTCCCTTTATGCAAAGCGACACAGCGCTGGACAACAGCTAGCCCCAAACCAGTCCCTTTACTTTCCGTAACATTTCCCCCCGGATGAACGGCTCGTAAAGGGAGGGTAAATCTGCTTCAGCAATCCCGATGCCCTCATCCTGAATCTGAAATGTCAGAGCATCTGCCTGACTCTCCATAGTGATGTGGATGATGCTATCGGGCGGCGAGAATTTGGCTGCATTAGAGAGCAGATTGCTCAGAATAGAATAGAGCAGGTTTTCATCCACAATCGCATGGGTGCGATCGCCCCTCTGGTCAAAGGTAAGGGTTGCTGGCAAGCATGAAACACCTGAAATTCTTCGATTAATTCAGACAAAAGGTTTGAATTTCAATTAGTTTAGGGCTAAACTCCAATGCCTCAGCATCCGCTCTAGAAATCATCAAAATATTACGACTTGCCAAGTCGTAATTTGACGAATCTGAATCAGGTTAGAGCAGCCACCGACTCTAACTGAGTGGCTTCCAGGTCCAGGCCACTTTGCCTCAAGATGGCAAAAAGTTGCTCAATGCGCCAGCGCCCACTGTACCAACGAATGACCTCTAAAGCCGCTTCTAACGACCGGATAGGACTCCTGATCTTCAATGTCCTGTTGCTTGTAATGGCGCGTATGTTTATCCTCATGTTCCGGGGGGCGACTCCACAGATGCATATCGCTGAGCCCCAAGAGAACCCCATCTGCCGCATCTAAGGGACTTGCAAGAAAATAAAGTACCGGAAGAAAAGAGCAGCGGGCGCAGCCCGCTGCTCTTTTCTTCCGGTATCTTTTTTAGCCGCAGATCCCTAACACCAAG
>CAYXJG010000324.1:0-6266 GCA_964465285.1 uncultured bacterium
AGCGTATTTTTGCAAGCGTATTAAGTACAGCACAGGTGAGGGGCGGCGCTGAGCGTCGCCCCTCACCTGTGCTCAGTCAATTTGCACACGACTTGGCAAGTTTCACGAAGAAACATGGGTTTGGGGCGCGCGGAGCGCGCCCCAAACCCATGTTTCTTCGTTGTGAATTTGAGAACTTTGCCAAGTCGTGTTTGCACACTGTTATAGAGGAATATTTTATAGAGGAATATTTTTGAGTGATTGTCGGTCGTGCGCTACGAAGCTGACATCACCCCGCTGAAGTCAGGTGTTCTTCAATCATGTCCTCCAATATTGTCTTGATAGACCGTGCCCATCCCAAGGAACCGGAATCAGAGGCGATCGCCCATCCCCGGTGTGCGAGTTCGGGGTGGGGATCTGTTTTGCCGGGAATGACAATGGGCACATCCACCCGTTCAAGCATTTCTAAATCGTTGGGGCTATTGCCTAAGCCGATGGTTTTGATGGTGACGTTGGGATGGGTCGCCTGATAAACCTGAACCAGGTATTCTACAGCTTGGCCTTTGCCGGCCTTGATGCCAATGAGGTGGGAGAAGCGATCGCCCACGGTCACCTTAAAACCTGCCTCCCTCACAGCTTCTTCAATGGGAGACTTGGCCACGGTTTGAGGGGTAATGAACGGTTCAGTAAAATCACGCTCCCTGGCGCGAGTCGCCCCTAGAGTATCAAGTCCTGTGTGATGCTGGATGTCATTAATGCTCAGATCACCAAAACCCTGTAACGGTTCGCCCAAGGCACGACTAATGGTTTGCAAGCCCTGTCGTGCTTCATCGTAGGTACAGCCTAACCGCTTCAAACAATATCCGTTCCACTGCTCCAGCGAGGCGAGGTCAAAACGAGTGTCGGTGGGTTGAAAGAAAACGCCGCTGCCGTTTTCGGTGATAAATGGCTCGCAAATGCCAATCTCCTGGCAAAGAGCTTCAACTTCGCTGCGCGTTTTGCTTGTCACAGGTACAAGGGGAATGCCCCGCTGTTTGAGTTGTTCGATGGCAGGTATTGCGGGGTCGTAGCGATAGTCATCGGAATTGAGCAGCGTGCCATCCAGATCTGTGAAAATGAGTAGCATTAAAAAATCCCCAGAATACTAAGGGACTCGCAAAAAAATAAAGTACCGGGAGAGGGGTGGTGGGCGCAGCCCGCCGCCCCTCTCTTCCGGTATCTTCATCTAGCCGCAGATCCCTAACTATGTTCAAAATTTGTCCAGACACCGTAGGTGAGCCAAATTGCCATGGCTCGGAGGTAATGGCAGGCGCGGAAAGTCCCCACGGCGGTAATGGCTTCAGGAGTGCGGAATTGCAGGCCGTTTTCGTAAATTTGGTGGATGACCGCTTCCAACACACGCAGGGCTTCATCACGATAGCCCATTTGAATAAGAAATGCAGTGATACCGAAATTGATGCCTGTCCACACTTCCAGGGGATGGGTGTCAGCGGGGTTGACCGGAGAGCCATCGGGACGGACGCCATTGGCGATGCCAAATTTCCCGTCGTGAAAGTTTAGGAAGCAGGATTGATAGACGGATTGGAGGGCAGACTGAGCGCAGTCGGATGGCACAATGTCTGGCAGGTTGAGCAGTCGGGCGTAGAACTGCCCACAGAGCTGATCCGCCATTACTACTTCCGAATTGCTGCCACTGTCGAGACGGTAGAACTGTCCGTTCCAGAGGGTGTTTTGGTAGATGGGACGGGCTTGATGGAGCCAGGACTCGAAGGTGGCGATCGCCCCTTCCACATCCCCCATCATCTTCACCGTATCCGGATGGTCAAGCAGTACGTGACCCATTGCGATCGCCGCTTCCAAGGCTGCCAGCCATAACCCTCCACAGTAGGCACTGATGCCCTTCATACGCCAATCATCAAAGGTCTGATCAGGGGCACCGGAGTTTTCAGGGATACCATCACCATCCAGATCAAAGGATTTCAGGTAATGGAGCGATCGCACCACAGAGTCCCAACAGTCTGCCAGGAAGCCGACATCCGTTTGTCCAGTGAACACAAAGTCACGGTAAACCTGGAGAACGAAATCAGACCCCAAATCTTTCCAGAGGTTGCAGTCTTGGTATGCCGTGTAGTTGCTCTTTTCCCAGGGATGTTCGTTGGGGGCACCCAGGTCGTGAGGAGTGGCGTTGACCGTTTTACGATCCGCCAGGGGACTCTCTGCGCCGATGGTGTAGTAATAGCCGATGACCCGCTGTCGTTTGTCTGCTTTAGGAATCGCTCGTGCAAAGGCACGGAGTACCGCCTTATCCAGGTCAGGCCATAGCATCAGCAGGGCAAAGGAACCGTAGAGGCGCACATCCAGACTCTCATACCAGCAATAGTCGAGGCATTCCAGCACCCCAAACTGACCAACGGGGTCTGCTTCTGTCGCCGCACTCCAGAGAGTGCCGCCATCGGTGAGGTCGTAAAGTTCGTTGAACAGCGCCATTTTGAACCAGGAAGGCAAATCGGTGCGGTCAAGAATGGGCTGTTGCCATGCCTGGATTTGCTGCTGCCAATTTTTATAGGCATTTAAAGCGGTCTGGGCGATCGCCCAGGCATTTGTTCCGGTAGTGCCAAAGAAATCAGTATAGCGGCGGAAGTAACGGACCCCCTCGGCAAATTCAGTCACTGGGAAATCCCATGCCACCACGAAGGGAATTTGGCGGGTTTCACCGGGCGCAAGGGTAAAGCGAACCGTGATGGCTGCGGCGATTCGTTCCCCTGATGCTGCCGGATGGGAATGGTGACTATTCGGCAGGGAGCCATCAGCAGAAAAAGGCTGCCAGATATCTGCCCCGTCGCCCGTGGGATTCCATCGGGTATGGTAAAAAACCTCAGTGGTGTCGTTAGGAGAGCCAGTGGCGATCGCCCACTGCCCATCACCCTCCGCGGGGGGACGAGATGACTCCATGTTTCCCAGGACACATCCCCAGGCGCGATCGCCCTCCATCCTCTGGTTCCAGTTGCCCTCGCTCATGCCAATCCGGGGCTGATAGTCATAGACCGGGCTGCCATCATCCCGCAGGGTAATTTCCGGTGCCTTCAGGGTATTGGTGAACCATCCTGCCATATTTTCCCAGGAGAGAAGAATGCTCAGGGTAACGGGGCGATCGCCGGGATTGTAGGCTGTCCACTCAAATACCGCAACGGGATAGCTTGTTTCCTGGTAATTACCTGGAAGAATGGGCGAGAACTGCTCACACGTGAGTTCTGCCTGGAAGACGTTGCGATAGACAAACCAGCTCCGGGGGTAGAGAGCGTGATAGGTAGCTGAATTCGAGCTTGGATACCATGTCCACTCCGCAAGATCGGGGAAGTTGGGCGCTTCAGTGCAGAGGGCATAGGTCTGCGTAGATGTTACGTCCGGCTGTCCAGAGCCGTGGTCTTGCTCAAAGACGTTGAACTGGCAGGCAGGCATTGGTTGAAAGACATGCTCGCCTCCGTCAATGTGCCAGAGATTGAAGTCGCCCCGGGGCGATCGCCCGATGCACCCAGCACCAAACCCTCCCAGGGGCATCCCATGCCAGGGACCGTCATCCAAGTTGCTGGGGTATCGAACGTGGTAGGGGGATTGCCAACCCACACCCATCGCACGAGTCCATGAACATTCGGGATACGGAGAAGATGCTGATGAGGTCATACTGTGCAATGTCTAAAACACAGTGCTTTATCCTAGCGCGAGTTGAGCTATTCCCCGATCTCTATTATTCGATGCCCGTTGTTACCGGAGTGATGTTTGTCTTCCCTATTTCCTGGGATCAGGCTTCTCGAAACAGGAATTTTGGCGCTAAAACTCATTCAAAACGTACACTCGAACATCATTTAGCTCAGGCTTTCAAGAAGTCGCACATTGACCTTTGTACTTCAAGCTACATGGAGCAGGATCAGCATTCTCCCAGTGTGATGATATTTCGATCCGTGCAAATTCTAATGATTTCTTGCTACTAGAACTCAAAAAAAAAACAGAGTAGTGGTAGTATTACATACTGTTACCCAAAATATACGTATTTTCATGCAGATCATGGATCATGAAAAACCGTGATCCTACGCACTGAGCTATGTGACACATTGGAGGTACTAATTATATCTTCCATGAAAAATTTAAGGTGCTGTTACCTCAAATCCTGCCGGAGTCATTGACACGTAGGTGTTGGAAGCCAATAATCGTGTGTCAATCCTGTGTGATGTCCAGAAAGTAGCCGGTGATTTTTCCGAGTTGCGCAGCGGCGATCGCCTGCGAATAACGCCGTAATTTCACTGGCATTTATTTAGAGATGGTGATTAATAGAACTTAATGGGACTCGGTCACAGCAGTTCGAGTTTAGGGTGCTGAACTTCGCATTTCATTAGTATGCGCAATACATTTCACGAATCGTCAAAATTCACACATAAAGATATGGGGTCATACCATGAACATTCTTAAAGGTGCTCAAGAGTTAGTTTTTATCGATGCTGCTGTTGACAACTACGCAGACCTCCTGGAAGGCATTCGTCCGGGAGTCCAAGCTATCACGATTCCTTCAAGTGAGAATGGGATTGATGTCGTAACAGAGGTTCTATCAAGGGTTGCTGACATTCGCAACATTCACATCATTTCTCACGGAGAACCCGGAAAGCTCCTGCTGGGGAATGCGGCTCTCAGCCTCGAAACGCTACAGACCTATCTCCACTGCGTAGGGAACTGGACGAAATCTCTGGCTCAAGGTTCCGAACTCCTGCTCTATGGATGCAATGTTGCCCAGGGCGAGCGTGGCGCTTCATTTATCCAGACGCTGGCATCTTGGTTAGGGATTAACGTTGCAGCATCCACCCAGCCAGTTGGAAAGACAGCCGGGGGAACAAACTGGGAGCTAGACTTTAAGACGGGTAAGATTCTGGCAGATCTTGCTGTTGAGCCATCGGCTCGGGCTGCCTACCAAGGAACCTTCATTTCTAATGCGCTATATGCCTCTGACAATAACGGAGACATCTACATCCTGGATATCAACACAGGGCAAGCTACTGATGTCGGTGACCTTCTCTTCGCAAACGATACGGGAGACCTTGTTAAAGCGGGAACATTTGCGATCGCCCGTGACGCCAACACAGGACTGGTTATTTCCGTTGGCAACGGCCCTAACAGCCAACAGGTCAGCACCTTCGATCCGCTGACCGGGGAAAGTACATCCCTCGGAACCACGGAACAATCTGTTGTCTTTTTCAAGCTAGCCCAGGCACAGAGTGGTTTGTTTTACGGCATCGCCGGAGGCGACAACGACCTTTATGTCAGCACTTCAGCGACCGAGGCATCTCTCGAGCCTCCGAGACCCGTTGCAGGGCTACCGGCGGGTAGCGGAGATATCGCATTCAACCCCACGAATCCAGACGAGCTGTTGGTTCTCGTTACGCAAACAGGTTCTGGTGGAGTCTATCAGCTTTATTCCGTTGACGTTAGTGCCTCCACCCTGAGTGCAACCCTGGTTGCTGATGTTCTGAATACGGCAGGCAACGTCTTGAACCCCGGAGCAGGCTCAGGAACCCTCGCCTTTGGACCAGATAACAATATTTACATTACATCTAGAGATGATGGTGATCCCTCAACAGCAGGAGATCCGGATGCCCTTTGGCGGATTTCTGTTACTAACGGCAATATTCCAACAGGCAGTGTTTCTGCTGAATTTGTAGGTGAAACAGTAGATGCAAACGGGGGAGTAGGATTTACGGACTTTGCAACACTCCCCGTTCCGTCCCCTATAGAAATTGATATTTCTGTGGACAAAACCAATAGCGCAGACACGATCGTTCCAGGGACGGACATCACCTATTCGATTGTGGTTACGAACAACTCCGAACTGAATGCCCAAGGGATTCAAGTTATCGATGACATTCCCGATGAGATTCTTAATCGTGACCCCAGTACGCCGCTGTGGACAACCTCTTTCTCAGGTGCAGGATCTGTTCTTCCACCTTCAACGGGAACAGGCATTGGCGATGTTAATTTCTTGGCAAACCTAGGTGCGGGTTCCTCCCTGACTGTGACCATCGAAGGCCAAGTTGCCCCTACTGTTCCTGTAGGCACCACCATTCAAAATACGGCGATCGCAAATATTGTGGCTGCTCCTGGCATAGATCCAACTTTCCCATCTAATTCGACAGGTGTTATCGATCCGAACCCAGGCAACAATACGTCAACAGTTACCACGGTCACTACTCCGACTGACCCGACTGACCCGACTGACCCGACTGACCCGACTGACCCGACTGACC
>CAYXJG010000325.1:0-6263 GCA_964465285.1 uncultured bacterium
GATAGGGGTTTGGCGCGCGCGGAGCGCGCGCCAAACCCCTATCTTTGTGTTGTGAGTTTGAGAACTTTGCCAAGTCGTGTCTGTTAAGTAGGTGGCCACAATTAACTATAAAACCCATAAACCCTGCGCTGCCCGCTGCGCAGACACGCAGGGTTTTGAAGTTGGTTTTTAATTGTGCCGAGGTACTTAAGACCGACAATGTTGTTAGATCATGTTGTTAGATCATGTTGTTAGATCATGTTGTTAGATCATGTTGTTAGATCATGTTGTTAAATCAATGTTGTTAGATCGATGACAGCAATTCTCATTATGGAAATTTAGGAGGCAAAAAGGTCGTCTGAGGCGACCTTTTTGCCTCCTAAACCGATACAAGTGAGCGCCTATAGGGCGCGAAGTTTTCTAAAATGAGAATTGCTGGATCGATGACAGATGCATTGGGCAATGCTTGAAAAAGCCCTAAAATTAAGTTTGATAGAGCTATGCAGTCTCGTATTCCGAACTTTCAACTATGGAAACGCTAATTCCTGATTCAGTTAAACCCTGGTTAAATTTCTTTCACCCACTCCTTATGTGGGCTCTCTTTGGACTCACCCTCTATGCCTTATACCTCGGTGTGAAAGCCAAACAAACCCGTACCGCCGATGCTGATACCCGCAAAGAGTTGATCAAAGGTAAATTTGGCATTCGCCATCATCAAATAGGAGCAGTTATTTTGTCGCTCATGGTGCTGGGCACCATTGGCGGTATGGCAGTAACCTACATCAACAATGGCAAGCTCTTTCTAGGGCCTCATCTGCTGGTCGGTTTGAGCATGACAGGACTGGTCGCTGTATCGGCATCATTGACCCCACTCATGCAGAAAGGTGCAGTATGGGCGCGAAAAGTTCACGTTGCCATGAATATTTCTCTGGTGGCTCTGTTCGGATGGCAAGCCTTTAGTGGTATGCAAATTGTCCAAAAGATTCTCGACAAAATGTTTAATGCTTGAATCATCACAACCAGATGGTGATACGACCTGTAAACGCTCTGCGGATGTAGCCGTATGTTCTACCTGTATGCCCTACCCATATATCCCACCCACATACCCTACATTATCGTGTGAGTATGACAGCTTATGTTCGCTATCCCTGCACAACAATGCATAAGGGATAAGAATTAAACATAGCGCTTTGCAAGCGTATTAAGTACAGCACAGGCGAGGGGCGGCGCTGAGCGCCACCCCTCATCTATGTTCAATCAATTTGTATACCGTTATAATTTGAACAAAATTTGGCGGTGCTTAATCTGGGTATAAATTCGTGGGTAGGAGGTGAGCGGTGCGCCCCTCCCACCTACAAATTTATACCTAAAAGCAGCACCGCCCAAAGTTTTGTTGGGGCAGCGCTGCGATGCAGCACTGCCTCAACAGCAAAGACTTACCAAAATAGGAGCGGTCAGTACACCCTGCCGCTCCTATCTTTTTAGAATGAATTGCTTTTCAAGTTTTCTTGATTTTTAAGCGGTGTGCAAATTGGTTAAGCACACCCAAATTTTTTGAGTGGCGGCGCAGAGCGCCGCCACTCAACACACTGTGCTTAATGCGCTTGCACAGCGCTATAGGTTGGGTAGATCCTATACCAGCACAGAATTCACCCAGTTCAAAGCCTAAAGTTGTAGCCTGTAGTCGTGTAACGGTGTGAAACCGCGTCAAGTAGAAAACCAGGAGTCTAGGGCGCAGAACGCACCTATATCATCGCTCCTATATCATCAAAGACACGGCCTGCCTCTGGCAATTATCCACGAGGCGTAGAATCATCCTTGGGTTGGGTGAGGATCTCCCAGGCTACTTTTGCCGCTTCGGAAAGGCGATCGCCAAATTCGGTCACTTCTTTCACGATCGAGTTCCAGTTTTCCTCTGCGTCGTTTTGAATCATCTCAAAAGATCGCTCAACCTGTTCGGGGTCGAAGAGTTTATTTTGCTCAACTGTTTCCCGAAGCTGTCGTACCGCGTTGAGGTAAGCATCACGAGTGAAATCACCAGCCGATTGGGCATCAGCCTGTGCTCGCTTACGGACAGCTTCCACAAGGGCTTTTGTCTCTTCTTTCAGGGCTTCCGATTCTCCCTGCATTTCCTGCTCAACTAAAGCATCAGTTTCGGGACTTACCTCAACAATTGCAGAGGTATCGTTTGGGTTTGATTCGTGGGTCATGGGGCTTTCTCCTTTTACGATGGTTGAAAGGGGGGGTTACACCTGTGAAATGCATGCTCAACATGCCTAGGCGCAAACGGTTAAACGTGCTAGCGTCCAAAGCTTCGAACGAAGCTTTGGACGCAATATATCCAAGCAGTTCCCTGGACAATGAGCCACATCTGGCAGCTCATTGCGCAGTTTGTTCTAGTTATACACCTAGAGATTGACGTGAACCTGCTGATGGAGTCAAGGATTTTTCAACCTTCAGCAAGTTTTGAATGCGGGCTTCTGTTGACGGGTGAGTGGAGAATAAATTGCTCATGAACTCTTTTGGCAGCGCATTCATAATCAGCAGTGGTTCAAAAGCAGGGTTTCCAGCCATTGGAACCTGCCGTGCTGCGGCTTCTAGGCGCTGTAGCGCTCGGGCTAGGGCACGGGGATTTCCTGTCAGCCGGGCAGACCCCTCATCCGCAGCAAACTCGCGCGTACGAGAAATGCCGAGTTGAATGATGGTCGCAGCCATGGGCGCGAGAATAATAGTCGCCAGTAGCCCGAGTGGATTTGGCCCATCGTCATCGCTTGACATGCCGCCAAACCACAGACTGTAGCTGACCATCTGCGCCAGGAAGGAGATCGCGCCTGCAATGGTAGCGGCGATCGCCTGGGTTAGGGTATCGCGGCTCAGAATGTGAGTTAACTCGTGAGCAATAACAGCTTCGAGTTCATCACTGGGCAACACATTCATGATGCCTTCCGTTACTGCTACTGCCGCATGGTTGGGGTCTCGTCCCGTCGCAAAGGCGTTGGCAGCCTGTCCTGGAATAATGTAGACCGCTGGAGTCGGAATATCGGCGCGATCGCTCAGTCGCTTAACCATACGGTAAAGCTGAGGAGCCTGGGAGGGAGAAACTGGCTTCGCTCGATACGCGGCAAGCGCAATCTTATCGGAGTAAAACCAAGACCCCAAGTTCATTACAGCCGCTAAGCCAATGCCGATGATGGCACCGCCCGTGCCACCGATCAGCCAGTAGCTTGCAGTGATCAGCAACCCACTCAGCAAGCCAAGCAGAGCAACTGTCTTAAGCTGATTCATAAGAGAGCCTCCGGTAAAAACGAAGTAAACAATGAGCAGTTGCGACCCGCAGTGATCGTTCGTGCGATCGCCTCGATCTCAACGGCGGTGGAACGACGTACTGCATCAGGTGCTGTATCTGCGTTCACTTGCATTGTTCACTTGCATTAAGTGCTGCATCAGAAGTTAACACTTCTATTGTAGCTAGGTGGCTTAACCCCTTGTATAACCAGGGGTTGGGATAACCGCCCCGAGTCAGTACGGAAATTCCAGATAGAGAGTCAGTCTACACTTCGTCCATGGTAGGAACTGAAGTTTCACGCTGGGAAAACTCCCAGTTCCAGACTTGGCAAAGTTCTCAAATTCACAACGCAAGAATAAGGGTTTGGGGCGCGCGCCGCGCGCCCCAAACCCTTATTCTTGCGTGAAACTTGCCAAGTCGTATATAAAAAAAGTGGGGCTATTTACGTCATCGAGTACTAGGCTGTTTGATTTGTCTGCGGTTCAGCTGGCGGGGCAGGGCCGAAGATGCGGTCTGTAAATCGAACATACCAGGCTGCCGCCTGCACCTGGATGATGTACGCCATGGCAATGATGAGGGAAATTTCCGAACCCTGTTCGCCACCAAAGGCTGTCATGGCGATCGCCAACGCGATAGACAAGTTGCGCATGACGGTGCCGTAAACCAGGGCGATCGCATCTCCTCGGTTGAATAAAAATTTGCCGATTAAGGTACTTAGCAGGAAATTTCCTACATAGAGAATTGCTAGAGGCACTAGAAATGACAGCAGCACTAACGGGTTAGATATGATATCTTTCGCCTTTAGCGCCATTGCTACAAATACAATACCTAATACTCCTACAGTAGAAAACGCAGGGAACTTCTTCTTGAGGTTTTTCTCATATTTATCCATTCCAACAATTTGAATGATGCTTAAGCGCGTCACCAACCCTAAAACCATTGGTAAGAATACAATAATAATAATCTGCCGAAATACGCTCGCAAGGGGAATTTCGACAGCAGCTCCCATTAACCACTTTGCGTAGAAGGGCGTTGCTAATGATCCAATAATCAAGCCAACGACTGTCATTTTAATAGCAGCACTAATATTGCCTTTTGCAAAGCCTGTCCAGGAAATGGTCATGCCACTGGTCGGCAGTAGTGACGCGAGCAGTAGTCCCAATGCAACAAGTGGCTGGTCAGCAAAAAAGAGTTTACCCATCCCAAAGGCAAAAAATGGAATCAACCCAAAGTTAATGATTTGGGTCAACAGTTGCACCTTGAAATCGCCCCCTGACAGTACCTTCTGAATTTGTAGGTTGATCATCATGGGATAGACCATGAGGAAAGTTAAGGGAACAATCAGAGCTTTGAGGGGAGCAGGATTGGCAAACGCCCCCACAAAAATGCCCGCCACCATACAAACAGGTATAGACCAGACCAAATTCTTCTGAATGAAGCCAAGTATTTTCCACATGCTAAGTTATTCTTCTTGAATCGGATTGGATTTGAGTCTCGTGCCGGAATGAGTTTGAGTAAGAGCATCAGAACGAGGTGCCGCTTGGCAGATGCCTCCCCCCATGCCTCAGCCGTTAAGCCGTGGTGGTTGGCGGGGCTCCCTTTTCGATGGGTAAACCTGCCTTCTTCCAGGCCAACATGCCGCCCGTGATGTTAAACACTGTGGTGAAACCGGCCTGAGCAAGACGCTGGGCGGCGATAGGACTGCGGTGAGATGTCAGACAGATCAGGGCGATCGCCTCCGTCTTAGGTAAGTTGCGGAACCATGTGGGTAAAAACCAGGATTGCAATAGGGAAATCTGCCCCATCATAATGCGAGGCAGACTGAGGTTGACGGCATTAGGCGCATGGAAGAGGCGATACTCGACCCCACTGCGGACATCAATCAAACGCGGTGGATTCGAAAGCTGATGGAACTCTTCAGGAGTCAGTTCAACGATAAACGTCTCGGAAGAAGATGTCTCGGAAGAAGATGTCTCGGAAGAAGATGTCTCGGAAGAAAGTTTAGGAGATGAATGAGATGAATGAAAAGTCATGAGAATATCTTGAAATAACGTTATACCCACCAAGGGGTTTCTCCTGTCCGTGGGTCAATATCCGTCCAAGGATAAAGAAAAATAGCATCGTTTATGATGCTAACCTGCACGATTTTCAGGGGTTTGTCAGCAGGACCTCGAACAACAATCCCATCCGGAGTATAGCGCGACCCGTGACAGGGACACTGAAACTGCCCATCAACAGGATTCCAGGGGAACGTACACCCCAGATGGGTGCAATTGTTAACAATTCCTACCGGGTCGATCGTTCCGTTCTCTGTGACGATAAGATAAGTAGGCTCTCCAGCTAAGCCCGCAATCAATGCTCGAGTTCCTGGGGGTTCTGCCAGGATTTGACTGGCGGGGATGGGGTTTCCATGTTTATCTTTGGCTAACATGCCGCCATCGTCGCTAGCCTCCGACGGAGGAATGAAGAATTTTACTGCCGGATACAATGCCGAGCCGGCTGTGGCCGCGACTGTCGCACCTGTGAGGAAGTTGAGTAACTGGCGTCGTGTCACGGACGGATTTTCCAGGGGAATAGACTGTTCCATAACAGCTTTACCTCCTAAATTTTGAATGAATAATTGCGAATTGATACCTTATGAATCAAGAGTTGAAAGAGATTGATGAAGAGGGCGATCGCCCTTCTACAACATCTAGATAAGCTTCATCGCTCACGTCTGCGAGCCTTTTCCCAAGACAGCGGAGAAGAAGCTCCTGTGATGATGGGGTTGTATCTCAGGGTTAACTTGGGCGATTTTTACGAAAAAATCACCCCACCCTGCACGGATGTTCGCTCTGCGCATGTAAAGCATTCAGCATCTGAACAGATAAGTAGCTTGGCACCATTAAAACCCAGATGTAAAACCAATTCTTGAAAATAGAACTGCAGATAGCTAACCTGTAACCTATGCCAACTATAGGTTTGTCAATCCAAAATCGAAAATCCAAAATCGAGAATT
>CAYXJG010000326.1:0-6263 GCA_964465285.1 uncultured bacterium
GGGGGGCAAGGGGGGATCTGAAGTAGCACTGAGGACTTCTCAAACATCCTCTAAAACCCTGCGCCGCCCACGCCACATGCTTCGCTATTTCAAAACCTGCTTCACCCAACCCCATGCCTTGGCTGCCAGATCTTCAATCCATAGCATTCCTAAATCAATCCACTCTAGAACTTGCTCCAGGGGATGTTTCACGTAGCCCACGAAGGTTGCTTTTGTATCCACCAGCGTTGTAGACATGGCTCTATCTCGGTCAGCGGGGTCGATGGATGAGACTAGTTCGCCGCCCTCATCAGGAGACCATGAATGGGGTGAGGAACGATGGGCTGGGGAGAGCAGGGCGTCCTCGGCTGCTGTTGCCGTTTCGTACCCTGTTGCAGTCTTGTGGGATTTGGATTGAAAACTGTTGGCCAGGGAAGCCTCTAATTGAGGACGAGAGCCAGCAGATGAAACAGCGTTTTGATGCTGGTGCCCCGTTCCTTCGCTGGATGAAACGCGGTGGACAGGTGCTTGATGGCCGCTGGACTCATCGGATTCAGTGGATTGAACTGGACTATTCATGATCGAATCACTGCCCTGGATTGGTTCGTTCCAGTTTGGCATCCAGCGGTTACGAAACGGTAGCGATGGCATCGACAGAAAGGTTTCTGTCTGACGCCGCATCTGGCTCAACTGGTTCGCGCTGAGCCAACCGTTCAAGCTACCCTGATGGTCGGGGTCAAACCAGTAACGATTTGTCGATGCCGGAAAAGCAATCGCTGGCTTATTTGGGTCGGAGAGCTGCATCGAGTCTCTAGCAGAAAATCCCAAGGGATGTAAGAGTTTCTTCCAGGCAGGCTGGCGCACTGGGATGTTGTAACCTGGGGCGATCGCCCGCTGAGACTGGGGATCTGGCATCGGTGGCGGCATCGCTGAGCCATGCTTCGAGCGCACTAGAGTAGATTCTTGAAACACATTGGCAGAGACCGCCACAGGACTGGTTTGCATCCATTCCATTAGACGACGAAAGAGCCGTACAGGTAGGGCCATTGTGGTCGTTTGCTTTGGGGGAGGAAGAAACCGCCAGGCACCATGCCCATGCGTGCCGTGGGGCGATGTTTGAGCCGCTAGCGTCTGCCATTGCTGTTTTAATGATTTCTCCTGGGATCTGAGGCGGAGGCGATGGTCACGGTAATACCCTGCTATCTCATATACGATGCGCTGATGCAGCATCGCCTGTTGATCGGGAGTCAAAATATCGAGAATCTGATTTTCAGTGTCTACCAGTACCAGATTCCCTGTAGCGAGTAAACTTGCAAATCCTCGTACTGTTTGTGCGAGATAGACCGGATGATTGTCAGCATCGTGGACGGTAACCCAGTCGAGGGAGGTCGCATGTCTGTCCTGTCGGGGGCGATCGCCCAGTGCCCTGGGGCTAGCCATCCTCTGTTCGCCTGATAGAATCAGTATCCCCGGCTGCGCTAGTTCGGCAGCAAGGTTTTCAACACTTTGGGCAAGGGGCAGCAGTGCCTGCTTTGATGACGGAGGAACAGGGTCGATTGCTCTTCCATGTCCAGTAGATAGTAGCTTGGGTGGCTTGCGCTCTGGCAATCCCTTTGACTTTTTGGGTCTGGGCAGGGCGATGGGACTGATAAGAATCGGCAGGTCGAGGGTGTTTAGGACATCCAGCACATTCTGAAGGGGTGCATCGGAATTGAGGGGTGGTACTCCTACTTCTGGATCGAAATCATCATCTTTGACCGCTTCGAGCAGGGGCATTAAACGGCTGGCCGCTGAGCGAATCTGCTGACCCGCTAATCGGCCTGATTGGAAGAGCAGATATACCGGATAGAGCACCATCTGCACGCTCCAGGTGGCCGTCAATGTTGCTTGCCGAACCATTCGCAGGGTGCGATCGCGCCACTGCATTGATCGGTGAGACAAAAAACTCAGAATTCGGCTTTGGTAACGACCACGGGATGGGGACATTCGGATTCCCAGAGAACGGGGGTGGACAGGATGAACAGGGGGCGATCGCCCTATTGCCGTTCATGGGGTAGGGGTATCTGCCCTATAAACAGGATATAGTGTCAGGGCATTTGGGTGTAGGTTGTGAATGTGGCGTGCGACCGCGCTATACTTCGAGGCTCTGTTGGAATTAGTTTGAATTGGATGATGCTCTCCGCTGATAGGTCTGACTCTGTTATTTGTTCCATTGATGCAGCGATTGCCCGGCTCCGTGCTCTGTCCCGGCAGAATATTCAATCATTTTGGCGATGGCATCTGGGGGATTTGTCGATCGAAAAGGCCGTGCGGGCAGATGTCTTTAACGATTGGGCGATCGCTCCCCTTAACGAGCGCCAGCACATCGCCTGGAATAGGAGCAAACAGGTGCTCTGGCTGGGGCAACAGATTCAAATTCCTACCACTCTTCATGGTTTTTCCACGGACGGCATGACATTGAGGTTGGCGCTGACCTGGTGGGCAGAGGATGCCCATATTTTTGTGGATGGCGTGCATGTTCATTCTGGGGATTTATTTGACTGTTTTGGGCGCATTCTCCTGCGAGAATCTATCAATCCAGGGGATACCCTCACTGTCGCTATTCGCCTTGTCAGTCCCGGTCACGATGACGGGGCATTGGTGCGATCGCTTTGCCTATATGAGAATCCGGGCCAGCACCTCGACCCTGTTCCCGAACCGGGATTTGTTGCCGATGAGATGGTGGTGCTGCGACACTACCTCACTGCCTTCGCGGGCGATCGCCTCCCAGAACTCCACCAGGCACTCCAAAACCTCCCCTGGGAAACGGTAAGCGATACTTCCGCTTTCACAAGCCACTTAAGAGCACTGCGGGACTCTCTCCGGCCCTTTAGCCCCTGGCTTAAGCAGCGGTGTATCAATTTACTGGGACACGCCCACCTTGACCTGGCATGGCTCTGGCCCATTGCTGACACCTGGGAGGCCGCCCAGCGTACCTTCGAGTCTGTGCTGAACCTGCAGCGAGACTTCCCGGATCTTGTCTTCACCCACTCCACCCCTGCCCTCTATGCCTGGATCGAAGAACACCGCCCTGACCTATTCCATACCATTCAGCAACAGGTCAAGGCAGGCACCTGGGAAATAGGGGCGGGGCTATGGGTTGAGCCTGAATTCAACATCGTCAGCGGCGAATCGATCATTCGACAGGTGCTCTATGGGCAGCGCTACACCCGTGAGAAGTTTGGACATATCAGCCGGATTGCCTGGCTGCCTGACAGCTTTGGCTTCTGCTGGCAGTTGCCCCAAATTCTTCGGCAAGGGGGCATCGACTATTTCGCAACCCAAAAACTGCGCTGGAACGACACGAATGCCTTTCCCCATGACCTGTTTGAGTGGCGATCGCCCGATGGCACTTCCATCATCGGCCTCACCCTCCCTCCCATCGGCAGCGATATCGACCCCGTGGCTATGGCAGAGTATGCCTGCCGGTGGGAAGCCCATACTGGATGCCTGGCCTCCCTCTGGCTCCCTGGCGTTGGTGATCACGGCGGCGGCCCTACCCGCGATATGCTTGCCCTTGCCCACCGCTGGGGGCGATCGCCCTTTTTCCCCACCCTACACTTCACCCCTGCCCAGGATTTCCTTGACCAGGTTATCTCTCCTCCCTTCGTTCACTCCCCTGTTGCAGCCGGGCAACCGACGAATATAGAATCCGCTCCCCTTCTCCAAAATGTCGCATTTGGGCACCCTCGACGAGAGGAACTCGATGCCCCCAACCGAGTGCAATACTCCGTCTCATCTCCCCATCCATCCACCTATCTGCCCACCTATCTGCCACTCCCCTCCCACACAGACGAGCTCTATCTCGAACTCCACCGGGGCTGCTACACCACCCATGCTGAGCAAAAACGCTGGAATCGCTGCTGCGAAGTTCTGCTTTACCAAGCTGAGCTGTTCGCCTCCCTTGCTTTTCTGCTAACTGGAGCCGACTATCCCAAAGCCGCTATTGAGCAGACCTGGAAACGAGTGCTGTTTAACCAGTTCCACGACATTCTGCCGGGGTCATCTATTCCAGAAGTGTATGACGAGGTAAACCCGGTTTGGGCAGAGGCAGAAAAAACAGCAGAAGCTCTCTTGAAACACGCATTGCAGGCTATTTCCCAGCTCATTAACGTTGCGCCACCCGTGCCTTCTACCTTGACCTCCAAGCTGGTCTCCTCTTCAGCCCACCCGATGATATTGTTCAATTCGCTGACCTGGGAACGGTCAGAACTGGTGAGCGTGTCCCTTCCCGGAGATGCAGCTCCGGGCCATGCTTGGGCGGTCTTTGACCATGAGGGGAATGTGTGTCCCTGCCAGTTCCTTGAGAGGGACGGTAATGGCAACGCTCTACGATTCCAGGCGGCTGCGGTACCTGGTGTGGGCTATCGGGTGTTTTGGCTGAGCCAGATTCCCAAAGAGTCGATACCCGACAGCCCCCGCCCCACCCGACAATCTGCGCCAGCCACACCGTGGATCTTGGAGAATGCCTATTTGGACATTGCGGTAAATCCCCAGACCGGAGAACTCGATCGCCTGTTCGATAAGGCTAATCAGCGAGAGGTATTGGCTGGAGCGGGAAACCAGCTCCAATTTTTCCGGGATGAGGGGCAATACTGGGATGCCTGGAACATCGCCCCTGATTATGAATCCCATCCTCTGCCTGCCGCCAAACTTGTGAGTCTTGCCTGGGTGGAGCATGGCCCCTTGAGACAACGGCTACGGGTCGTTAAAACATTCGGTCAATCTCACATTCGGCAGGATTATGTCTTGTCGATGGACTCTCCGGTGCTGCGGGTGGAAACTGAGGTGGACTGGCAGGAGAACTGCACCCTCCTCAAAGTTTCATTCCCCCTGAGCCTGAAGGCAACGGCTGCTACCTATGAGATGCCTTGTGGGGCTATCAAACGATCGCCTGTGCCTGGGACTCCCCACGAACAAGCGAAATGGGAAGTCCCGGCTCTTACCTGGGCAGATTTAGGCACGGAAAACTATGGCGTTAGCATTTTCAGCGACTACAAACACGGCTATGATGCGACCCCATCCCGCCTTCGACTGACGCTGCTGAAAAGCCCTCAATGGCCTGATCCCAAGGCTGATCGGGGGCGTCATTCGTTTACCTATGGCCTCTATCCCCATCAGGGCCGATGGACTGAAGCAGAAACCTTACGCCTGGGCTATGCCTTTAACCAACCGCTGATTGATATGCCACTGCTGACATCCAGCCACAAGCTTCCCAGTGCAGAATCAGCAGACGCTGTTGACTTGGGTACATCAGCTTCTATGACAACCCTTCCGGCGATCGCCCAATTTCTCAATATTCCAAACAGAAATCTAGTGCTGACCGCGTTTAAGCCCGCTGAAGAGAATGCGGGGCAGTGGATTATGCGGCTGTATGAAGGGCATGGAGAACCTGCCTGCTTAGGGCTGACTAAACTCTTTTCAACATTTCCCTCGTTTCAACAGGCTCTTCGGGCCGACAGTCTGACTGACCTACTGGAAAATCCCATCGCGTCGGACAATGATGCATGGACATCCCAGGACACAGGTGAAGCGATCGCCCCCTGGAAAATCATCACTCTACGCATCAGATCGCAACCCCTGTGACCTCAACATATCACCTGTATGTGGCGATTCTTTTCTTATCGCTATTTCTTATCGCTATTTCTTATCGCTATTTCTTGTCGCTATTTCTTGTCGCTAGAACGAACCACGATCCATTTTCCTGTTACGGGGTCGCGGTAAGTTTCAAAGGGATTGGGGCGGACGGCAGGCTTCTGGCGCGTAGATTTACAGGATGTAGAAACCATCGGCATATCTCCTTGGGAACTTCTTTGGGAGGTTAATCCACGACTCGAAGACGGCCAACTCGCAGCGCTTCAGAAATCTGATTCATGAGACTCATGGTCTGCTGGTTATTGATTGTTTCCATGCAAAGGGACATCAGACGTTGCTGGTCGGCTCGGGTAATCCGGCGTGATGCCAGAATATGTTGAACCGTGGCTTCGAGTGTCGTAGGGTCGAAGATGACGGAATTTGAAGGGGTAGATGCTGTCATTGTTTTCTATTGCTTTCAGGATATGAGTTGATGATATAAGTATGGGCGATCGCCCTTCATTACTCGATGATATGAAGCGGACGATAAGATGACCTTTGACACAGTAATCCTGTGATGCAGAACGGTTCATACTATGATTTAGATCACTTGCTTACACGACTTGGCAAAGTTCTCAAATTCACAACGCAAAAATAGGGGTTTGGGGCGC
>CAYXJG010000327.1:0-6251 GCA_964465285.1 uncultured bacterium
AAAAGGGCAGCGGGCTGCGCCCGCTGCCCTTTTCTTCCGGTATCTTCTTTAGCCGTAGATCCCTAAGGCGTACAAAGTGTAATTTTGCCTAGATCTTTTATTAGATAAAAATAGAATTGTTTACCTATGTTTTTGATTGTAAATATTTTCGAGAGTAGTCACTCAGATGGGAGCATCCCACATTTGCAACCCAGTAAATTTTGGGGTTGGGTGAGCAAGAGCAACCTGCCCGCTTAACCAGTCTGAGATGACCTGATTGTTGCCAGTGCTATGCGCTAAGGCTAAACGCAGCAGCGTCATGAACAGATCGCCCCATATGACTGTTCTTAAACTTAACGTTGAACTGAAGGAAATTGCACACCGCCATCATCCAGTGTCACGGGTTAATGTCACAGGTCAGAATGAGAGCACCGAAGTCGCGGGGCACCGAAACCGTGAAGGCATACAGAAGGCAGGCAACCAATCCCTAACAGCACTAGAAACTCCAGCGTGAAGGAGTGAAAAGGATTGCAAGTCTACCAGCGGGCGATCGCCCTTGATGTTAAAACCCTGATCTAATTGACTAGAATCCAGGACAGAAGACTCATTCAGACACCGCCTCCTGATATGGTAAGAAAAGCATCGTGAGTATTTTTAAGACGATGAACTAGGGACTATTCTGATCTGAGTTTCAAAATTAAAATTACTAAAATTACAAACGTTGGTCGTTAGAGAATGTTTGAAAAGTATTTGATAGCACGCTGGAACAATACTGATCCCCCTAAATCCCCCTTGAAAAGGGGGACTTTGAACGTGATTCCCCCCTTTTCAAGGGGGCAAGGGGGGATCAGAAGTAGCACTGAGGACTTCTCAAACATTCTCTTAGGGACTTGCAAGAAAATAAAGCAATCATTGCTTGCCTGGAATCATTGCTTGCTCTTAGCGGCACTATCAACTCAGTACCCTCACCATTGATGTCGGTAGCTGCTGCACGTGGACGCAGTGAATGTAACCCAAATGGGTATGCACAGTTGGGTGTGCACCTGATTGACTGACAAAACTTAAAAGCCCTCACCCCAAACCCCTATCCCAAGCTGGGAGACGGGCTTTGAGAGCCTTGTCGCCTTCTTGCTCCCCTTGTGGGAGTAGACTGGAGGGCGTGCGAAGCAGGGGTTGGGGGATAATGGGAATGGTCTCTCCATAAATCAACCTTTCCATAATTTCACGTTGCATTTGCGCTAAGGCAGGCATAACGATGGGGCAGTTTTTGCTGCAAACAAGCTGGATCATTCCGCTCTATGGACTTATCGGGGCAGTTTTAACGCTGCCGTGGTCTCTGGGCCTTGTTCGTTGGACAGGGCAGCGACCCGCTGCTTACTTGAATCTTGTCATGACGCTAGTGTCATTTATTCACGGCTGTATTGCATTTACTGTCGTGTGGGGGATGGCATCGAACCCCATCGAATTTCACTGGCTCACGGTTGCTGACCTTAACTTGACCTTCGCCATCGACCTGTCACCTGTGAGTCTTGGAGCAATCGAGATGGTCACGGGGATCAGCTTTCTTGCGCAGCTCTTTGCCCTGGGATACATGGAGAAAGATTGGTCTCTGGCGCGCTTTTATGGTCTGATAGGCTTCTTTGAAGCCGCATTGGGAGGCATCGCTATTAGTGATTCGTTGCTGCTCAGCTATGGCTTGCTGGAGCTGTTGACGCTTTCAACCTACTTGCTCGTTGGCTTCTGGTATGCGCAACCCCTAGTGGTCACCGCTGCTCGAGACGCATTTTTGACAAAGCGAATAGGCGATATTCTTCTGCTGATGGGCATTGTTGCCTTGTCGAGCTATGGCGAAGGACTGAGCTTTTCAGAATTGCAAAGTTGGGCAGCGGCTGCACCACTGCCCCCCCTGGCAGCCGCGTTAGTCGGATTGTCTCTGATCGCAGGGCCAACGGGAAAATGCGCTCAATTTCCCCTCAATCTGTGGTTGGATGAGGCGATGGAGGGGCCAAATCCTGCGGGTATTATCCGAAATTCTGTAGTGGTTTCGGCAGGAGCTTATGTATTGATTAAACTCCAGCCTGTCTTTTCACTGTCACCTATTTCATCAGATGCGCTGGTCCTAATTGGTACAGTCACAGCAATTGGGGCGTCATTGGTGGCGATCGCCCAAATCGACATTAAACGTACGCTCTCCCACTCCACCAGTGCCTATCTTGGCCTGGTATTCGTCGCCGTCGGTCTTGGGCAAGTTGACATCGCTTTGCTGCTACTTTTGACCCATGCTCTTACCAAGGCACTCCAGTTCATGAGCATCGGCTCCGTCATTTTAACTACGAGCGGACAAAACATCACCGAAATGGGGGGGCTGTGGTCTCGAATGCCCGCGACGACATCAGCCTTCGCGATTGGTTCTTTAGGGCTAGTAGCGATGCTTCCCCTGGGAGGATTCTGGACATTCCAACGCTGGATCAGCGGGCAGTGGGCCTTTCCGCTCTGGCTCTTGGCGCTCATTCTGTTTGTCAATTTCTTTAACACGCTGAACTTTACGCGGATATTTCGATTGGTGTTCTGTGGGGAGCCTCAAGCCAAAACAAGACGTGCCCCAGAAGTCCCCTGGCCAATGGCGGTTCCCATGGTAACCATGACAATAGTTGTGCTGCTGTTTTTCCTGGTGCCGATGCGCTGGTCACTGTGGCTTAGCCCTGTTGCCCCGGTGATCCATGGTGATGGGGTGATAGCGCGCATCGCCCTACCGCTGATCGTTTTGTCGGGCGTTTCTGGTCTGCTGCTGGGCCTGTCTCTAGAGCTAGGCCGACTGTGGACACGGCCCAAGCAAGTGATGTGGCGGTTTATTCAGGACTTGCTTGCCTACGACTTTTATACTGAGAAGTTGTATGACATTACGGTAGTGTGGGCAGTCTCAATACTGGCAAAGTTTACGGCCTGGTTTGATCAGTATGTGGTTGATGGCCTGGTAAATTTGGTGGGATTTGTCACCGTTCTAAGTGGACAAGCTCTGAAATATAGTGTTTCAGGCCAATCTCAGTTCTACATCCTGACGATTTTGCTGGGCGTCGGAATGCTCTTCATTGTCACTATGGGGTGGATGGGCTGGCTGTTCTGAGGTGACGGTGATCTGGTCAAACGGCAATTTGAGATGATTCAAGACGCAATTGCGAGGAAACGGCTGACATGCTGAGTGCGCTGATAGGAGTTCCACTGCTGGGTGTTATTCTTCTGGGCGTTGCCCCCAAACACTGGACATCCGATCGATTTCGGGCGATCGCCCTTACTCTCGCCATCCTGCTCTTTGGGTGGAGTTTGGTGCTGGGCACTCAGTTTGATCCCATGGTTCCGGGGATGCAATTCTCTGAATCCATCGCCTGGATTGATGGCTTGGGCATCAAATACCAGATGGGCGTGGATGGCCTATCACTACCCCTGTTGATTCTTAACAATTTTCTCACCGTTGTTGCTGTGCACAGCAGCGACCGAGACATCAAGCGATCGCGCTTCTACTATATTTTGATCCTCTTGCTAAACCTGGGAGTCGCCGGGGCATTCATGGCCCAGGATTTACTGCTATTTTTCCTGTTTTATGAAATCGAAATCGTTCCCCTGTATTTTCTCATTGCTATTTGGGGGGGGAATCGTGGAGGCTATGCGGCAACAAAATTCCTCATTTACACTGCTCTATCCGGAGTATTTTTGCTGGCGTCATTTCTAGGTGTCGTGTGGCTGACTGAGAGCAGTGGGTTTGACTATTCCATCGTACGGGAAAGCAGTAATCTTCTGCCCATCGGTGTTCAGATGCCCCTCCTCGCAGGGCTGCTGGTTGGCTTTGGCATTAAAACTCCATTTTTTCCCTTGCACACCTGGCTGCCCGATGCCCATGTGGAAGCTTCGACTCCTGTATCTGTGCTGCTGGCTGGCATACTCCTAAAGTTGGGAACCTACGGTCTATTGCGGTTTGGTCTGGGGTTGTTTTTAGATGCCTGGGTCCACATTGCGCCCTGGCTGGCAATTTGGGCAGCAGTTAGTGCTTTGTATGGAGCCTCCTGTGCGATCGCCCAGCAAGACATGAAGAAAGTAGTCGCCTATTCCTCTATCGCCCATATGGCATTCATCCTGCTTGCCTATGCCGCTACCACGCGGCTCAGCATCATCGCCGCTAATGCCCAGATGATCAGCCACGGGCTGATTTCTGCCATGCTATTTTTATTGGTAGGGATAGTGTACAAAAAAACGGGAAGCCGGGATGTCACCTACCTGCGAGGGCTGCTGACCCCAGAGCGGGGCTTGCCCTTGGTGGGCAGCTTAATGATTTTAGGGGTGATGGCCAGTTCAGGCATCCCTGGCATGGTGGGATTTATCGCAGAATTTCTCATTTTCCGGGGCAGTTTTCCTATTTTCCCAATCCCTACCCTTCTTTGCATGATTGGCACCGGATTGACTGCTGTCTACTTTTTGCTGATGGTGAACCGGGTCTTTTTTGGACGGCTCCCCATTTATCTAGACCACCTGCCCCCTGTGAGCTGGGGAGAAAGGATTCCGGCGATCGCCCTCACTGTCCTGATTATTGCGCTAGGACTACAGCCTGTCTGGATGACCCGCTGGACAGAACCCCACGTCGCTTACCTTTTAACCGGGCAACTGGAAGCACAAATGTTCACACCCAAAGCTCGCCCATCTCGAGCCTCCCTTTTTCAGCATCACAACGCTGACTCCATCCCTTTATCAGCCCATCTGCTAAGTAGGGGGCACTATTAAGGGATCTGCGGCTAAAAGATACCGGAAGAAAAGAGCAGCGGGCTGCGCCCGCTGCTCTTTTCCGGGTACTTTATTTTCTTGCAAGTCCCTAAATATAAAACCTATAAACCCTGCGCTGCCCGCTGCGCGCGCAGCGCAGGGCTTTGTAACTGGTTTTTAATTATGCCGAGGTACTTATACTTTGCTGGGTCATAAACTTGATCTTTGAATTGGGGAAATTCTGAGCTGCGCGCAGGATTTCCCCAATTCAAAGATTAAAATTGTAGTCTGTGGCAGTATGTCGCTTTAACTCTGTATGTGCCCGCCTTCTGACATGAACCTAGACCCGACCCAGTCCCCCTCCACTCATCCCCTCGCCGACTACATTCACCGGCTTGAAGCCGGACAAGCTCTGCTGTCAGATTCACGCGATCATGTTGTTGAAGTCGTCGGCATTCTAAAGAGCTATGGCATTGTTCTCGATGCCTATTCCAATAATTTGATTTACATCGCAGAAACACAATTTCTCAAATTATTTCCGTTTTACAAATATTTCAATGGAGAGCTTTCCTTGCAAAAACTGCTCCGCCACTGGTTCCACGACCGCATCAATTATGAATACGCAGAATACTGCATGAAGGGAATGCTATGGCATGGCGGCGGCGGACTGGCGGATTATGTGGATTCCGACGAGTTTCGCACGGTAGCTGAACCTGTGATTCGAGCGCGCATCCAGGGCAATCCGCTGATGCTAGCGCTGCACAAGCTGTTTCCAGAATTTTTGCCTGAGCAGATGCGGCAAATGTGCTACTACAGTGGCCTCGGGCAATTCTGGCGGGTGATGAGCGACATTTTTATTGAGCTTTCTAACCGCTATGACCAGGGCGACATCACCTGTATTCCCCAGGTGGTGGACCACATTCAGGATGGATTAGTTGCTGCTGCCCACAAACCCATTACCTACCAGGTCAAGATTCGAGGAACGGTTTATGATGTGATTCCGCTATCCGCAGGACTGACCTTCTTGATGGATACCGCTGTTCCCTATGTCGAAGCTATCTTTTTCCGGGGTGCCCCCTTCCCTGGCACCATTTCCTACAATGCCCAAGCCTATCAAATTCCCGTGAACCAGCAGGACTTTACCTACGGGGCACTGTACGCCGACCCCCTGCCCATCGGTGGATCTGGCATTCCGCCCACCCAACTGATGCAAGACATGATGCACTTCCTGCCCGATTACCTCCACGACATCTATCAGCGCAGCACGCGGGGCGAGGGCGATATTCGGGTTCAAATCTGCGAAACGTTTCAGAAATCCATGTTCTGCGTAACGACAGCCGCCATCCGAGGGCTAGCCCCCTTTCCGCTGGACACGCTCGACCCCGACCAGCGGCAGCAAAACCGCCACTATTTAGAACAATGGATGGATCGGTTTATGACTTCTCGCATTCGAGAGGCCCAGGCTTAATCCCTTTAGGGATCTGCGGCTAAAAAAGATACCGGAAGAAAAGAGCAGCGGGCTG
>CAYXJG010000328.1:0-6242 GCA_964465285.1 uncultured bacterium
CCAATCTCTTTAGGGACTTGCAAGAAAATAAAGTACCCGGAAAAGAGCAGCGGGCTGCGCCCGCTGCTCTTTTCTTCCGGTATCTTTTTTAACCACAGATCCCTTATGATCTCTGAATCTTTAGCAGGATGGCGGCAGGTGAGCGTGACCGCCCGTCGAACCAAGCAAGACTACGCCCATCAAATGCAGCAGTTGGTGGATGTGCATTACCCCAACGCAGAGTGGATTACCGTTGTTCACGGCCAACTCAATACCCATGACCCATTGGCCTCGTATGAGACGTTTGAACCTCAAGAAGCCAAGCCGATTCTAGGCAAATTGGAGTTGCATTACACTCCCAAGCATGGCGGTTGGCTCAATATGGCAGAAATTGAACTCAGTGTATTAGCCCGTCAATGTTTAGACCGACGCATCTCTGGTCCAGAGACCTTGAAGCGAGAAAAAGACGTGACAGAATCTATGCAGAGATATGAGAACGATGCTCCTTCGCCCCAATGTCACGCACCCCTTTCGATACCTTCTCTAAACAACTCCTGGAGGAACTGCTCTATCCGTTTGGTTCCGTTGAACTCAACCCCGAGGTCAGCGGCGAATCCCGGTTCGTAGATGTTCGCTTCATCCCGCACCCATCGCTGCGTCAGATTCCTGACTCCGACGCCCCGTTGCTCAGTCGGATTATTGCGACGGACTGCCTGATTGAACCCTTTCGCAATCCCATCGACACGACGAATGTTCGCAACTGCTTGCTGAAACTCTTCCTGGTTCAGGCAGACCAAGCTCGACGTGTTCGTCGAACGGGCGCAATACCAACACCGTTACCTGCCTACCTATGGATTCTGACGCCAACTCTGTCTGCCTCAGTCATTAACAGTTTTGCGGCACAAGCGGATCTTGGCTGGGAGACTGGCATCTATCGGTTGGCGGATGGGCTGCAAACATCTATCATCGCCATTCATCAATTGCCGCAAACCGAAGAAACGCTATGGTTTCGGCTCTTGGGACGGGGACGGGTACAGCAGCAAGCAATTGAAGAAGTCCTTGCCCTATCCAACAATGATCCTCGCCGTGGAAACATCTTACAATTATTAGTGAACTGGAAGATCAATCTGGAAAGAACGGGCAATCCGATGCAAGAGGAGGTGGCACTGATGGCAACCCTATCACAGGCATATCAAGAATGGGAACAACAAACCCTTGAGCGGGGCCTTAAGCAGGGCATTGAGCGGGGAGAGCGATCGCTCCTCCTCCGTCTCCTTACGCGCAAACTGGGCACTTTGCCTGACGCGACGCGCACTCGGGTTGACGCCTTACCCGGTGAACAGGTGGAGCGTCTAGCGGATGCGCTGTTGGACTTGGCGACGCTGGAAGAGTTGGATGAGTGGCTGAATCAGGTGAGATAAGGCTGTGCCTCCCGCACCATTGGACATCCTGACGAAGCGAACCTGGTTAAGCTCCACTTCAACACCCCAAAGTCACCTACCTGAATTTCCCTGACTTCGCCACCGACTCCCATCCGGCACTGCGGCTGAGTATGCAGGTAAGCTTGAGCGATCTGCATGGGTGCTACAGCGATGGTGACCCAGAGGATAACCTACTGCTGCTGCACCAGAAGGAACAGAGGGTGATGCCCGATTATCCTAGCTATGAGAAGTTTGCAAAGCTGAGCCAGCAAGAGCGCAACTGGAGCTTACTCGATGATGTGAAGGCAATTGGCGATCGCCCTCCCCTACAATAGTCAACAAGACCATCCATCCTCAGCACTGCCTTCCATGCACATCACCCTGCCTCCCGAACTAGAGCAACTCGTCCAACGCCAACTTGCCAGCGGCAAATACCAGTCAACCATCGAGGTTATCTCAGCCACCGTCCACCTACTCGACCAGCAAGACGACATCTACCAGGGACGCCTCGACGAACTCCGGCAAGACGTTCAGCTTGGCTGGGACGCCGTTCAACGGGGCGAGGTAGTCGAGGGCACCGCTGCAATGGCACAACCTCGACAGCATCATCCTTTTCAAAATAGAAAATCAAATATCTCCTGAAATTCTTCACGGCCCACTTGCGAATTCCCTGTAACCGAGGATTATTCACAGGATAACGGCTACCCAATCCTGGCATTCTGGCAAGCTGGGCGATCGTCAGGCGAGCCGCATCAAAAAATTGCAATGCTGCATCCACATTCTTTTCAGCAATGTACGCAACATGGTCGTCCAAATCCTGGCTTGCCTTCGGCCTGATGATGATGCGCTTCGTCATGTGTCTGACTGCTGTAATCGCCCAACCAGTCGAGCGCGTTTCTGCTCCCACCAATCATCCGTCGCCTCAATAGCATCGCCACTATTTAGCCCTTCCAGCAACAGCGACTCAATCCGTTCTTGCTGAGATACTCGTTCCTGTTCTCGCATAATCAACTGGTAGACATACTCATTCGTAGAGTCATATCCCAATGCCTTTGCTTGCTCCTCAACAAACGACTGGATTTGATCTGGAAGAGAAATATTCAGCATAGTCAATCCACCTCCCGCCATTAGACAATCTGCTTTTAGCATAGCTAGAAACGAGATTCATCTCGGCTGACCCAATGTTCAATTCCCTTGCGGGTCGGCACCCCACGTTCAGTAAACGCCCAAATATCCCGCTTGTGCTGAGGCCCATAGCTGATGTGAATCGGTCGCTCTGCCCCGTAGAAATACAGCGAGTCAAAGGGCAACCGCTGCGCCAAAATCCACTCCACCAGCTCATCACTAGGCAACCCCACAATCCGGAAATCACAGGCCGCCCCCAACCGCGAGCAGAAATAGCGATCGTTGCGGTTTTTCTCATGGGCCATGTGCTGATCGCGATCGCACGACACCTTTCCATTCTTCACCCCTGTCATCGGGTCTTTCTTCGCCAACCATCGCTTCAAGTCCACTGAGCAAAACCCATAGGTGGGTTGGAAGTGCTCCCGCCCAAATTTATCAATCACGGGGTCCATGATGTACTGACACAATGCCTCTAGCGCCGGAATGGTTTCATCAGGATTTTGAGGAAACGGGGCAATGTGATCCGCGTATTTGCGATAGGTCTGGGTACAGGTGCAAAACTCCTCCAGCGTCAGATATCGCCCCAAATGATTGGATGTCATTGACTTTGACAACAACTGTCCATTAAAGAATTAAATGTCCTTTTTTAAAGCGCTAGTGTCCACTTTGCCACATCTCTAAAATCAGCATTAACCTTTGATATACAAGGCTTTTACCCTAATTTTCATGAAAAATTAGATTGCGAATAAATTTAAATTAAATTATGTCTTTTGTTAAAAGATGGTTTAAATTAAACAACGTCTGTTTTATAGTAATTTTTGCAAAAAGAATGACTTTTAGAAGACATTCAATAAATCATCATGACAACAAAGTGCTCCGAGGACACTGAAGAAGCATTGCCAACTGATTCAGAAGAACGGTCGATTGACCAACCGGATGCTGAACATCTCTCAGAAACGGAGGAAGATGCTCAGAACCATATCTATCAACTATTCGATAGCGATGACGAAGATTTTCAGCGCAGATGTGCATTGCTCGAAGCTATTGTGAATGCTGAAACTCGTGATGAAAAACGAAAAGCCGAACAAGAAGGATGTGAGAAGTATCACCAACACAGAACGATTAGTAAGAAACAGCTAAGGCGTTATGTTAAACGATATTTGAACAAAGAATTTCACACACTTACTCCAGGACGTAAGGATAAGGGGCAGTTCCGAAAATATAAGGAATGGTATGACTTCATTATCGGCTACTACAAGTGGGGGCAGCAAGATGGTTCCAGGATGAACATCCATCAGGTCTACACTCACCTTAATTCTCTTGCATTACAGGGCGAGAAACTAAAGGATTCAAAATTCAATAAGAAGTTCAAGAAGTTTCCAAAGGTCAGAGAAGACCTTATTCAAGGCGATCACCCAACAGATCCAACAATTCGTAAATACATCAAGCATCATCTAGCTCAGAAACCCTCAAAACCCAGGCATCCAGGTTCTCCCTTTGAAGGTCAAATCCTTCAGACAATAGATGATACAATTGAACTAATACACAGTGGGAAAGCCTGGCAATGTGACCATACTCAGTTGGATGTGTTGGTTGTTGATGATAACAACGAATTTATTTACAAGACCGATAAAAATGGAAAAGAAATTCTGGGGCGGCCTTACATCACGATTGTTCAAGATGCTTTTTCAGGATGTGTCATGGGCTTTCACCTTGGGTTAGAGCAAGCAGGCTCCCATGAGGTTGCACTGGCGCTGAGGCATTCAATCTTGCCTAAATCCTATGACGCTAAATTCAGTAATGGCCTGGATTTTGACATTAACCAGTATTGGAAAGTCTATGGACTACCTGAGTATTTCGTCACAGATCGCGCAAAAGAGTTTAAGTCAGAGCATATGAGGCATGTTGCCAGACAACTAGACTTCAAGCTCCGACTGAGAAGCTTCCCTCAGGCTGGAGGTTTAGTTGAAACAATCTTTGATAAGTTCAACAAAGAACTTCTCTCACTTCTGCCAGGATACACAGGCTCTAATGTCCAGAAGAGACCAGACAATGCAGAGAATTTTGCGTGCATCACTCTAGATGAGCTAGAAATGCTAGTTGTCCGCTATCTTTCTCTGCACTGGAATAACCACAACTATCCGAAGAACGAGCGACAGATTCATACTCAGAAACGGATTAGGTATGACCGATGGAAAGCCCATTTGCTAACAGAACCACAGAAATTTGAAGAAAGAGAATTAGATGTCTGTTTGTTGAAATCAAGTAATACAAGGAAAGTGGAGAAACGTGGCTTTATCAATGCTTGGTGCTTGAAGTATCATGGCGATTGTCTGACAGAGTATATAGGCAAGGAAATCCGGTTTCGATACGACCAACGGAATGTCACAAGGGTTCTGGCTTACACGCTCTCTACTGGCACTGACCCTGAACAGTTCATTGGTGTTTTACAAGCCAGAGATTTGGATCGGCTGCAGATTTCGTTGAAAGAACTAGAGTGGATGAAAGACAAGCTCGAAAAGCAAGGTAAGAAAGTCAATCACCATGCCATCCTTGCAATTGCTCAAGAGAGATTGGCTACTGCTGAGTTTGTCGATAAAAAGCGTAGCGAACGACGCAGAACTAAACGGAGGCAAACTCAGGCCAAACGAAATGTTGATACGAACCAATCAAAGGTGACTGAGCTATTTCCTGATGATCAGAAGAAGCAGGCTAAGCCAGCGCAGAAAAAGGAGAACTCTATTTCACCGCAGCCCAATCAGCCAAAAGTTAACAGTCGGCTCAAAACTGTAAAATCCCTTAAGAAGAAGGGGAAGCGACATCTCGATAAGCCAATTATTGACTGGGAACGTTCGTTTCAGGAGGACTGGTAGTGTCAGATTTGGAAGCAAAACGCAATCAGCAAGATTCCGGCAAATCATCTTCAAGTCAGAGACGTCAGCGTCAGCGCCCAGAAGAGAATCAACTCGAACAGCTTATCGAAAAAATTCAAAAATCCAAAACCTATCTTCCGCTGCAACGGGATGTTGATTATTTCGAGTGGTTAAAAATTCAGAATCTTTCGAGGACATGTGGATATGCTATTAGCGAGCCTGGTTCAGGGTTGTTGAAGTCTTCTGAACTTTACTACCGAAATGTAAGTAGACGGAGGGGAGGACTCTTTGTTATTCCTGCAAAAGTTATCTACATTGAAGCGGAACAACCAGGAAAACCTATTGGTCTCTATAAGCCTCTCCTCAAGCTATTTAGGCATCCTTTAAGGGATGTTGAGGACAGCCTGCGAAATGTGCGAAAGCGAGCTTGGGAAACTTTGACTAGGTATAAAGTTGAAACAATTATCATCGGGAATGCAGACTTCTTGAGCTTTGCCGCATTAAATGAGCTGACCAGTATTATTCGAAGATTGAACATTAATGTGATTCTGGCAGGAACACAGGGAATTGAAACAGGCTTATTTGACAAAAATAATATCCAGACAGGAGATACAGCTCGAAAGACGATTGCTCCCGTTGATGAGCTTGGGCTCAAAAATTGTCTGTTGGCACGTTATTTATTTCCTCCGTTACTTAATCGTATTGAAGATGAATCTGAGGATAAGAGAACTGATGTGGCTAAGGTGATTGATGATTGGGAAAATAAGTTTCTTCCAGGAAAGAGTCGCTTAAATCTGAGCAATAACGAGGGAAATATTCAATATCTGTATGAGAAATCAAATGG
>CAYXJG010000329.1:0-6164 GCA_964465285.1 uncultured bacterium
AAAATCACGGTCATACAAGGTCTTTATAGAATTTTAACGATTCCCGTGAATTCTCGCTGAAGCTCTACAACGGCATGAGAACTGGCGTCATACTAATTCTTTACGACTTGGCAAGTTTCAGGCAAGAATAAGGGTTTGGGGCGCGCCCCAAACCCTTATTCTTGCGTTGTGAATTTGAGAACTTTGCCAAGTCGTGAATTCTTGAAAGTAGAACTACAGATAGCCAACCTGTAATCTATGTCAACTATTAGGTTTGCCAATCCAAAATCGAAAATCCAAAATCGAGAATTGGTATCAGCCCTGAAACTAAATGTGTGACCTGTGGCAGTATAGAAGCGTCATAGGACTGAGATAACCTGCCGTCGTGAAAAAACGAGTCACGCTAACCTTTCCAAAACAAACCGTTCACATGCCCATCACCTATCGATTGGCAAAGGACTTTAATGTTGCGGCTAACATCATCCGGGCGCAAGTGACGCCCAACCAGACAGGAACCCTTGTGGTTGAGCTTCAAGGTGATATTGACCAAATTGATGAAGCGGTTGAGTGGATGGAAGAGCAAAGCATCGCTGTTTCACAAGCCAGCCATGAAATTCTCATTGATGAGGAAATCTGCGTCCACTGTGGTCTATGCACTGGAGTTTGTCCGACCCAAGCCCTATCGCTTGATCCCCATACCTTTCGCCTTCAGTTTGCACAATCTAGATGCATTGTCTGTGAACAATGTATTCCAACCTGCCCAGTTCAAGCGATTTCCACTAACTTGTAAACCTCTAACTTGTAAGCCTCTAGCTTGTAAGCCTCATTGACTGACAAAACGCATGCGCAGATCCTCGAAAGCCCTTCATCCTAGCCCTCTTCCAAGGCGAGAGGGAACAAGACGTTGGATCGGCTCCCCTCGCCCTCTGGAAAAGGGACTTTGAAAGGGATCGGTTTCCCGTCTCCCAAGTTTGGGAGACAGGGCTGGGAAATGAGGATTAAGCTAAGAGGCTGAGTCGTTACAATGGTCATTAAATAGCGGCGGTTATTACCAGGTTCATTACTAGATTCATCCATTACTAGATTCATCCATTAGTTAGATAATGATAGAAACGACGCCTTAATGTCCTGAACCCAACTGTGTTGGAGCAGCCCATCATGGCCGCGGCAATCTCCTGAGGCTAGATGCTCTTGAATCCTTATTTCCTAGGTTTCTTCAATCTGGGTTCTGTTCTCATGATGAATACTGATATAAAGGATTGCAATGCTTGAACACGATCAAGCTTCTAACGATTTTTTAACTCCCGAAGAAGCGGCAGAAGTGGAAACGGCGCTACTTTCATCCCGCGACAAGTTTACTGCACGGGTGGCTATTTATTCCTTACGGGTGCTAAAGCGCATTGCTGAAGAGCACGATGGGGCGATCGCCACCATTTCCCGCGACCAAATCATAGATTGGGTCAGCCAGGACGACTCCGTTCAGTCCAGTAACATTGCAGGGTTAGAAACCAACGACAGCTTTAAGCTCTTCTTCTCCAAGCTAGTTGCTTCCTCTCTCAGACCTCTCCATCAAATCTCTCAGGAAACAGAAACGCCGCTTGAACATCTATCTGTTGCCCAAGTCGTCCAGTGGTTTGAAAAAGAGGCGAAAATACGTATCCAGCAGGAAAACCAGTAGGGCTATGGCCTAGAGGACGAAATAGGAGGGTTCCATCTCCTATGCCAATTGCTCAGAGCTAGCAGTTAGGTTAAATTTAGTTAAGATTTATATGTACGCACTCATAAATTAATCAGCTTCATCAAGCTTATTGGTTTACTGAGTTCATGATACGTTGCTTGAAGCGCAGCATGTTGAGCATTAGGTTAGTATGCTGGATTCCTCATTAGACGGGCGATCGCCGGGTTTACAGATTCAGTATTGCCCTCTAGCAGTCAGCGAACTGACCCATCAACAGACTATTGTGAAGGTAGGTTGTAACGGTACGTCTCAGATCTTCCTGGCTCTAGAACAGCTCAACGTAAGTAGGCGCACGAAACATCTGTTTCTGATGAATTAGAGGCTAATAACGCTATGAAATTTTCCTGGAGAACAGTTCTCCTCTGGGCATTGCCAATCCTGGTGATTGTGTTTTTTCTGTGGCAGGGTGTCTTCTCGACCTCTGCAATGAATGTGGGGAACAACGCAGCTAATACTCGTATGACCTACGGTCGATTCCTCGAATACCTGGACGCTGGGCGTATTACCAGTGTCGATTTTTATGACGGGGGCCGGACAGCCATCATCGACGCGACCGATCCGCAGATTGGGAATCGTATCCAACGGGCACGGGTTGATCTTCCTGGCAATGTGCCAGAACTGATTTCCAGACTAAAATCCGAGGGCATTCGCTTTGACACCCATCCTCCCCGTAACGATGGTGCCGTCTGGGGACTGCTCGGCAATTTGATCTTCCCTGTTCTATTGATTGGTGGACTGTTCTTGTTGTTCCGCCGCTCCGGAAGCGGAGCCGGGGGTCCTGGTCAGGCGATGAACTTCGGTAAATCTCGCGCCCGGTTCCAAATGGAAGCGAAAACGGGAGTCATGTTTGACGATGTGGCAGGCATTGATGAGGCGAAGGAGGATCTCCAGGAAGTGGTCTCGTTCTTGAAGAAGCCAGAGCGGTTTACAGCGGTTGGGGCTCGCATTCCTAAGGGCGTTCTCTTGGTAGGCCCTCCTGGAACAGGTAAAACTTTGTTGGCGAAGGCGATCGCCGGGGAAGCGGCAGTTCCGTTCTTCAGCATCTCCGGGTCTGAGTTTGTTGAAATGTTTGTTGGTGTCGGCGCATCCCGCGTTCGAGATCTGTTTAAGAAGGCGAAAGAGAATGCTCCCTGTATTATCTTTATTGACGAGATTGACGCAGTTGGTCGTCAGCGAGGCGCAGGTATCGGTGGCGGCAACGATGAGCGAGAGCAAACCCTAAACCAGCTCCTAACCGAGATGGATGGGTTTGAAGGCAACACCGGCATTATCATCATTGCAGCGACGAACCGGGCTGATGTTCTGGACTCAGCATTGCTGCGTCCCGGACGATTTGACCGTCAGGTTCTGGTTGATCCGCCCGATGTGAAGGGACGCTTGTCGATCCTGGAGGTTCATGCCCGCAATAAAAAGCTGGCGGAGGAGATTTCCCTGGAGGCGATCGCCCGCCGTACCCCTGGATTTACCGGAGCTGATCTGGCTAACCTGCTGAATGAGGCAGCCATTCTCACCGCCCGCCGCCGCAAGGAAGCCATCACCATGTCGGAAATCGATGATGCGGTTGATCGGGTCATTGCGGGGATGGAGGGGACACCCCTGGTGGATAGCAAGAGCAAGCGGCTTATTGCTTACCACGAACTGGGACATGCGATTATTGGTACTTTAGTCAAGGATCATGATCCGGTTCAGAAGGTGACTCTGATTCCTAGGGGTCAGGCACGGGGGCTAACCTGGTTTACACCGGGTGAAGACCAGACCCTTATTTCTCGTGCCCAACTGACAGCCCGAATCACGGGAGCCTTGGGAGGCCGTGCCGCTGAGGATGTCATCTTTGGGGATGCGGAGGTGACCACGGGTGCAGGCAATGACTTGCAGCAGGTGACGGGCATGGCGCGCCAGATGGTAACTCGGTTTGGCATGTCTGACCTGGGACCAATTTCCCTTGAAGGGCAGCAAAGTGAGGTGTTCCTAGGGCGAGATTTGATGACCCGGTCAGAATATTCTGAAGAGATTGCATCTCGTATTGATGCTCAGGTGCGGACAATTGTTGAGCACTGCTACGAAGATGCTTGCAGTATCATTCGCAGCAATCGTCATGTAATTGATCGGCTGGTAGACCTTCTCATCGAAAAGGAGACCATTGATGGTGAGGAGTTCCGTCAGATTGTTGCCGAATACGCTGACATTCCTGAGAAGGAGCAGCTTACTCCTCAGATTTAGCAGCTCTCACAGCGTACTGTGTGGCTTCAGGTTTGAGGAGTCTGCTAACTCTTGGCAGCCTACGGCCTAGGAATGAGAATTAAATAGTTCTAGTCAAATTTTAGTGGAGCGGCGCTGCAATACCGCGCTGTTCCACTAGGGCTGAATTTTATTTAATCCTTAATGTTTATACCTTGTCAGGTCATAAACGCAGCCTTTGAGTTGAGAAATCCTACACTGCGCGCAGGATTTCTCAACTCAAAGATTAAAGTTATAGCCTGTGGAAGTGTAGCAAAGTTTTCAAGTTCGCAACGCAAAGAAGGGGGTCTGGGGCACGTGCTGCGCGTCCCAGACCTCCTTCTTTGCGTGAAACTTGCCAAGTCGTGTCGGCAGATTCTTAAATGGACTATTCCTGTACCCAGACGGAGACAGAGCCGCCATTGCAGCGAAACTCTGCCCAACCCCAATCATTGGTGTAGATAGGCTCTTTAACGTGCTCGGTAATGTCCACAAACTTGGCGCGGGGGCGTCCGACTTCCATCCACTTGAACCCTTCGGCACCATCGCTCATGATTACCGCCATTGCTTTGGCATGCTCGTCGTCACCAAGGCGTGTCCAGCCAATGGTATTGAAGTGGTCGAAGTAATCGTACTGATCACCATAGGCGTAGTGCTTCCGGGCATAGAGTAGCTTATCTAGAATCCAGCGGTGGGAAACCATGTGGATGGAGTATTTGTTGCCGTCTTTGCCGTTGTCCTCGTAGTCGGCTCCGTAGTAATCCGCGTAGAAGATGCAGGGGTAGCCTTCCCGTCGCAGCAGGATGAGGGAGTAAGCCAGGGGCTTAAACCAGGGTTCCACAGGGGTCTCCAATGCCTGGAGGGGTTGGGAATCGTGGTTTTCTACGAAGGTGACGGCATGGGTGGGGCGGTGCTGCATGACAGTGCCGTCCAGAATAGTGCGCATGTCGTAATGGCCTCCGGCTTTGCTGGCGTAGTAGAAGTTGTAGTGCAGGGTCACGTCGAACACGGACATGCGTCCGCCCACGGAGTCGATGTACCACAGCAGAGAATCCAGGTTGGGCACCCAATATTCACCCACAGCGAACAGATCTTTCCCGGCGTGGCGTTCTAGGTCGTCTAGCCACATTGGGAAGAACCAGGCGGAAATGTGCTTGACGGCGTCGATGCGGAAACCATCGACGTGGGTGGTGTCGAGGTACCATTTGCCCCAGTGGGTGATTTCTCCCCGCACCCACTCGTTTTGGAAGTCGAGGTCGCAGCCCATGAGGTAGGCATAATTGCCCCGTTCGAGCGCCACGTAATCGTCGAATACTTTCCCTTCAAACAGGTAGATGGTGCTGTAGTCAGTCGGGTTTTCAGCGTTGTAGTCTACGGCATCGAAGTGGTGCCAGTGCCACTCAAAGGAGGAGTATTTGCCCTGGCGTCCTGGAAACGTGAAGTGGGTGTAGGTTTCAATGTCCTGGAGTTCGCCTTTGGGCTGGAGCCGGTTGTCCTGAGCAAAAGGCGTCGCTCTGACTTTTTCCTTGTTGTCGCCCCCCATTTTGTGGTTTAGAACCGCATCCCCGTAGACCTGAATGCCATTGTCATGGAGAGCGGCGATCGCCTCAACATACTGCTGTTTTGTCCCATACTTAGTGCGAAGGGAGTTTTTCTGGTTAAATTCCCCCAAATCAAACAGGTCGTAAACGCCATATCCAACATCTGCACCACCACCAATGCCTTTGTAGGCCGGGGGGAGCCACATTGCCGTAAATCCAGCATCGGCCAGTTCTTTTGCTCGACTTTTGACTTTGTCCCAGAGCGTTCCATCAGCCGGAATGTACCAATGGAAGCATTGCATCATTACGCCATTGAGATCTGCCATGATTTAACCCTATTTTTTCTAAAGATTTGCACTGATCTTTGACGCCCTGTCAAGAAGCATTCAAGAGGTCTCTATAATCCTTCAAACGCTTTTCACCTTAATTGCGAAATACCCATAATTATGGGATATCCAGCAATGAAGCATTCCATAGACTCTTAAGACTATAGCCCCTTAAGAATTTAGAGTGGTGTCAGGGATAGCCCGACACCACTCTAAAAAAAGAACGGGGTACCCGTTCATGGAACTCAATGTTGGATTCAACGCGATATGTCGAGTTACTGAAACATGAGAATTTTTTAATCTGCACTCGACTTGGCAAAGTTCTCAAATTCACCACGCAAAAACAGGGATTTAGGGCGCGCT
>CAYXJG010000330.1:0-6161 GCA_964465285.1 uncultured bacterium
GAATTCAGTCAGGGTATGTTGTCATTACTCAGGTCATGTGCTTGTCATCAATTCGTCATCAATGCTGTCATCACTTTTCCTGAGTTTTGCCATCACCAGACCTGCAAATTAGTCATCACCCGACTTGTCATTATCCAGGGGGCTGTCATCAGCACAAGGCTAGCTCACTCGTCTCAGCCGCTGTATTGCAAACAATACGAGGTAGACAAAGAAGAGATAGGCCGTTGATGTCAAGAGAATCGTTAGGGATACACTATTTGGGAGAACCATGATGCAATCTGAGGAGGATTGTTGTGCAGGAGAGAGCAAGCACCGTAAATCACAGAACTCGCTCATTACGTTTAGTAACGCTAACGTTCCACAAACAAGACTTTCATCAAGCGAGACATCTATTTAACATCTATTTAAACAGATGAATTAAACAGATGAATCTTATGGAGAAGCCCTTGTCTTGAAACTATGGTCTCAGAATGTGTATGAATGCTGCATTTCCCTGATGGATAAATAGATGCATCAGAAAAAGAAAGAAGGGAGCTTGCGAGGATGCTTCGCAGTAAGCCTTTGCAAATCATTGCGAGGCGCTTAATTCCTACAGATCTATTTCTGCATCAATTTGAAAAATTGAACGGTCAGAATCAAATTTGCGAACTGCCTTCTCGTTCACTGTGAAGCTCCAATACAGGTACAAACCAAGAAATACGTTTTCCTGGGCGCATCCATATAAAAATGATACCTTTACACACAGAATAACATATTTTTCCAAAGAATCTAGAGGGGTTTAGGTCTTTTTTTTAGGAAAAATCCGTGGAGGAGGTTGGTTTTATATTCTTTAAAGAGAGTTTGCTTGGAAAATGAAGGATTGCCGCATCCATAACATATGAATATCTCCTGAAGGTCACACGACTTGGCAACGTTCTCAAATTCACAACGCAAGAATGAGGGTTTGGGGCGCTCTCCGCGCGCGCCAAGCCCTCATTCTTGCCTGAAACTTGCCAAGTCGTAAAGGTCATAGGATACCTACTCAATGACCATCTAATGGGCATCCTGTAGTTTTGTGGGAAACAGGCGTAGCCCAGCCGTCCCCCTACAAAAATGCGCTTATTGCGACGCTTATTACGATGAATGTGAAATGCACTGCTCAGCGCCCCAGGCGATCGCCGCTGCGAGGGCTTCAGCAAGGGTGCTGACGAGACGATAAAAGGCAACTGCTCCCAGCAAAATCCCAGGGGGAGTACTGCCATCCAATAAAGCCAGGGCAGTTGCTTCAAACACGCCAATGCCGCCAGGGGCACCAGGGACAATTAACCCCAGCATCCAGGCGAGGCTAAAGGCGCTCAGCAGGGGGAAGATGTCTGCCAGGGGCAGCGGATAGAGGGCCATAACCGTCACAATAAATCCGGCTCCACGCAGAAGGAGGAAGATGAGTTCTCCGGCAAGGGGGAGGAGGGGGTAGCGAGTCAGAGTTGTAATCGGATAGGGCGGGGTCGTGGAGTGGGGCAGGGAAGCAGCGGGGTGAAAGGGAGGGGATGGAGAGGGGGGAGGCTGGAGCTTTCGTTTGGCAGCAGCAAGCTTTTTGACAACGGGGTTCATCACACGGGGGTGGATGAGAATAAGGCCCGTAAGAAGCCCCAAGGTCTGGATTGCCATATTAAGTTGTCGGTTGCTGATAAAAGCGACCATGAGAGCGGCGATCGCCATCAGCAAGGGTTCCATCGCAACGCTAATAGCGGCTCCTTCCAGGGGCACGCCCACTGACTTTGCAGCCATCACCCGCCCATAAAAGTGCCAGATGTTTCCAGGGAGATATTTGGCAATATTGGTTTTTAGGTACGCCAAAATGCTCCAGCTGCCCAACGCATGATAACCTAGCTCTTCTAAAATCCAGCTCCAGACCCACCCCGCCCACGCATGGGCAAGGAGAGTGACGAGGAGGGCGATCGCCAGCAATCCCCATCCGGTCTCATTAATGCGGATTAAGGTAACCTCCTGCCAGTGCCGTTGCAGGGTATGAGCCAGGAAAAAGAGCGTTCCACCCAAAATGAGCCAGCGAAGGAAGGGCTTTATACGTGACACAAGAGGGGCGATCGCTGATTTCAATTGGGCAAGGAGGGACATTTTGTTAGCACGCAACGTTTCTAAACGAATCGTATAAAACTGGCGGAAAACGACAGACTTAGATGAGTATATGATCTCCAGAGCAATCAATCATGCGTTGAGGAGATGACTGCCGTGTTGCGGATGCTCACAAAAGCGGACTACCTGCTGCGAGAAACCCTACTGGGTCTTCAGCGAGGAGGATGGATGAACTGGGCGGCCATTAGCACCGTCACCGTTTTGCTGTTTTTGTTTGGCACTAGCTTGCAGGCATCCTGGCAGCTTGAGCATCTGCTTCAGCAGTTTGGCAGCCAACTCGAAGTGTCTGTCTACCTGGAACCTAACTTTCGTGCTGATGAGCTAAAGTCTTCTGTTGAGGGACTGCCTGATGTGGCGGCGGTGCGCTCCATCTCCAAAGAGGACGCCTGGAGCGAGCTAGTACGCGACATGGGAATCTCTGACATTGCAGGTGCCACTCAGCAACTCAATGGCAATCCTCTGGTCGATGAACTCAAGGTCAAGGCTGAAAACTCTGAAGCGGTGCCCGCTCTAGCAGACACGATTCGAGGGCTGCAAGGGGTTGATGAAGTGCAGTATGTGAGCGAGGCAGTGCAGCGCATTACCCAGTTGAACAACGGTTTAAGCTGGGTCAGCCTGACCATCACCTCCGTGCTCAGCCTGACGGCGATCGCCGTAATCACGACTACAATTCGCCTGATTGTCATGGCGCGGCGGCGCGAAATCGAAGTTATGCAGTTGGTAGGAGCAACCTCCACCTGGATTTATTTCCCCTTCATCTTGCAGGGCATTACCTTTGGCGTCACCGGGGCTTTGATTTCGTGGGCGCTAATCGCCGCCATTCAGCAGTTTGTCAGCCAACTCCTCAGCCAGCAACCTGACTTCATCCAATTTCTCGCTGATGGGTTAAAGCTCAGCCCTCTTAAATCCGTAATGCTGCCCGTTGCGCTGTTGGGACTAGGAAGTTCAGTCGGACTCATGGGCAGCTTATTTGCTGTACGTCGTATGGCAACCCGCTAACTCTGGGGCAATGAAAGCAGCGTTCGCCTGATGAACCATGCCGTTTGAATTCCACAATGTTTAAGATATGGCGCTGCTCAAGCGCACTAAATATAGTTTGTTAAATGGCGGCGCAGAGCGCCGCCATTTAACAAATTTGGGTGTGCTTAACCAATTTACACACCGCCATATCTTTACTTACGGGAGAATACTAGAATATTTCAACGAAGGACTGCCCTTCAGTTTCTCCAAAGCCTCAATTCAACATTGATCATTCCACATGCGATCATTCCACATGCCATATCTTCCTCCCCTCAATCAGGATACGTACTGGGCGATTCTCAAGGATGAAATCGATGATGCCACTGTCAATCAACTGGTCTGGCACTCCCTGGGCTACCGTTACGACGAGGAAACGGATACCTGGAATAACCAGGGTGTCGATCCCGACTGGCGCGATGCCTATCCAGTCCCCCCCAATTTCATCGAGAGCCGCCCCGCTACGGTGAAGCTCACCCGTTCCATTCCTAAGGAAAGTAAACAACTGCTGAAGGAAGTTCTGGGGTTCAAAGGATACACCGTCGATGAACTGGTGCCACGAAAGACGCGTCGTGCCACAATGGTGAACTGGTTGCTGAGCTATCAGCAGGAACACGATCAAACTGCCGAATGAAATACCTCCTTCTCACCCCTATCATTCTCGCTGCCAAACTCCTGATCACCGCCATTAAAGCCAGTGGACGAGGATCGGGGACGGCATTACCGGGCTCTATCATCGGCAAGTATTTTCCCTTCACCTTTAAGCTGCTGATTTCCCAGGTTCCGAATGTGATTGTTGTCACGGGCACCAACGGTAAGACTACAACCCAGACGATGCTCAATTCTATCCTCAGTCATGAAGCGGGCGTGCGAATGCTGCGAAACCGCGCTGGAGCGAATCTGAGCCAGGGAATCCTCTCGGAATTGCTGAAGCAGAGCAGTCCTTTTGGCACTCTCAACGTCACCCACGCCATTCTAGAAGTTGAGGAAGCCACTCTGCCTCGCATTGCGACCCTCCTGCACCCTAACATCATTGCTGTTACTAACCTTTACCGCGACCAGTTGGATGCTTACGGGGAAACAGACATGACCGAAAAGCTGATCCGCGATGGTATTGCCCAATGTCCCCACGCACGGGTCGTGGTCAATGGTGATGATCCGCGCACATCCCGGTTGACCGAGACCCTCGACAATCCGACTCACTTTGTCTCTCTGCCTGAAGAATATTCGAAGAATTTACCCTATGAAGGGGAGTTTAAGGGAATGCGGGGGATTGAGCAGAATATATTGCGATCGCCCTCTCTCCAGATTAACTCCGACCTCACGACTGATATTCAGGTTGCTGGAAATGTAGACGGCACGTCAGTAACAAACCTAAAGGTAAGGATTGCATCGCCTGGATTTTTCCATGTGTATAACGCTCTTACCGCCATTACTATTGCTAAGCTGTTAAGAGTCAGTGATGAGTGCATTGTACGCGGATTTCAGCAATTTGATCCTGCCTTTGGCCGAGGGGAAGTGCTGGTAAAACAGCGGGGGAGTAAGCGAGTCAACTATCAGTTGCTGCTGGTGAAAAATCCTGCCAGTTTTACCCTCAGCCTCGATCTGGTGGCGACAATTTCTGGTCTCAAACTTATCTTTGCCATCAACGACAACACTGCCGATAGTAAAGATGTATCCTGGCTCTGGGACAGCCAGCTAGAGCGGTTGAATGGTGCGACGATTGACTGGATGATGTGTACAGGCATCCGCGCCAAAGATATGCGTGTCCGGCTGAAATATGCCTTTGATCACCCCGCCCAGGTGCAGCGTATTAGGGTAGATGAGAATATTCGCCAGACTATTGAGGAATCCTTTGGGCGATCGCACGACGGCGATACAGTCTACGTGATGCCTACCTATACCGCTATGCTAGAGTTTCGCAAGCTAATGGGCAAAACCCTTGATCAAGTCTAATCAGTTGAGCGCGATTGTCTACTGTCAAAGACAAGAACTGGCAAGGATTGTGCCGACTTTTGATTGAAGAATAGAACTTTGAATGGGGGGGGAATCCTGCGCTGAGCGCAGGATTCCCCCCCCATTCAAAGACTGACACTGTAGCCCAGGGCAAGAGGGTTACTGGACGTTGATCTTACCGACCATACCAGCACCACGGTGAGGGGTGCAGTAGTAGCTGTAGGTGCCAGTAGGTGCATCACCAGGGATGCTCACATCCACAGACTCCCCAGGCGCAAAGAGAAGCTGATTAGCCGACAAGGATTTTGCCAGGTCAGAGCCACCGGGAGTTTTGTCAAATACGACATTGTGGGGACCCAGCTTGTTCATCACAAACTTAACGGTATCCCCAGGAGCAACGGTGACTTCACTAGGAACAAACTTAAGCAGGCCGTTGTCAGCCCCCATTTTGACTTCGACAGTTGCTGCCAATGCGGGGGAGGTGGAAATGGCAAAGGTGGCGATCGCCAACACAACAGTAGACAACATTAAGCCAACATGCCGAACGATTTTTGCTGCAGACTTCATAAATTTTCTCCAAACTCGATTGCCGCTTATGTAGAACTCTCTCAAAATTCCCGTCAGAGGCTTTGAATGCCAAAGGCTCGTAGGATATTCGGATCGCTTTGAGTAAGACGTGCTGCTGTAAGAGCATTTAACAACTCACCACTATGAACCCTGCCGTATGCTGGAGAGTCAAGGCAAACTGATAGAAGCATCCATGACCAAGGCTGAGTGAGGTGCGCTTTGTGCATCCCACTCGCCAGACAAAATTTATAGGGTTAACGACGCATTGATGTAACGCGCGTCACATCAATGCGGTAACTCGGCATAAGGTTTGCCTGGCAAACTACTAAATAGACAGCACGTCAATATCTATCCTATCAGTTTAGGATCAAGGATTGTAGGAATCCTATTTGATTCCTGAAAATATTGCTAAGGACCGAGAATTAAATAACGTGAACCAAATTTTTATTAGGGCGGCGCGGCAATGCCGCGCCGCCCTAATAAAAAGG
>CAYXJG010000331.1:0-6153 GCA_964465285.1 uncultured bacterium
GGCGCAGCCCGCTGCTCTTTTCCGGGTACTTTATTTTCTTGCAAGTCCCTAAACAGGTTGGACGTGCTGTTCCTCCCGCGGCTCGGAGAGTGTCCCAGTGATAAGCCAATCGCTGATGGATTCCGGGGGGGAAACTCGGTTCAATCGCTCGGTGAGGGCTTGAGCTTCAAGCACTTCAGAATCCAAAAGTTCCTGGACAATGTCTTCAAGAACCTGACGATTGTGTGACAGAATCTCTAATGCCATGTGATGGGCACCGTCCACTATGGCTTTTACTTCCTCATCAATAGTTTCCATTACCTGAGGACTGACTGTTCGGCGGGGGTTGCTAATGCCTTCAATGAACTGTTGCTGTTGACGCTCAAAGGCAATAGGCCCCAGTTTGTCGCTCATGCCATAGACAGTGACAAACCGTTCTGCCATGTCGGTGGCCTTCTGGATATCGTCTCCTGCACCCGTAGACACCTTACCGAAAACCAATTCCTCTGCCGATCGCCCGGCGAGGAGAATGGCGATGCGTCCCCGCAATTCATCTTCTCCTACCAAAAATTTATCTTCTTCGGGGAGCTGTAGGGTATAGCCCAAGGCTCCGACGCCACGGGGAACAATCGAAATTTTCTCAACGATTCCTGCACCTGGCATCAGAGAACCAACAATCGCATGGCCGGTTTCGTGGTATGCAACGGTCGTTCTTTCCTGGTCAGACAAGACGCGGCTCTTTTTCTTCAGGCCCGCAATGACCCTTTCTACTGCTTCATTAAAGTCTGCCATGTGAACCTCATCACCTCTCCGTCGGGCTGCCAGCAGTGCAGCCTCATTGACCAGGTTGGCGAGATCTGCGCCAGCGAATCCGGGTGTCCGCGCTGCTAGCCGTCCTAAATCCACATCTTCGGCAAGTTTTACGTTGGGGGTGTGGACTTCTAAAATCGCTTTACGTCCTAGCTTGTCCGGTCGATCGACCACAACCTGGCGGTCGAATCGTCCAGGGCGCTGAAGGGCAGGATCAAGTACTTCAGGGCGATTCGTGGCAGCAAGAATCACTACGCCGTTGTTGGGCGTGAAGCCATCCATTTCATTCAAAAGCTGATTGAGGGTCTGCTCTTGCTCGCTCATGCCGCCCCCTGCAAAGGGACTCTGGCCTCCACGGGATTTTCCCAGGGCGTCTAGCTCATCAATAAAAACGATACAGGGAGCCTGCTTTTTCGCCTGCTCGAACAGGTCACGGACTCGGGATGCACCCACACCGACAAACATCTCGATAAACTCGGAGCCTGAAATGCTGAGAAATGCCACATTCGCTTCTCCCGCAACTGCCCTCGCTAGCAGGGTTTTTCCTGTTCCTGGCGGGCCAATCAGCAATACACCCTTTGGAATTTTTGCCCCCAACCGGGTGTACTTAGACGAATTTTTTAGGAAGTCCACAACCTCTTGCAGCTCCGCTTTGGACTCTTCTACCCCGGCTACATCCTCAAAGGTCGTTTGAGTGTCTCCTTCTGCATAAAGCCGTGCTTTGCTCTTGCCAACGCCAAGGGAAGCCGCGCCGCCGATACCCCCCTGCGATCGCCGCAGGATGAACACCCAGATGCCCAAAAACAACAGCGGGAACAGTAGCCAGTTCAGGAAAAAGCCCAACACTCCCCCATCTTGGGAAGGAACCACCGAGAATTCGACATTGTGCGATCGCAATAGTTCCGTTAGATTTGCATCGTTTTCCAGGGGAACTGTCTGATATTCCAAAGGTGTTTCACGGTTTCCAGCGGTGCCAACACCGTCACCTGTCCCCTCATCGTCCCCTGACGGACTCGATTTCAAGGCATAGCGAATGCGGTCGGGAGCGATGACTGCCTGATCGACCTGACTTTCATCCACCTGCTCTAAAAATTGGCTATAGGGAACCATCTCTGACTGCCCTTGGCGGAAAAAAGAACCCAACCCATTGAAGATCAGCAACCCGACGGCAATGAAGATGAGCGATCGCCCCAGCCAGCTAAACCCCGGCCCGCCTCCATCTGGACTGTCGTTCTCCCTAGAGGGGCGATCGCCCGAATTTCGCCCTAGGAAAAACCCGCTGCCGTGATGCTCTCGATTTCCATTGCGATCGCTTCCGTTATTAAACCGATGATTACGCTGCTGATTGTGACTGCTGAATGCCATAACTATTCCGTCAATACGTACTTGAGTTGAACTACCGGATAGCACGCCATGCCTATCACTATGCTTATTCTCAGCTCATAAGGCTGCACGCATGAAAGTTAAATGCTGCAAACTTGAATAATGCTGAGGCGACATGGCATCACTACCCCACCACACGACTTGGCAGGTTTCACGCAAAAACAGGGGTTTGGGGCGCGCGGAGCGCGCCCCAAACCCCTGTTTTTGCGTTGTGAATTTGAGAACTTTGCCAAGTCATGCCACCAAACGTTGGGTGCTGTAGCGGTGTGAAAGTTGATTGAGCAAAGGTGAGGGGCGGCTCGGAGCACCGCCCCTCACCTTTGCTGCACTTGATACGCTTGCAAAGCGCTGTAAGTACCTCGGCACAATTAAAAACCAACTCCGAAACTCTGCGCTGCCCGCGTAGGAGACGATGCAGAATTTTATAAGCTTAGGATTTTACAAGATAGTTAATTGTGCTCACCTGTCTACTATTGTTGAAAGAATGGTTCGTCTTGTCAGCCATCTTCTGATAGAGACAAGTCTATTCCTATCAGTTCAAGCGGGCGATGCATTCTAGAATGAGCTTTTGATTAACCAGGGCAAAGGGCTGAATGTCGAGGGCTTTTCGGAAAGCTTGAATCGCCTCTGCAAAGTCGCCCAAAGCGGCATAGCATAGTCCCATGCCATGCCATGCTCCGAAATGATGTGGATTAAGTTCCGTGGCTTTTTGACAATCTGCTAAGGACTGCGAGTAGTTTCCCTGGACATAGTAAAGTACGGCTCGTCGATTCCATGCTTCTGCAAAATCAGGTTGGTTGTTAACCAGGGTTGACAGCATGAGTTCGGCCCCTTCCACATCCCCCGACTCATAGGCCATCTGACTACGACGCAGCAGATCCAGGCCATGCTCTCCCTTTTGATTGAACCAAAGCTGCCACAGGGTTTGGGTGGCCTTGTCTCGAGTAGTTTCGTCATCGCTCTGGAGGTCTTCGAGCAGTTGTTTGACGAGTGAATCGTCCATGTTTTCAGATTCCTAACGTGTATTCCAATAAAATCACGGGCATCAACTTATCAAAGGAACTTACAAAGGATCGCGGGGGGAAGGGTCACTGTCAAATTCTGCTTCGATCACATAGGTGTCATCCCTTCCATTGTCGTGATCTGCGTGATCATCCTTGGACAATGATGGATCTGATGCAGAATCGTCAGTTTCAGAGTCTTCGCCAGAATCAACAATCGATGCATTCATAATGTCGTTCTTGGGAGAGGTCTCGTCCTCTTCTAGCATCTCAGCGGTATCGCCTGAAATGATGTCAGGCTGAATAGGATGCCTTTCTCTCCACCATTCCAGTAATGTACTAGCAATGAAAATACTGGAGTAGGCACCCAAGATGAATCCAATAATGAGCGCCAGGGCGAAATATTTAAGGGTTTCACCACCAAAGAGGACAATGGCAAATAAGGTCAGCGTGGTGGTCAGCGTGGTGTTAATCGACCGAGTGAGCGTTTGATTGACGGCATCATCAACGACATCATCGATATTGCGGGTCGGATTGAGTTTGCTGGTTTCACGAATGCGGTCATAAATGACGACTGTATCGTTTACAGAGAAGCCAACGACCGTTAGTAGAGCTACGATAAACAGGCTATCAACCTCCCGGCCCGTTGCTAAGCCCAGAATGGAAAAGATGCCCATTGTAATGGCAACATCGTGAAACAGAGCAACCAGGGCAAAGATTGCGTAATCGAGCCGAAATCGAAAGCTGAGATACGCCGTAATACCAAGGAAAGACAGAAGCAATGCCGTTACCCCAGACCTGAAAATCTGTCGCCCAATGGTCGGACCAACGGTATCAATCTGAGTGGCGAGGGGGTCGAGGGTGCCAATTTCGGTCTCAAGGGCATCAATCAATGCGGTGCGCTCATCAACATCGAGCTCTGATGTGCGGACGGAGAACCCCTGCCCATCGTTCCCTAAAATCTGAACGGAACTGTTGGGATACCCCTGTTCTGCCACAACATCCCGCACAGCATTGAGGCTGATAGGCTCATCACAGTTCGCGTCAACGGAGCAGTCGCGTTCGAGCTGAAGCCGACTCCCTCCCACAAAATCCAGACTCGGACGGAGAGGCGCGCCCAACTGCTGCCAGGACACCAGCATAGAAATAATGCTGATGGCGATGAAGATGGCGGAAATTGTCCACCAGAGCGATCGCTGTTTTGTAACATACAGTTTCATAGACTTTATTAGGAATGCTCCAACGGACGGCTTTTGTTCTTCAAGGTTGAGGGAATGTGGTCAGGTTGTGAAACATCGAAGAGAGCCATGATTGCACTGGGGTGTTCATCACCCGCTGCTCCAGAGATTCTTAAGAAGACAGTTCTAGCGCGATGCTGGGCTGGGTGCCTGCTTGATGGCATCCAGATTCGGGCAAAAGAGTGCTGGCTTCCGTAAGTTGGGAACGCTAAGCGCGACCAGGAGCAGAGTTCGGCTACAGGTCAAGGCAGTGAACATACTGATGCCAACTCCAATAGCCAGAGTTAAGGCAAAGCCTTTCACCAAGCCCGTCCCGAACCAAAACAGCGCTGCACACACAATTAGTGTCGTGAGGTTGCTGTCCAAAATGCTAGAAAAGGCCCGGTAGAATCCAGATTCTACCGAGCGGTAAAGGGTGCGGCCTGAGCGAAGCTCTTCTCGGGTGCGCTCAAAGATAAGGACATTGGCGTCTACTGCCATGCCGATACTGAGGATAAACCCTGCAATACCCGGTAGGGTCAAGGTTACTTGCAGCAGGCTAAAGACGGCAAAGGTTAGGGTCGCGTAGATGACCAGGGCAACGTCGGCGATCGCCCCTGGCAAGCGGTAGTACACCACCATAAATACCAGCACCAGCAATAACCCTCCTAACCCGGCATAGAGGCTCCGCCGCACACTGTCTTGCCCCAAGGTTGCACCCACGGTTCGGTTTTCGACAATCTCCACGGGCACGGGCAATGCCCCGCCCCGAAGCTGAATCGCCAGTTCGCCAGCAGTTTCAGCGGTGAAGCTGCCTGTAATGCTGGCGCGGCCTCCGGTGATGCCCGTTTCGGCATATTGCACATTCACGGTAGGAGCACTGAGCAACGCATCATCCAAAAAGATGCCCAATGCCCGTCCGGTACCGGCAACATTCTTGGTAAGCTCTGCGAATAGATTGCCTCCCCGGTTGTCAAATTCCAGGGTGACTTCCCAGAAATTACCATTGGGGAGGGGCTGGGCGGCTGCATTGCGGAGGCGCTCGCCCGTTAGAACCGGGTCTTCAAACAGGGCGGCGATCGCCTCATTCACCTCATCAAGCTGTGCCTGATATTCCTCCCGGTCAAGGGTATCCACCTGGGCCCGAATTTCCTCCCGCTGTGCCAGAAATACACTCAGCGTTTGAATTTCAGTGCCGGGTTTTTGCTCTCGGAACTCAAGCTGGGCGGTGCCCCCCAAAACCCGTTCCGCCTGTTCTGGATCGCTGACCCCCGGCAGTTGCACAATCAACTGGTCGGTGCCCGCAGTTTGCACCACCGCCTCTGAAACCCCCAGACCATTAATTCGGTTTTCAACCACCTGCTGAACAGCCTGTAGCTTTTCTGGCGTAATTTGAGAAACTGCCTCGGTGGTCTGCACCTGGAGCGTCAGTTGAGAGCCGCCGCGCAAGTCTAACCCCAGCCGGACTGGCGTCCGCACAATTGCCACAACCGCCACCAGCGCCAGGAGGAGGATGAGTGCTAAAAGTGTCCGCTGTCTACCCATAGCTTTGCCTACAATACCAAAGGTCTATGATAGCCGTATTTATAAGGCTCAACGCATTCCTTTGGCAATTCTTGCAGAAGAAGAGGCATCACTCGCGGAGCACATGTCCAACGCCGCGCATGGTTTGAATCAAACGTTTTGGATAACAGCTCTCCAATTTCTGCCCAGCAATTCTCAGTATGGAATTCAATGGGGCAAAAAGGTCGCCTAAGGCGACC
>CAYXJG010000332.1:0-6151 GCA_964465285.1 uncultured bacterium
AGAAAATAAAGTACCCGGAAAAGAGCAGCGGGCGCAGCCCGCTGCTCTTTTCTTCTGGTATCTTTTTTAGCCGCAGATCCCTTAGGTGGGTAGATGAGTGAGTGAGTGAGTGGGTATCACCACCCCTAACCCCTTCTACCTTGCTCCCCACCATCCCACCACTCCACCACCCTCTACCCAAACTCCCCCACGGCCTCCACCGCTGCCTCCAGGGCGATCGCCGCGTGAGTCCAGTGGGTGCCTCCCTGGCAGTATACGACGTAGGGTTCTCGCAGGGGGCCATCGGCGGACAACTCGGAGGTGCTGCCGTCAATAAAGGTTCCTCCAGCCATCACAAGCTGGCTCTCGTAGCCGGGCATGTTAGCGGGGACTGGGTTAAGGTAGGAACCTACTGGGGAATAGGCCTGGATAGCGCGGCAAAAGGCAATGACTTTTTCAGGGGTTCCCAGTTGAATGGCTTGAATGACATCCCGGCGCGGTTTCCCAGGGGGGGGATTGACGGGATAGCCCAGTTGGTCAAACACATGGGCAATGAGGTGGTTGCTTTTGAGGGCTTCACCTACCATTTGCGGAGCCAGAAAGAGCCCCTGAAACAGTAGCCGATTCTGGTTGAAAGTTGCGCCCCCTTCGCTGCCAATGCCGGGAGCGGTGAGGCGGCAAGCGGCAGATTCCACCAAGTCGGCTCGTCCTGCGACATAGCCCCCCGCTGGGACGATGGTGCCTCCTGGGTTTTTGATGAGGGAACCTGCGATGAGGTCAGCACCGACAGCAGTGGGTTCCCGATTCTCCACGAACTCGCCATAGCAGTTGTCCACAAAGCAGACAACGTCCGGGTTCTGACGTTTGACAGTGTGGACGATGCGCTCAATGTCGGCGATCGCCAGGCTAGGCCGCCACGCGTATCCGCAAGAGCGCTGGATGGTCACCATCTTGGTGTGAGGCTGGACAGCAGTGTTCAGAGCATCCCAGTCGAGAGTGCCTGATTCAGTCAGCTCAAGCTGACGGTAGGATACTCCGAAATCCCGGAGAGAACCCTGCCCAGCCCCTCGGATGCCGATGACTTCTTCCAGGGTGTCGTAGGGAGGCCCGGCAACGGCTAATAATTCGTCGCCAGGTCTTAAAACACTATAAAGAGCACAGGCGATCGCATGAGTTCCAGATACAAATTGAACTCGTACGAGTGCAGATTCAGCCCCCACCACGTCTGCAAAAACCTGGTCTAGAACTTGGCGTCCGAGGTCGTCATGGCCATATCCTGTCACCCCGGAGAAGTGGTGAACTCCCACTTTATATGCACGCATGGCATTTAACACTCGTGCTAGATTTTTCTTGACCTGGATGTCGATTCCAGAAAAAATCGGTAAGAGCGCCTGTTCTGCCTGCTGAATTCTTTCAGAACGGTTCATGATGGGATATTTCTCCTGTTTTTGAAAAAAGGCTCTGAATTTCGCGCCTAGTTGTGCGAGCGATGAGTCTGTTTAGATTACACCGCAGGAAAATGCGCCCCCTATGGTGGCGTAACTCCTGTATTCTGTTCTAATTGAGAATGTTTGATGACTATTGCAACAACACAAAAACCTCCAATCGAATGGTCAACCACGATATTCATGGTTGCACTGCATCTTCTGGCGCTACTCGCATTTGTGCCCGCCTTTTTTAGCTGGCCAGCCGTTGGGGTCTGTCTTTTCTTGCACTGGCTAACGGCAGGGTGTGGCATCACCCTGGGGTGGCATCGCCTGTTGACCCACCGAAGCTTTCAGACACCCAAGTGGCTAGAGTATGCTCTCGTGTTTTGTGGCACCCTTGCGATGCAAGGCGGGCCAATTTGGTGGGTCGGCTTACATCGCCACCATCATTTGTACTCGGATCAAAATGTTGACCATCACGACTCTAGTAAAGGCTTTTGGTGGAGCCATATGGAGTGGATGTTTTATATCGTTCCTGCGGAAGACGAAATCCCCCGGTTTACAAAGGACATTTCAGAGAATGCATTTTATCGATTTTTAGATAAGAACTTTGTTTTAATTCAAGTTGCTTTTGTTGGTTTCCTATATCTCATTGGCGGATGGCCGTTTGTTGTTTGGGGTGGTTTTCTGCGACTGGTGTTGGTGTACCACACCACCTGGCTAGTCAACAGCGCAACCCACACCTTTGGCTATCGTACCTATGAATCGGGCGATCGCTCGACCAACTGCTGGTGGGTTGCTCTTCTCGCCTATGGAGAGGGATGGCATAACAATCATCACACCTATCAATATTCTGCCCGGCATGGTATGAAATGGTGGGAAATTGACTTGACCTGGATGATGATTCAAGGGCTAAGTTTTTTCGGATTAGCGAAAAAGATTAAACTGGTCGATGAGTCTTAGGATCAAAGATTAAGTAAAATCCAGTTTTGGTGGGGCGGCGCGGCATTGCCGCGCCGCCCCACCAAAATTTGGCTCAAGTTATTTAATGCTGTTTACCACATCGATTTTTTGCATGGCTTCTGTAACATCACTCACGTCTTCTCCAGAGCTGAAACCTCCGAAGTTGCCAAGGCTAAAACCTCAAAATTTGAAGAAGGACTGGGGGGTCATTATTGTGATGTCCATCCTCCATATCGGTGCATTATTTGCCCTACTGCCGAGTAACTTTAGCTGGGGTGCCGTTGGCATCATGGCTCTGTTGTATTGGGTAACGGGCGGGTTGGGAATTACGCTGGGGTGGCATCGCCTCGCCAGCCATCGTAGCTTTCAAGTGCCTAAGTGGCTAGAATGTTTACTCATCTTTTTTGGCGCGCTGTCAATGGAGGGGGGGGTTATCTGGTGGGTGGGGCTGCACCGTCACCATCACCTCTACTCTGATCAGGACGTAGACCACCATGACTCCGGAAAGGGGTTTTGGTGGAGCCACATGGAGTGGATGTTTTACGATGTTCCCGCCGAAGTGGAAGTTCCTCGCTTCACAAAAGATATTGCCGATGATCCGGTGTATCGGTTTCTCGACACTTATTTTTTCTGGATTCAAGTGGCCCTGGGTGGCATGCTCTATCTCATCGGCGGCTGGCCGTTTGTGATTTGGGGGATTTGTGTCCGGTTAGTTTTGGTCTACCATGTCACCTGGTTTGTCAATAGCGCAACGCACAAGTTTGGCTATCGCACCTATGACTCTGGAGATTATTCAACTAATTGTTGGTGGGTTGGCGTGTTGGCTTTTGGGGAAGGCTGGCACAACAACCACCATGCTTTTCAGTTTTCTGCCCGGCATGGTTTGCAATGGTGGGAATTTGATCTGACTTGGCTGACGATTCGGTTTCTTCAGTTCGTTGGATTGGCACGCAATGTTAAGCTGCCGGATGAAAAGCAGATGGCGGCTCAGGCGATCGCCCCATCAGAATCCTCGGCTAATACTTAGAATTAGGGCCGCCCCTCTCCTGGTACTTTATCTAGCCACAGGTCCCTAATTTCCACGAAGCTCGGTACGCCACCCTTCAATGGCTTCCCGAGCTTCTAAGTACACCTCCGCATCATCAGGCACCAGTGCTGCGGCGTTGATTGCTTTATAGACATCGCCGTCGTTTAAGCGGGCGTAGGCGATTTGCAAGATGTCTTTAGACCACTGGTTTATCTGGGCGCGGACTGCTTCATAGCCAGGCTGGTCAGGCTGGATGCGTCGAAGCTGGGCGATCGCATCGTTATAGGATGATGCTTGATCCGGCTGAATGAGGGCGCTTGCCTGCTCTATGGCGTCTTGGGTTGCAGATGTCTGGGTGATGTTCTGTTGCCACTGCTGAATGAACTGCTGAGCTTGGGCATAGGCGTCTTCCTGGCTAGGCGGAATTAGGCGGGCAGAGGCGATCGCATCTTCGTATTCACCTGTGTTTGCCCGTGCTTGAGCTAAATCCAGGATGACATAGCTCCACCGCTCAATATATTGTTGAGCTTCGTCGTAGAAAGGTTGACCGGACTCAATGCGGCTGGCCTGCTCCATTGCCCGATGAAAATCAGAGGCTTGATTAACAGGAGCTTCTTCCCGCGCTTGGTTCATGGATGCAAGGGCTGCGTTGAGAATCGCCCGGTTAGTCTGCTCGACCTGATTTGTCAATTGTTCGGCCTCTGCCCGCAGGGTTGCATATTGCTCTGTTTGGTTTCTGGCAGGCACTTGATCGAGAATGTCAAGGGCTTTTAGCGGCAGCCCGGCGGCGATCGCCTGTTGGGCTGCGTCCAGGGGGGAGTCGATGGGAACGTTAGATTCAGCATCAAAGTTAAGCGGCGGCGTGTTTTCCGTGGCCGCAGGAGCGGCTGGAGTTCCGTTACTAGCATTTGCTTGGGCCGAGGAGGGTGCAGGCTGGATACGCTCAGAAGCATTGTCGTTGGAGGGCGCGACATCGGGGCCACCTCGGAAGGCAGACCAGTTGCGTATCAGGACTCCTAAAAGCAATAGCGCGAGAAGGGCACCGCCCCACTTGAGCAAATCTCGCCAGAAGCGCTGATCATCCTCAGTGGAAGGCTCTGTCTCTTCACCAGGCTGCACGCCAGGAACCAGAGGGGCAGGCAGTGGCGCAGGTGTCGGTGTCGGGGCAGGTGCAGAGGGGGGTGATCCTTGAGTCGGAGCACGGGGAGGGGCGGGTGGCGATTCCTCAGGTTCTGGTGCTACATCGGGAGCGCTACCAGGAGTGACAAAGGGACTCCTCTGATCTCCAGGTGCTCGAGAACCAGGCTTTTCTTTGCCGGGCAAAATGAGCTGGTACCGCAGTTCTGGCGGAATCAGTATTGCCGGGTCTTGACGGGGTCGCCAGTGCTGCTCACTCAGCTCAGGGAGGCGATCGCCCAAATACTGCGCTAAATGCTCCAGAGTAATGCAGCCCGCGTGTTGAATGCCTTCCAGGAGGGCAGCCGTAAAAAGCCCCTGCCGCAGGGCCAGGGTTTCATGGGCAAACTGCCCTGGCTGACACGACAGGATTGTCGGTATTTGATGCTCTTGGGCAAGGGCAAGGGTATGTTGCCCCAGCAGATGCCCTGATTCGCTCGCAGTTCCTCCCCCAAACTGCTTCATGTCGAGCAACAGCACAATATTGGAAGTTGGAGTAGTCTTCAAGGTGGCAAAAAGTTCGCTCATGGGAATCCCCGTGGCAATGGACTGCCTGGGATCACCATCTAGGGGCATCAGGTAGTCTCGGCGTCCATCACAGGCACCATAGCCACTAAAGAAGACCCACAGCACATCGTCCACGTCGATATGCCGTTGGCATACGTCAACGATATGGTGCTGAATCTGCTGGCGAGACGGTTGAGTGGAGTAGCCGTCAACAGGAGGGGATGTATCCGTCAGCAGCCTGCACTGGGATGATGGAAATAGTCCGTCCTGCTGTAGACATTGCTGAAGACTATATGCATCCCACTGGGCATACATCAGAGGCTGAAAAGATTGATACTGGTTGATGCCAATTGCGATCGCCCAATAGTTTGTCATTGCAATAGTTTGTCATTGTAGGTGTCCAGCCTGTTGTTCCTCAAGGAAAACCGTCACTAGCCGAATCGGTGTCTGCATCGGACAGGCACAGCCTTGATGCTCAAAAATAACTCACTTTCACTCTATTTCGCAATCGAGAGGTGCGCAAACAACAATGCGTTAGCCTGAATTATTTATACACACGACTTGACAAGTTTCAAGAAAAAACAGGGGTTTGGGGCGCGCTCCGAGCGCCCCAAACCCCTGTTTTTTGGTTGTGAATTTGAGAACTTTGCCAAGTCGTGTATAAAGTCGGGTGGGCAACGCTCACCTGAACCTTGCAACCTAGTATCGGAAGTCAGAAGTCAGAAGGATAAAGGCAGAATGGGGATTCTTTATGTGTCAGGAGTTCTGCCTATCAAAAACAGTGAGGCTATTTGCGCCTTCAAGTACTAGGCAATGAGCGATTGGTGGGCAATGCCCACCCTACGGATCTTGGCTACGGATCTTGGCTAGACAATGAGCCTGTTTTAAGCCGTTTTTGTAACTACTCAGGCTATGAATGGCACACCCTGCGGGAAGAGCAAAGCTCTACATCCCCTAGCCCTTTCTCCCAGTTTGGGAGAAGGAGAACCGAACACATTCAAAGTCCCTCTCCCAGGTTGGGCTACTAAGTACACATAAGTTATCTGGCCTAGCTAATGCTGGGCTTGATCCT
>CAYXJG010000333.1:0-6145 GCA_964465285.1 uncultured bacterium
GGCGCTCAGCGCCGACCCTCACCTGTGCTGTACTGATAGCGCTTGCAAAGTGCTATCAGTAGGTGAACACAATTAATTTAAAACCCGTAAACCCTGTGCTGCCTGCGCGGCAGGCGGCGCAGGGTTTTATATCTGGTTTTTAATTGTGCCAAGCTACTGACCCGGTCAAGATTTCTTACTTAGACCAAGAAATTACAGTATTAAGTACCTACGCAGAATTAATTACAAACAAGTTTCCTAGGGGCACACCCCGTCGGGGTGTGCCCCTAGGAAAATGTGTAAATAATTTTGCTCAACTACTTATCTGTCTAGGGTAGCCACAGAATAGAGAAGTGAGATTAGTCTTCCTCCGGCTTATCCGGTGTGTAGGCGACCAAAATCTCAGTGATAAACTCCTTCTTCGGCAGACGAAACAGGCGATCGCCCCCTCCTCGCATATCCGACAGTTTCGTCGCTTCCACAGGCACTTTTGCCACTTGATCTGCGCTGGTGAAGACTGTTACAAAAGTGTTGGCATGGGCCAGGGCAATACCCGCCAGCGCATCAGTTTTGTTGACAAACCGGATGGATTGAATGCCAATGTCCCCCCGGTTCCCCTGGCGCAGCTCGTTTGCTGCCATGCGCTTGGCAAAGCCCTGTTTCGTTACCATCATTAGTTCATCGGTATTCTGGGCGATCGCCACACAGCCCACCAGATGCTCCTTCTTGCTGAGCCGCATTGCCATGTGTCCCTGAGCCGTGCGCCCCATTTCGGGGAGCTGATCATCATTGGCTTCAAACCGCAGCATTCGTCCTCCGGAACTCGCAAGCACAAGCTGGTCACCTCCCTTGATGGGAATCACATAGCGTAGCTCGTCCCCGTCTTTCAGCTTCAGTGCCGTCAATCCTCGGGCGCTGAGGCTCTTAAAGTCCGACAGAGCCACCCGCTTGATCCGCCCCTGTTGAGTCACCAGGGCAATATCGTAGGATGCGTCATCTGCCGGATAAACTAAATGAGAAGCGATGGTGTCTGGGTCGCCTGTGGACTGCACTGCTGATGGCAGCATCATAATCAGCGGCGCACCCTTGGAGTTGCGAGGCGTTTGGGGAATGTCTTTGATGCTCAGGCTGTACGCTTTGCCGCTCCGGGTGAAGACCAGAAGTTCCTGCTGGGTGCTGGTCGTTTCTACTTGGGTGACAATATCGGCATCACTTGCATCGGTTAGCTCAGCGGTCATTTCTTCCACCTGTTTTGCCCGCCGCCGTTGGAACGACTTGGGAGAACTACGGCGCACATACCCTTGCTGAGTAAACTCCAGCACCACATCTTCGGCGGTGGCGGCTTCCTTAGCAGCCAACTCTTCCAAGCGGTCCTGCTCCTGTTCTCGCTCTGCTTCGCTGAGAATGCGGGTGCGGCGAGGGTCGCCAAACTTTTTCTTGAGCGTCCGCAGGTCTTTTTTCAGCACCTTGAAAAATTCACGGCGATCGCCCAGCAACCGTTCGAGGATTTCAATGCGCTGGGTCAGTTCTTCATACTCGGTGTCTAGCTTTTGCCGCTCTAATCCCGTCAAGCGGCGCAGGGGCATGGAAAGGATAGCGTCAGACTGGCGATCGCTCAGGTCAAGCTGCTCCTGCATCTCCGCCTTGGCAGTGGTACCATCAGGGGAATCCCGCAAAATATCGATAACCTCATCAATATTATCCAGGGCAAGCCGTAAGCCCACCACCACATGACGACGATTTTCCCGCTGCTCCAGTTCATGGCGATATTGACGGGTGAGGGTCACCTCCCGAAATTCTAGAAACAACCGGAGCATATCCCGCAGGGTGTGCTGATAAGGCTGTCCATTCGAAAGGGCCAGGAGAATTGCACCGAAATTATTTTGCAGCGGCGTCATCCGGTACAGGTCGTTCAACACCTTTTCTGGCTGGGCATCTCGACGTAGTTCAATCACCACCCGCATCCCCCGGCGATCGCTCTCGTCCCGGATGTCAACGATGCCGTCTAGCCGCTCATGGTTCACCAAGTCTGCAATTTTCTCAATGCATCCTGCTTTATTAACCTGATAGGGCATTTCTGTGATCACAATGGCAGGACGACGGTGCCGCCCACGCCCAGTCTGAATTTCCTCGAACTGAGCTACTCCCCGCACAGGAATGCTGCCGCGTCCGGTTTCATAGGCATCCCGGATGCCCTTGGTATTGATAATCTCGCCTCCCGTAGGAAAATCGGGGCCAGGGATGAGCTTAAACAGCTTTTCATCCGACAGATTAGGGTTATCGATCAGGGCGATTAGCCCATCCACCACTTCCCCCAGGTTGTGAGGCGGAATGTTTGTTGCCATGCCTACGGCAATCCCCGAACTACCATTCAGCAGCAGGATAGGAAGCTGGGATGGAAGAACTAACGGCTCCTGCTGAGAGTTATCAAAGTTGTCGATAAAGTCAACGGTCGCTTCGCCAATTTCTTCCAGCAGCGCATCATTGCTAAGGGGAGCCAGTCGGGTTTCGGTGTACCGCATCGCCGCTGGCGGGTCATTATCCACCGAGCCAAAGTTGCCGTGGCCTGCCAGGAGGGGATATCGACTGGAGAAGTCCTGCACCATCCGTACCAGGGCGTCATATACTGCCTGGTCACCGTGGGGGTGATACTTACCCAGCACATCCCCCACCACACGAGCACACTTTCGGAAGGGGCGGTCAGGGGTCAATCCCAACTCGTGCATAGCGTAAAGAATGCGTCGGTGGACAGGTTTCAGCCCATCTCTGACATCAGGAAGCGCCCTGCCCACGATGACACTCATGGCATATTCCAGATAAGACTGCTGCACCTCTGAGTGAAGCGCCGTAGGGACGATGTGCCCAGATGACATGATATTAAGCTGCTTAGCCATGAATCTAACGTTCCCGTGTTGTTGTCGAATGAGTGCAAATGAACTAATGCTACTATTTTCACTCTACCCTGAATTCTGAGTAGCGTTCACATCCTTAAAAATGCGGCACCACTGGCTTAGAATTCAATCACAAGCTTAGTCGTTCGCCAAGCGAACATTCCTTTGTAAACTTTGCCAAGTTGTGTGTTGGAGACAAAGAATAATTGAATTTTTAGGCTATTGTGCTGTATTTGATACGAGAGGTACGTAAGATAATGGCATAGTCCCTTTAAACTAAACCCAATTTAGAAACTAAAGTTTTCCCATGGGAAAACTCCGATTCCCAACCTGAGCAAGGTAACCTGGGCAAGGTATATAAGGTATATATTGGCTCGTCATGCTGGCCATTCTGAAAATTCGCCAGAGCTTTTGGAGTCCAACCTCCCCGACGGGGCTTTTGGATTGGCTCCTGGGAACGAGAATAAGATCATTTGAACTCAATTTGGGTAGCAGGTGCAATGTCGTCCCGCTGCATCACCAAAATAAATTTTATTAATTCCTTGATCCGTAGGACGATTATTCATCGTTAGGGCATCGCAAGCGCTATGATACGAGTTCTCCTGAGACACCTTCACTCACGTTAAAGGCAAAATGCTATGAAAACGGTTCTAATCGTCGAAGATGATCCGATCAACGCTCGGGTATTTTCTAAGATTTTGAATAAGCGGGGTGGACTCGCCGTTAAACACACTGAAAATGTTGAAGAAGTGCTGGCGATCGCCCAAGCAAAAGAAGCAGACATCATTTTGATGGACGTTTCTCTATCTCATAGTGTTTACGAAGGGAGACCTGTAGACGGCATTCGGATCACGCAAATGCTGAAGGCAAACCCTGATACAGCTAGCCTTCCCGTTATTCTTGTCACAGCCCATGCTATGCAGGGCGATCGCGAGAGCTTCTTGAAGCAGAGTGGTGCCGACTCCTACATTTCCAAGCCAGTTGTTGACCATCAGGCATTTGTCGATAGTATTACGGCCCTTCTGCCAACCGATTAGCCCAGCCGATTTTTCATCCAGGCTAAGGGTCGAATAAAATCCAATGTCGGTGGAGCGTTGCACCGATGCTGCACTACCCTCCCAAGACTAGCGCAGCGTCAAAATTAAAAATTAGGGTAAATCCCTCCGAGATTTACCCTAATTTCAAGAAATGACAGAGCACTAGGTCTTACGGAATCTCTCAACCCCAGATGTAGCAATACGCACTTAGGTTAGGACATTGGAGGAGAGTGTATCCCTCGCGCAGCGGGGGATATACTCTTAAACCTAAGCCCGTAGGGCGATATCATCATCAAGCATGACTTGGCAAAGTTCTCAAATTCACAACGCCAAACCCCTGTTTTTGCGTGAAACCTGCCAAGTCGTGATCAAGTCGAAGAAAGATGTCCCTCCAGGCAGGGACGCCTTTTTTACATAAACAGGAGCCTTAATAGGAACCTTAAACAGGGACTTTGACAAACCCTTTCGTAGTTTGTCAGGGAAAGGAAACCGGTTGGCGTCGCGCTCGCCATGTTGACTCGGCAGTAGTGCTTTGATGAACTACTAGTTCTTATCAACCTCTTCATTCATTAGTTGAAACGTTTCTCGCTTAGCATAGATGCTTTTAATGTGCTTTTTGACCGTATCCACCGTGATGAAAAGGTGTTCCGAAATTTGCTTGTAGGTGTAGCCAATACAGCGATACTGCCAGACCTCAGCCTCGCGCTCTGTTAGCCCATACCGTTGGCCTTCGGCGATCGCCCGCACCTGAGCTGTCTGAAACCGATTTTCCAGCACAACGATAATCCTCAAATCATCAGGGTCTTGGCTAAGCCAACGCACTCGCACTCGAATCGCTACACTATCTTTGGTTTGTACATCCTCCTCAATTAAAAAGTTGGGCATAGCACCATTGGCAAACGTTTCGAGGCTGTCGAGCAGAGCCTCACATAATCGATGAATGGCTTTAGGCACTGCATCAACCGGCGTCGGCTTGTCAATGAGCTGTTCGCATAGCCGTCGCCCAAGGTAATTGCTCTGCAAGATTCGCCCATGCTCAGAAACGATTAAGATCCCGTCGGGCATTCCTTCTAAGATTCCTTGGAGTAGACGCACCTGAGCATCAGACTGCACCTGAGCAGTAGAATGTAGCTCGAATGCAGAATCGAGTGTTTTTAAGGGTTGTGTTTTTACGTTCATTTTGGGGGCTTTATAATGAACTGCAGTCTCTCGGATGGACGATGCCAGAAAACCAGTCATGCTTCGGGCGATCACCCTCCATTGATTACGTTCATCGAATGCGATCCAGTAGGACGCATCAATGTTCTCTATGACACTACAGGCATTGCCACTACCATTTCGGGACAGCACGTGCAAAGGTTAATAGCATGTTGATGAGAGCAAGGCCACATATTTCTGAGATAGAAGGACAGTTCCTCAAGTGGCAATCGCATAATTCTTTACAAAAAATCTAACCATTTCTCCCGCTCCAATCTTCGCTCGTAACGATCTAGCGTCAAGCATGAAATAGCTAGAACTTCATCGCGCCAAAGCGGCGTAACATCACCAGGCAGATACGACAGCGTGAGATTGGGATCTGATCAACTCCTCATTTCTGGCAGTAGCGTTCAAAGGAATCTGTGACTAATACAGCACTTACCACTACACGGCGATCGCCGACCGTAGACCCGGTGTAGTCAAAATCCCGAAACACGGAGTCCTTGAAGCGCCGCACCAAGACTCTGGACTATGCAAGAGCTTCATGAAGCAGCTTGTCCATTGATTTAACTCGACTCAAAAAATCCTCATTCTGCGAAGTATTCGATCGGCCCGTGAGCGCGTCCTTCAATACCTTGCCATGAATCGCAAGCCTCACGAACTTGCCATCAGGCTTCAACGCTTCTTACTAAAGACATCGCCAGTGGACTCGGACTTGTTGCAGAAGTCCTCTCTCGAACCCTAACAAGCTTCGAAAATGACGGAGCCATCAACCAACATCAACGACATATCCGTCCAAACAGCGAGAACATATCTTCGCCGTAGCCCCCCTGCAGATCTATTTCCCCCTTAAGCCACGCTCTCGATGACCCTCTTGAATCAACTCGACTCGTCTGAACCCACCTAATTTCGCAAAGCGCGCATCCTTTCAAGCTCGAGCAAAAGTATTGAAATCCTCATCAGCCAAGCTCTCTCGAGGAAAGATTCAGAATTCCGGCAAAAGGAGTTGACAGTAATAAAAGAGGTTGGTTATAGTGATAA
>CAYXJG010000334.1:0-6128 GCA_964465285.1 uncultured bacterium
CTAGTGATCTGCCGTTTGCCTAGGAGCTAAAAGCTCCAAAATGACGCCATTTGTCCAGCCGAAGCCAATTTCATTGGAACTGTAGCCAAAGCGAATTTCGTCGGAGACGTTTGCGGAGCAGCGCTGCACGTCGTATTTTTCAAAAATTGTGCCCGATCGCTCAAATTCTTGAGTGACCAAGGTTACAAATTTATTGGTCAGGCGCTCAGCTTCTTGATGGTAGCCATAGCGGTGGAGTCCATGAATGGTGAAGTAGTGTAGTGGAGCCCAGCCAAAGGGGGCATCCCACTGGTTGCCAGAGACGTGGGTGCTTGTCAGCAGGCCACCGGGGGCTTCGAATCGGGGTAGATTGTCAACCACCTTCTGCGCTTGAGCTTTAGAGGCGATGCCCGCCCATAAGGGCATAAACGTCGTGACAAATTCGTAGGGGCGGGGTTTGCCAATGCGGAAGTTGTAGTCGAAATATTGGCCGGCTGACTCGTCCCAGAGAAACTGGTCGATGCGGTGGTGGCGCTGGTGGGCACGCTGTAGCCAACTCTCGCCGTGTTCTGCTTGGCCCACGAGACGATAGATATCGGCGATATGCTGTTCCATCTGATGAAGCAGTACGTTGAGGCAGACAGGAACGTAGTGAATAATGTCGGCGCTGAAGGGCCCAAAGCGATCGCTAATATCGAAGCCTGACTCGCGCATGGAGCGATCGCCCTGGTAGAACAGATCCGTCAGTCGATTGGCCTCGGCATCATAATAAATACTCACATCGTAGTCAGAAATTGAGTGCTGCTGATAGTAGGTCAGCACACGGTCGTAGTGGGTGCGCCCTTGCTCATCTCGTTCAGACGCAAGCACCTCTGGCGCGGGGCCATGACCCAGAGCATTGTAGTGAGACAGACCCGTTGAGGGGTTGAGATGGGGCGGCACCGTCCAGTAGAAATAATATTGCTCAATCAGGGGCAAGAGCGATCGCAGCCAGTTGACATCGGGCTGAGCCTGAAACACTCGCAACACCATCCCTGTTAATAAAGGGGGATGAGAACGACCCAGCATGTAGGTACGGTTGCCGTTGAGCACCGTTCCGTAGTGATCAATTTCGTAGAGAAATAGGTCAACCATGCTGCGAGCCAAGTCATACTCTCCATCGTGTAGTAACCCAAGTGTGATGAAGTAGCTGTCCCAGCCATACATTTCATTGAAACGCCCACCGGGTACGACATAATTTTGGGGCAAATAGAGCAGCCCATGTTCTTCAATCTGTTCGGCTTCGGCAGGCAGCACCCTTAGCTCAATTTGAGCCAGTTCCTCTGGCGCTAGCACCTGGGCAATGTCAGCTTTGACTTGATGCAGGTCTTCTTTCTGCGAGATATATACAATCCAAGATGTGCTCTCAGGATGAGCAACCTTGACATCTTTCGCGGCTTCTAAAATGTGCGATCGCGTTCGGGTTAGGGTTTTCCATGTGCGTTTGATATAGTGGCGCAGGGCATCTAAGCGCTCAGCCGAGGGCAAGTCTACGATAGGCGGGTTAGAAGAAATTGTCACGGGTAGATGAAACCTGAATTGACAGCAACATGAATTGACAGCAATATGTCAGCCTAAGCTTTTAGCACGTAAGCGATTAAGCTCAATCCATTCAAACTTAGGTGCTGATGAGCAGAGCAACCGGAAACTCCGCTAACAGAGAACCGACCCGCAAGTGAGAAGACCCCGCGTGCGATCGCCCACTCAGCACATTGTCCCACTGGAGCGATTCTACGCCCGACAGTTCTAAAGCGGTGTCTTGCCAGAGGGTTTGCCCGATGGGAAAGGTGCCCAGTTCGCACAGAGAGACTAAGAATCGGGGCACTACCGTAAGCGCATAGCGACTACCAGCCCGACGGAGAAAGGCGACCACATGGTCATCATATTGTCCCGTTATCCGTACAGGAACATAGTCTCCCCCCTGAAAGATATCGCTGTGCTGAAACCGCGCAGCGAGGGTTTCTGCCGTGAGAAATAGTTTGATGCGCCCATCTTCAGGATAGCCGATGAGGTTTTTCAGCAGCCCTGGGCGATCGCGCGTGGCCCACTGTTTCAGCTCCTGCAATTCATGGAAGCGGTGGTCGTAATCTACAGGGCGTCGATTGTCTGGATCAACTAGGCTCAAGTCCCACATTTCAGTGCCCTGATAAATGTCAGGCACGCCGGGAGCGGTCATTTTCAACAACTGTTGCGAGAGAGAATTAACCATGCCATAGAAGGCCGTTTTCTGTTGAAAGGCGTGCAGTCGCTGAAGAAATTCGTTGTCGTCATCGGGGGCTAACAAAGCTTCAACAAAGCGCAGGTAGGCGTCTTCATACTCCGTATCAGGACGCAGCCAAGCCGTGTGTACTTTGGCTTCTCGTACTGCTTTGATCACAAAGTCTTTAATCCGCTGCACAAACTCGTCGTGATCAAATGGGTCAAACGGATAGGCCCCAACTAGGGTCTGATACAAAGCATATTCGTCGTTAGCGTCAGGAATTTGGCGATGGCCTTTGGCCGGTCGGAGACCATCGCCCAATCCGGTTTTATGCTTTTGGTTCAGGTGCTTCCAGGCCGTCACCTCTGCTTCCCACTCTGTCGGCATTTCAGACAGCACATTGAGGCGTGCCCGCACATCTTCGCTGCGCTTGGTGTCGTGGCTCGACGATGCATTCATCGAATGAGGCCAATACGTCCCTTGCTGCTGGTTGAAGGCGTGAAACTCGGGTAGCGTCACCCCAAAATGATCGGGCGAACCTCCGACTTCATTGAGCGACAGCAGCCGATGATAAATGTATAGCAGCGTATCTTCTACCCCTTTCGCCATCAGTGGCCCAGAAAACTGCTGCATTCGCATGACAAATTGAGTGCGTTGCGATTTGTCTTCCTCGGTTAACCAGTCTTCATTGTTCTGCAAAAACAGCTCAGCAACAAAGTCTAATTCGTTCATATGTTCTGGCACACGTCGCTTGGCTTCTTGAATGACCCGCTGAATGTAGGTGCGGTTGCGTTCGTTGAGTCCGGCCTCGGTGACATAGGTGCGATAGACCGGAAACAGCACCAACACCGCTACGATGGTTCGGCGCAGACCGCTCAGGGTAAAGTCGCTGGCATACCGATGACGACTCGCTATCTGCTTCAGCATATTGGCGAGATTTTCTACATCTCCCGCCAAATTTTTGTCTACGATTAGCCGCTTGCACTCCAGCTCTCGCTCTTCGTATGACTCAAACTCGCGGGTAAATTCTTGATAGATGCGGGTAAACGCCGACTCGTGATCGATCTGACAAAACAAGCCATTGGTAAAATTGAGAAATTCGTAGCCCGTTGTACCCTGCACAGGCCAGTCTTCGGGCAAGCTTTCTCCGGGCTCCAGAATTTTTTCGACAGTAATATAGGTGTTGCCCAGATGCTTTCGCAATCGCTCTAGATAGCGGAGAGGATTGTAAAGTCCGTCGATATGATCGATTCGCACGCCATTGATCCATCCTTCGTCTACCAGTTCTTTGATGAGGCTGTGGGTGATCTCAAACACTTCAGGACTATCGACGCTGACGCAAATCAGTTCGTTGACGGTGAAAAAACGGCGGTAGTTTAGCTCTTCTGCGCCGACTTTCCAAAACGAGAGTCGAAAAAACTGCTCAGATAGTAGCTCGTCCAGCAAATCATAATTGGCGGTTTCGGCTTCTTCGGGGGCCGATTCGGTTTTTCTGTTGGCAGAAGAGGGATGACCGTTGAAAATAGCTAGATTTGAGTCGATAAACTTTTGCACGTCTGGATTTGACTGATATAGCTCCCACAGCAGCCCTTTGACAAAGGCCACCTGATCGCGATATTGCCGCCCTGTGCTTTCGGCGGTGGTGCTTTTGACCAGATAGAGAATGCCCAGCAGCTTAATGAAATCGGGGTGCTCACGTCCGAGCGATCGCTCTAGGCGCTCTAGTTGATAGGTGATGAGCTGAGTGTAGGACTCAATGCGGAGCGGAAAGTGGAGGTCGTAATAATTGATCGTCAATCCGGATTTGTCGTACTTGAGCGTAAGTTCGCCGTTTTCTAAACAGCGACCATAAAAGTCGCCCAGCATTGGAGCCAGTACTTTGCCTTCGATATCTTTGTAGGGGTGCTCCCACTGAATATCGAAGAAGGTGTAATAGTCGGAGTTGGGGCCATTTTCCAGCACGTCCATCAAGAACTCGTTGCCGCTGTCGTAGGCCATGTGGTTGGGCACGATGTCTTGCAGCCAGCCCATCTCTTGCTGATGGAGAGTGGTGACTAGAGCCTCAAACGCTTGGCGATCGCCCAGTTCAGGATTGATCTGGCGGGGATCAACCACATCGTAGCCGTGGGCACTGCCATCTCGTGCTTTAAAGATCGGCGATGCATATAAGTCTGACGCTCCCAGAGCTTTTAGGTAAGGGGCGATTGCCTGAGCCGCCTCAAACGTAAATGTGGAGTTGAACTGAATTCGGTAGGTCGCGATAGGAATTCGCATAGAGATAAATTAAATATCCATAATGTTGGAATAATACTAGGAGGGATAGAACTAGGAGCTAGCCCGATGATAGAGCGCAACACTCAAAGGCGACATTTTAGCGGATGTCTGAGCCGAAAGCTGGTCAGGTAGGGTACCCCCTGGCCCCTGCCAGCAAAGGTCGGCAGAGTCGAGGCGTTTGTTCCAGGTGCCAAAGGTTTCGTCCGGTAGGACAATTGTGTCTGTATTCCAATTCATCCAGATCAGCACTTCATCCGCTCCTTTCCAGCGATGGACCGACAGCCAGCGATCGCCTTCATCATGGCGTACCTCCAGGGCATTTCGATCAAACTGGGTTAGGGGAGAGAGCGATCGCCGCAGGTTAATCAGTTCTTGATAAAACGCCCGCAGAATCCCGTGATGCCCCTGACAACGGCGATCCCAGTTGAGCACACAGCGATCAAACGTCTCTTGGCTAGCGGCATCTGGCGGCTCTTGGTCAAGCTGAAATTCAGCAAATTCTCGCGATCGCCCTTGCCGCACTGCTTCTACTAAATCAGCATCTGTATGGCTGATGAAATATAGGAATGGGGCGTCTTCTCCATATTCTTCACCCATAAATAGCAGCGGCATGGCTGGAGCCAGCAGCACATTTGCCGCCGCCAGTTTTAGCCCTTCAAAGCTTGTTAACTGAGACAGGCGATCGCCCAACATGCGGTTGCCAACCTGATCATGGTTTTGCACGCACACCACAAATTGAGAAGCTGGGCGATCGCTCACATCGCTGCCATGAAAACGCTTGCGAAATGGAGAATAGCGCCAGTCATAAACAAAACTTCGACTCCAGGCCGCTGCGACATGTTCAATGTCTCCAAAGTCTTTGTAGTAGCCCGTTCGCTCTGGCGTCAACAGCGTATGAACTGAGTGGTGAAAGTCGTCGCTCCACTGGGCATCGACCGCGTATCCGCCTTGAGACTGAGGTCGGATGATCCGCCCATCGTTGAGATCGCTTTCCGCAATCAGGTAGTGAGACCGTCTCTGTTGCTCGCTGAAAGCCGATACGGCCTCCCCCATCTCTTCTAGAATGTGCTTTGCCCCAAAGTCATAGATGGCATGAACCGCGTCGAGCCGCAGAGCATCCAGATGAAACTCGCGAAACCAGAAGAGAGCATTTTCAATAAAAAAGTTGCGAACCCCTTCGCTGTAGGCGTCGTCAAAGTTCATCGCCGCTCCCCAGGGCGTGCTGTAGCGCTCGGTAAAGTAGGGCGCAAAATCTCGCGTATAGTTGCCCTCTGGCCCAAAGTGGTTGTAAACCACATCGAGAATTACTGCGATGTCTCGCTGATGACAAGCATCCACAAGCCGCTTTAGACCATCTACGCCTCCGTAGGAAATCTGCACCGCATAGGGATAGGCTCCGTCGTATCCCCAGTTGCGATCGCCCGGAAACTGCGCCACGGGCATGAGCTCAATGGCGTTGATCCCCAAGTCTTGCAGGGCAGCCAGCCGAGGAATGATGGCGTCAAACGTTCCCTCTGGCGTAAATGTACCCACATGCAGCTCGTAGCAAAGATAGGTTTCCAGGGGCACATTTTTCCATGCCTGATCTTGCCAGTCGTAAGCTCCGTGATCGACCACCTGCGATCGCCCATGCACT
>CAYXJG010000335.1:0-6082 GCA_964465285.1 uncultured bacterium
CTACTCAGTTGCTGCGTGGTTTCTATTTGCAGATTATACTGAGTAAGCTTTTTTACGACCAATCCACCTTTTCAAACACCCTCTCAAGACAATGATTAAGAAATGGGCAGACTGATCGTGTCAAGTGAGAGGCGAAACATCCAGCAATTCTCATTTTAGGAAGCTTCGCGCCCGTAGGGCGCTCACTGGTACAAATTTAGGGAGCAAAAAGGTCGCCTGAGGCGACCTTTTTGCTCCCTAAATTTCCATAATGAGAATTGCTGTGAAACATCTGGTAAAATCTTGGGCACTCTATATAAGCAGTTTATGTAGCAGCAAAAGTACGACTTCAATATGAAAGAACCGTGCGTAGGGGATCATTCATGAAGGAATATTGACTCGGAACGCTTGGATGCACGCACTACTTTAAAAACTCCTTAAAGAAATGGTGTATGTGCTCCTCTTGAACGAATCTTGGCGTATCTTCGATAAGAATTAAGGATGACAACATCCGATTATATTGGAGCCACGCGGCATAGTCGCGCAGCTCTAGCCTAGTCCAGTTCAAATTATCTAATGCTCGTTCTTAACATGGAATCAACCGGCTCATTCTTCCGAGGGGGTCACTGAGCTGTTGAGCCAATAGAACCGAAGATAAACAGGTGGTCACAGTTAAATATAAACCCCATGCAGCAGGCAGCGCAGGCAGCACAGGATTTTGAAGTTGATTTTTAATTGGGCCGAGGTATTGATGTAATTTCTTATGGATTCACTGTGCGCGAGAGTAGCTGTGCTCTGGAGTTTCTATAGACTAGAGCTTCTCAGAGCTACTCTACTTAGTATTAATTAGTATTCATGATAAAGAGGTAAGACAGGGATGACCCAACGTAAAGTCGCATTAATCACTGGTATCACCGGACAAGATGGTTCCTATTTGAGTGAACTCTTGATCGAGCAGGGGTATGAAGTTCACGGCATTATCCGTCGGACATCAACGTTCAATACGGATCGCATCGATCACATCTACGAAGACCCACATAACGATGATGTTCGGCTATTCCTCCACTACGGTGACTTAACCGATGGCACCACCCTGCGCCGTATTCTGGAGGAAGTCAAGCCCGTTGAAATCTATAACCTGGGTGCACAGTCCCACGTTCGCGTTAGCTTTGATGCTCCTGAATACACAGTTGATACCGTTGGCATGGGAACGCTGAGACTATTGGAAGCCATTCGTGACTATCGCCACCGAACAGGCATTGATGTTCGGTACTACCAAGCTGGGTCATCAGAAATGTTCGGAAAAGTGCAAGAAGTGCCCCAGAAGGAAACTACTCCTTTCTATCCCCGTAGTCCCTATGCCTGCGCAAAGGTCTATGCTCATTGGCAAACGGTCAACTACCGCGAGTCCTATGGCATGTTTGCTTGTAATGGAATTCTGTTTAACCATGAGTCGCCCCGCCGAGGCGAAACCTTCGTGACTCGCAAGATTACCCGGGCAGTTGCTCGCATCGTAGCAGGCCAGCAGAAAAAAATCTACATGGGGAATCTCGACTCAAAACGTGACTGGGGATATGCCAAAGATTACGTCAGAGCCATGTGGCTGATGCTGCAACAGGATGAACCCGATGATTATGTGGTTGCCACTGGAGAAACCTATTCAGTCAAGCAGTTCCTGGAACTTGCATTTGGCTATGTGAACCTGAACTGGCAAGACTACGTCGAGTTTGATGAGCGGTATCTTCGTCCGGCAGAAGTCGATTTGTTGATTGGCGATCCAACAAAGGCTAAGCAAAAACTTGGTTGGGAACCCTCCGTTACCCTGGAAGAGCTTGTAGCGCTGATGGTTGAGGCTGATCTGAAATCCCTCGGATTAGTTTCCGTCAATGGCAGTGTAGACGAGACCAACCGCGAAAATGCAACAGTTCGGCAAGGCGTTGCTGGAATTGCAATGTAGACCCTGGAAGCTTAATCGAGCCGGATATCGGAAAGGACGTGCGGTATGCCGGACTGCCTTTCCGACCGCCAAATTCAACTTTCTACAGTTCAAGCAATAAATAAGCAGGTCGGTATTAATAACCTCAACCTAGAAACCGGGGGAGCCCCCTCCGGAGCGCTCTCCCGGTTTTTAGGTTTTGAGGCTACTTATATTGGGTTACTTAGCAATGTGCAAACTGGTTAAGCATACTATTTTTTGGTAGCGGCGCGGTGACGCGACGACGCCCTAGCAAGGATTGGTTCGACTAGTTTAATGCTCGTTCCTACCGCAAATGTAATTGCAGCTTTTATAGGAAAAAATTAATGACAATCGACTTAAGCCGTAAACGAATTTTGGTAACCGGGGGCGCTGGATTTCTAGGGCAGGCCGTCGTGGCAGAACTGGCGAAATCTGGGGCAGACCGCAATAAAATTACAATTCCGCGATCGCACGAGTACGATTTACGAACGATGGAAGCCTGTCAGCGAGCTGCTGACCAGCAAGACATTATCATTCACCTGGCAGCCCATGTAGGAGGTATCGGCCTCAACCGAGAAAAGCCTGCTGAGTTGTTCTACGACAATTTGATGATGGGCACCCAGCTCATTCATGCCGCCTGTGAGGCAGGCGTCCAGAAGTTTGTTTGCGTGGGTACGATTTGCGCCTATCCTAAATTCACTCCCGTTCCATTTAAAGAAGATGACTTGTGGAATGGCTATCCCGAGGAAACCAACGCCCCCTATGGGATCGCCAAGAAAGCACTCCTGGTTCAGCTCCAAGCCTATCGTCAGCAATATGGGTTTGACGGTATTTATCTTCTGCCTGTCAACCTGTACGGCCCCAAGGACAATTTTGATCCCCGCAGTTCTCACGTTATTCCTGCGTTAGTCCGTAAGGTACATGAGGCACAGCAGCGGGGCGACAAGACTATTCCTGTATGGGGCGATGGCAGTCCCACCCGCGAATTTCTCTATTCCGAAGATGCGGCTCGGGGCATTGTCATGGGCACCCAATCCTACAGCGAAGACGACCCTGTCAACCTGGGAACGGGCTATGAAATCTCAATCAAAGACCTTATTGAGCTAATTTGCGAGCTTATGGACTTTGAGGGAGAACTGGTTTGGCAAACAGACAAGCCCAACGGTCAGCCTCGTCGCTGCCTGGACACAGCGCGGGCGAAGGAAAAGTTCGGCTTTGAAGCAAAAATGCCGTTCAAAGACGGACTGAAAAATACAATTGACTGGTATCGCCAGCACGCTGCTTAGAATCAAGGACTTTACCAAATCCCCACCTAAACCCAAACCCTTATTCTTGCGTGAAACTTGCCAAGTCGTCTGTGTTAAGAACTAGGGTTTTCCCACAGGGAAAGCCCCAGTTCTTAACGTGGTTTAGACTTTTCTGACAAGCGTTTTATTTCCGTGGGCGAATTCATGTCTGATAAAGCAATGTTGCGGCGATCGCTCCTTAAACATCGGCAGAGCATGGGGCAGGAGGAATGGCAGATTAGAAGTCATCGCTTATGCAACCGTCTCCAGCAATCCGAGCTTTTTCAAAAGGCAAGTACCGTCTTAGCATATTTCAGCATTCGAAATGAACCTGATCTGAGTTCGCTCTTTCATCTTGATGAGTATCAGTGGGGCTTTCCGCGATGCGTCGGCAAAAACCTAACATGGCATAACTGGTCGCCTCAAGGAACAATGCCGCTGCAGCCCGGAGCCTTCGGGATTCAAGAACCTCATCCCGATACGCCGATGCTGAGCGCTGAAGAGGTAGACCTGATTCTTGTTCCTGCAGTAGCGTGCGATCGCCAGGGCTACCGCTTGGGCTATGGCGGCGGATTTTATGATCGGCTCCTGAGCACCCCAGCATGGAAATACAAACCCACTATCGGCATCGTTTTTTCATACGCGCTATTCGACACCCTGCCAACGGATTCCTGGGATTGTCCCCTAACGGCTGTTTGTACGGATGATGCCCTGGTCGCGGCCACACTTCCGGGAGCATAAGGCTATGCTTTCATCAAAAGTCGGCACAATTCTTACCAGCTCTTGCCTTTGGCAGCCACCCCCCCGCAAATCAATTGCAGGCTATATCGGGAAGCACGACTTGGCAAAGTTCTCAAATTCACAACGCAAAAATCGGCAGTTCTCATTTTTGGAAACTTTGCGCCCTATAGGCGCTCACTTATATAGGCTTAGCAGGCAAGTAGGTCGCCTTATGCGACCTACTTGCCTGCTAAATTTCCATAATGAGAATTGCTATGGACAATCGCGCTCAACTTGAGCAGCTTGCCAGATTGTGTATCTTGACTCTTCTGTTCAAATTTGTTATCACCGTAAGTGAGGATCTTTCTAGAAATTCATACGCCAGGGATTCACTGTGCCGAAAATTTACTGGAGATTCATGTCTTGAATCTGATGGCTCTGGAAGTGTTTCACTCTTTTGGATTAATTTATCTGGTTTCACTGTAAGCGACAATTACCTGGCCCAGCGGTAACCTAGACCAATTGGGGTGAGAGACTTCCGAGGGTTATGAGGAGTGAGCGCAAGCTGAGATTTTTTCTAGATCGTGATTCGATTAATGTCGTAGGTCAAGCTGAAATGAATCGCACGTCCTTTTTCTTTAGCCTTTGGTTTATGAGGGTTCACCTGGAGTGAATGCAGCTTTGCATGAAACTTTAAGGTGAACCGCAGGCCAGCAGGGCTGCGGTTCTTGTTTTATAGCCCTTTTTTTTAGCATCTTGAAGACCTAGAAACAAAGGTTAAGTAAAATCCAATTTTTTGGGGGCAGCGCGGCGATGCCGCGCCGCTTCAAAAAAGTTTGATTCAAGTTATTTGATTCTCGTTCCTTATGCAAGTCCTGGTCTTGAATTCAATATCACCATTCAGTATCCCCACTATGTTTCTAACTCAGCATTGCGGTTTCCTTTTTAGCTTTTTTTTCTGGTTCCAACTAGGTTCCGGGTAAGAGGAAGCTGCAATGCTCCTGGATGCCCGGAACCTTAGGTTCCGGGTTTTTTGTTGGCTGAAATGGGCTGCCTATGCCCCTCAGCCATGCGCTCCGTTGATTTGTTCGCTGTTTATTTATCTCTAGATACCTTGGCACAGTTAAAAAAACAAACATAAAACCCTGCGCCGCCCGCTGCGCAGGCAGCGCAGGGTTTACGCGCTTTATAGTTAATTGTGCTCATCTACTCATCCATGAATGACCTCCAAGGAGAATTTTGATGAAAAATGCTAAACTCGCTGCCAAAGCCGATGTCCAGCACTATTCTGTGATATCGGTTGGCAAAACCGCGACTGTCGGCGGCAAAGAGCTATTGGTTGTGGGTGGGCCTTGCTCCGTAGAAAACCATGAGCAGATGGATATTGTTGCCCAATGTCTTGCTGAGTCGGTGCAGGCACTACGGGGTGGGGTGTACAAGCCTCGCACCTCCCCATATTCCTTCCAGGGGTTAGGAGAGGACGGATTAGTAATTCTCAATTCTGTGCGCCGTCGCTATGGGATTCCTGTTATTACAGAAGTTATGGCGATCGCCCAAATCGAATCAGTGGCGGCCCATGCTGATGTGCTGCAAATTGGCAGCCGCAATATGCAGAACTTCGATTTGCTCAAAGCCGTAGGCAGCATTAATATGCCCGTCGTTTTGAAGCGGGGATTGGCGGCAACTCTAGAGGAGTTTGTCATGGCAGCGGAGTATATCCTTGCCCACGGAAATCCTAATGTCATTCTCTGTGAGCGAGGCATTCGTAGCTTCGACACTCACACACGGAATGTACTGGACTTAGGGGCTGTAGTCGCTCTAAAACAGATTACCCATTTGCCCGTTCTGGTTGATCCGAGCCATGCCACCGGGAAGCGGGAACTAGTGGCAGACCTGGCAAGGGGGGCGATTGCCTGTGGTGCTGATGGCCTGATGGTAGAATGTCATCCCGTTCCAGAGGAGTCCATATCGGATGCCCGCCAAGCCCTGTCCCTGGAAGCAATGGTTGACCTGGTGGAGAGCCTCAGACCCATTGCCGCAGCAGTCGGACGATCAATTCCTGAATCAGCGCAATACCCAGAGTTGGCGATCGCCTGAGCGTTGATTCGGTGATGCTGGGATGGGTGTTTGGGTTACGCCG
>CAYXJG010000336.1:0-6072 GCA_964465285.1 uncultured bacterium
CGTATTGCGATATTACTGGAGTGTGAACAAATTTCTTTACTCAAACCGTGAAACCCTCTCTTAGAAAGGGTTTCACGGTTTGAGTAATCTCAACACCAAATTTTCTGAAAGGCAGACACAGCATACCTTTCAGAAAATTTGGTGCGATTTTGTTAAAAGTCAAGTATAGTCGGGGCTTTGTGCTGTCCAGCAGTCGGCGATGATCTGGTGAAGGATAGAGTCGATAGGGCGATCGCCCTTCAGCAACGTAGCTAACGTCTGCGGGTTGATCCACACCCAGGCGTCATATTCTGCACGGGTCAGTGACATATAGCGCTTTTCATCATCGGTAATGGGGATGAGGTGTGCCAGGATGACAACGGTGTCGAGTGCCTGGGCGTAAGTATCCAGAGACATCCAAAAGTCAGCGGGAACTCGATGATCGCGGTTGATGCGCCCCGGTTCTTCAAAATGGGGGATATGGGACATGGCAGTGCAGTTTCTAGGAATCCAGTTCCGCTTTTGCATCTGAGCCTATCGCAGGGGCAGAAGACTCAAACATCTGGTTTAGGGGGAGCGTGAGAACAAACCGCACCTCGTTGTTGTCAGATTCGGCGCAAATAGTGGCTCCCAACTTGTGGACGAGCTTTTGGACAAGGGCAAGCCCCAACCCGGTGCCGCCGTGCTTCCAGGGGTCGTTGTTGGGAATTCGGTAGAACCTCTCGAAGATGCGATCGCACTCTGCGGGGGGCAATTCAATGCCAGAGTTGCTCACGATGAGCTGTATTGAGTCACCCTGACTGGGTTCTGCCGACTCCCCAGAGGCGTTTTCTTCTGGAAGTGGGCGCACCAATACTCGAATCTGCTCCCCTGGCGGGGTATATTTGCAGGCGTTGTTGAGCAGTTCCACCAAAACTCGCTCCAGATAAGTCAAGTCGGTATGAATCATCAAATGTTCCGGGATGTCGATGGTGAGCTCTTGCTGCTGGCAATGTGCCCGTTCGACAAAAACTTCGGCAATGTGCTGCACCCACATGGAAAGGGACATGGACTGCTCAGTCAGGGGTTCAATATCCGAGTCGAGCCGGGTCAGATCCAGTAGGTTGTTGATCAAGTCAATTTCACGATCGCACTCATCTTTGAGAATTTGGAAATAGTGTCCCAAGGGTAATTCATCGTCTTCTAGCAATTGAGTTTTACCCAGATAAAGCTCAAACATCTGCAGCGCCATTTTGATGTTGGACATGGGCGTGCGCAGCTCGTGGGACACCGTACTCAAAAAGTCGTCCTTGAGGCGATTGAGCCGCTCAAGCTCCGTTACCTGAGCCTGGGCAGATTCATAGAGCCGCGCCTGGCGGAGGGCGATCGCACACTGGTTTGCCACCTGCTCAAGAAGATGGATTTCTGCATCGTCGAAGGGGCGATCGCCCGAACGATAGATCCAGATATCTCCCAACACGCCCTGGTCATCAATCATGGGGCAAGTGAAACACATCACCTTTCCATCAATAATCCGTACATCATTTTTAGCGGGGAGCCAGCAAAACTGCAGGCTCTTGCCCTCCAGGAGTTGGGCATAGATTTGCTCAAAGTCATCCATCTGCACGGTGTTGCCGTGGGCTTCTGGAATCGTTGAGCGAATGTACTCATGCTGAATGTAGGACACCCGCTTCTCCAGGTCATACACGCTGGTGTCGCAGCTATAGGCATCCAGTCCCTCAGCCAGTTCACGCACGACCCGCTCAAAGATGTAGTGCTCTTCCAGGCTGTCGCGCACGTGGACGGTGATGCGTTTAAGCAATGACTCGAAGGCAAGAGACTGCTCCAGATCGGCGGTGCGATCGCGCACCTGGGCCTCTAAGTTCACGTTGAGGTCATAAACCTGTTTGTAGAGTTCTGCCTGCTGAATGGCGATCGCCATCTGGTGGGTCAACTGCTCCAGCAGGTCAATTTCATCCTGCCGCCAAGCGCGAGGTTGGGCACAGTGTTGTGCAACCAGCAAGCCCCACACGTGCTGATTTTGCAGAATGGGCATCACCAGATTGGCCCGGACACTAAATTGGGACAGCATCTCGACATAGCAATCCGGTAACTGGGCAGCATGAATATCTGCCACATTTTGAATGCGCCCGTGGGCATAGGCAGCCATGCACTGCTCGGTGGTGAAGCATTGATCGGTGATGATCCGCCCCCAGAAGGAGGGATATCCTTCAGCGACGGCTTCTGCAATGACGACCCCTGACCAGTTCTCATCAAACTCGTAGACGAATACCCGATCAGCCCCTAGATAGCTCTGTACCTCTGCAACGGTGATGTCTAGAATGCTTTGCAAGTTGAAGGTCTGTCGAATTCGGTTGGTAATGCCAGCCAGGAGATGTTCCTGCTCGGCCTGGCAGTGGAAGGTGATTTCTGCTTGTTTCAGTCCTGTAATGTCTCGCACGACCACGACGACACCCATGACGGAGCCGTTTTCCTCAAAGTATGGGGCATAGGTGATGCTGATGAATTGAGTTCCAACCCCTCGGAACTCGAACCAGTCTTGAAATCGAACAATATTTCCTGCCAGGGCTTTGTCCAGGCGAGGCTTTAGACGAGACTGGAAGATCTCATGGCCAAAGGCTTCAGCGACATGGGCTCCGATCAGTTCCTGCTCCGTCAAGGCGTGCCGGGTCGAGTAGGCTTGATTGACGACCAAATAGCGATAATGGCGGTCAATGAGGGCGATCGCATCCGGTGTGGCAGAAACAATGCGTTCATAATGGCGCAAGAGTTCCTGCTGACGCTTTTCGGCGGTGACATCAACGGTTTCAATCGTGCCGTCAAACTGCCCCGGCTGTAGACCTATGAGGCGTTCTAGGCTGGGTGGCCAGACCACGGTGACGGACTTTGCAAGTTCATCCCCCCGTCCGAGGCTCTCCTGGTTTTCTGCTGGCTGTGGATAACCTTCCGGCTGAAGTGCCCGGAAAATTGCCTGCCGCTGGCGATCGGCGGCGTTTCGCTCTGTCACGTCCCGCCATATGAAAAGATGCTGATTTGCGCCAATGTTCGCAATGATGCGACACTCAATTTCTCGCTGCTGAGTTTCCGAGGATGGAGTCGTCAGGTAAATTTGCCAGTGTCCGACTCCTATCGCTTGATGATTGATGGCTTGAATCGCTTGATGATTGATGGCTTGATCAGTGCTGGACTCTAACGGCTGGCTTTCGTGGCGATGCCGATTCAGGTGCGCACGCCAATGGGCTAAGACATCACCGTCTATGGCGAAAATATGGTCGATAGTGCGACTCTGTAGGTCTCTTTCCTGTAATCCTAAAAATTCCCGTGCCGAAGCGTTGCTTGTGATGCACTCCCCCTGATCATCAAGAACCAACATCGGGTCAATGGCATTCACAAAAAGGGGCTGCATATCAGGCGTTAAAGCACTCTGGCGATCGCCAGAGTCATGGTTGTTGCAGCAGTTACTTTTCATACATTACAGACGAATTCAGATCGTGAACGCACAGCTTCTAGAGCCTCTCCTTTGCCCCTCACTCCTCTATATCTTGGCATACGGGACTTTGCAGAACTGCAACTCTTGACAATATGGAATCTTCTTCTGATTTAGTGCTCCTGACTTTTTTGCAGATGTGAAGTTTATATAGCAGTATGCACTTAGGTTAGGACATTGGAGGAGAGTATATCCCCCGCTGCGCGCGGGATACACTCTTGAACCTAAGCCCGTAGGGCTATAGTGACTAAACACGACTTGGCAAAGTTCTCAAATTCACAATGAAAAATAGGGGTTGAGGGCGCGCTCCGCGCGCCCTCAACCCCTATTCTTGCGTGAAACTTGCCAAGTCGTGGGATCTAGATGGGGATTTGATATTAGTAGCGAATGCGGGGATCAATCCAGGCGTTGATGATGTCAATGAAGATACTGGCGATCGCCACAATCACTCCGAAAAACACCAGGATTCCCTGCACCACGGCATAGTCTCGTTCGGCGATCGCCTCATACAGCCGTCGCCCCAGTCCCGGCCAGTCAAAGGTCACTTCAGTAATCACCGCCCCCCCCAGCAGAGACGCAACGGTCAGCCCCAACACAGTGACGAGGGGAATCAGCGCATTGCGAAAGGCATGCACCATTACCACCCGAAACTCCGACACGCCACGGGCACGGGCAGCTTCCACATAGTCTGCCCGGAGGGTCTGCTTCAGGTTCACCCGCAAAATGCGCTCGAAAATGCCGCTACGAAGGAGCCCCAGAGTAATGCTAGGCAGCAGGAGATAATGCGCTGCTGTGGTGAACTGTTCCAGGTTGCCGTTCAGCAGACTGTCTACCAGGTACAGTCCGGTCGGACCCTCGGGCGGCTCTGCTCGCAGGGGATACCGCGACCCCAGGGGAAACCAGCCCAGGCTCACCGCAAACAGGAGTTGAGCCAGCATCCCAAACCAGTACATGGGAATGGCATAGGTAATGATGCCAAACAGCCGCCCCCCTGCATCTACAGAGGTATTCGGCTTTGATGCAGCGAAGGCACCGATGGCAACGCCCAGGAAAGCGGCGATCGCCATACTCACTAGGGTCAGTTCTACGGTGGCGGGGAAGTGAGCCTGGATAATTTCAAGTACGGGGCGATCGTCCAGAGAGACTCCCAAGTTCAGCTTCAGCACATCTCCCAGGTACCGAATGTACTGCACGATCAGGGGCGCGTTTAATCCCAGTCGCTCCCGCATGGCTTCCCGCGCTTCCTCAGGGGCACGGGCACCCAGCGCCACATCGACAGGATCCCCAGGCGTTGCCCGCATTAACAGGAATACAACCGTCACAATCGTCCACAGCATCAGCGGAGCCAGCAGCAACCGCGTCAAAACGTAGAAAACCAGCGCCTTTGATCGAGACATGGTGGGGAAGAGGGGGGTGGAGTTAGACGAGCTTCGTGCAGGAAGTCCTGTATAGTTTACTGGAATGCATGTGTCGTGTTCTATGGCATCGAATTTTATGGCATCGAATTCTGAAAACTCCACTTCAAAAGAACAGCAGCACCCCCAGTACATCGCCGATCGCCAGATTGTCAATGCCCTGCTCGCCGGGGAACCCGACGACTACAGCCTGGCGGAACTGGCGCGGCTGATCATGCGCTACCAGGGATTTCCAGGAGCCTACGACATTCAGGCAGACTTAAAGAAGGTGATGAACCGCTGGAAATACACTGAAGACGCCTTGTTTGAGAAAACACGCAGCATTCACCAGACTGGGGGAGTCTACCGCAACGTCAATGGGCGGGGCGGCGAAGATTGGAGCTAGCCACTAGAGCTAACGTAAAAATATGGTGCAGCAGCGCCGCACCATATTTAATCACGCTTGTCTAATTACGCTTGGGGCAGGAACGAAACATGGGCGCTCACAATGCGCCATCCCTCTGGCATTCTCATCCAGGTTTGGGTTTGCCGCCCCACTTTGCCCGAAGATATTCGCTTGTACTCTGTGTTTGCGGTGGCACAGTCGCGGCCATAGGTGGTGATGACGGTATTCGTGAGGGTGCGCTGCATATCGACAGGCGATCGCCGTTCCCGAAATTGGGCGATCGCCTCATAGCTGTATAAGTTCTCTGTCGCGCCATAACGAATCGTTAGGGGGCTATCCCAAAACAGTTCATTTAATATCTCGACATCATTGTTGACTAAGGCTGTTTCGTAGCGATCAAATGCTGCCGTGACGTCAGCGACGACCTCAGGCAAGTTAATATCCATCACTCACTTCTCATCTCTCATGGTTTGATCAGGGCCTTGGCACTATCACAGCGCTGTGCACTAAGGTTTTCGGTTTCCCAGGCTCTGCCTGGAAAACCAGAAAGGAGGCAGTGCCTCCACATCTGGGAGGCACTGCCTCCAGCAGGCTTTCCCGGCGAGCCCCTGGGAAACTGTGTAAATCGTTTTGCTCAACTGTACGACTTGGCAAAGTTCTCAAATTCACAACGCAAAGATAGGGATTTGGGGCGCGCTTCTCGCGCCCCAAATCCCTATCTTTGCCTGAAACTTGCCAAGTCGTGTCAACTACTTAAAGGGGCGGTGGGCAATGCCCACCGCCCTTTTCTCTAGACTATGCTATGC
>CAYXJG010000337.1:0-6069 GCA_964465285.1 uncultured bacterium
AACTTGCCAAGTCGTGTGGTTTAGTTATGGCGCTATGCAAGCGCATTAAGTACAGTGTATTGAGTGGCGGCGCTCTGCGCCACCACTCAACACATTTGGATGTGCTTGACCAATTTGCACACCGCTATACGATTTGGATGCTGTGGCGATCCTATTTAATTTCTAGAGGTGGGGGCAGGCGCAGCCCGTCCCCACCTCTAGAAATATTTTCAGGAATCAAATAGGATTCCTATATGCTTAGAGATTGGCAGAAGAAGCAAGCAGAGAGCGGAAGAGAAGTTGTCAGCTTGCTTCCAAAGCGCCGTCTAAAAACACGTTGGAGCAAACGGTCAGGAGATTTCGGTGGAGATGCAAAGGATACTAACCGCCGCTCAACTTAGATGTTAGGGTGTATCCGATAAGCATTATGGTATAAATCGTAGCCAGGACGAAATCAGTTCGCTATATTAGTTGAAAATGCTGAGAGATGTGGGTAATTGTAGTTTGCCTCAATGGACCACTACATTCAGCATGATCAACCCCCACAAAGTCGATCAGCATGTCAACCTATCGAGCCAATACCGACGCTACTCTTCTTAAACTCTTAGGTTCTGCGTGGGATCGCCGTCCTGAAATTATTGACCGTATACCTCCATTTTTAATCCGAACGGCATCTCTTGAGGACGCGAAGACACTCGCCGATCTGCTGACGATCAGCTTTCATGATCAAGATAGCTGGATGAAGTATTTTACCCCCCTCCTCCGCATTGGCATTTATGAAGACTTGCGGCATCGAATCCGATCACGAATCTCGCCCTATGCTTGTGTGATTGCAACCTATATTTCTGATGCCGAGCGTTCTTCGGAAGCCGCAGTCAGTCTCCGGTCTGACTTCGACGGAAATGCTGAGAGTCTGCCTGAAGCCGATGAACCTTCGAGACCGTCTTCTGGGGTCACGCCGCCAATCATCGTAGGCACTGTTGAAATGACTGTGAAGCAGCGCCTATGGGGATGTACTCGGTCGAAGTATGTCTATTTGTCAAACCTTGCAACGCGACCAGACTATCGTCGTCGGGGGGTCGCTGGCCACGTGCTACGAGGATGCGAAACGATTGCCCAACGCTGGGGATATCGAGACCTTTATCTGCATGTGCTGGATGACAATGCCGGGGCGCGGCTGCTTTATCAAAAGTTGGGATACCAAATTCGACAATCTGATGCAGACTTAGTCACTTGGCTCCTCAACCGGCCTCGGCAACTGCTGCTGCATAAGCATCTCCAGAATACTCCTTCCGCTCAGGAATGATGTGCTGCTTCCTGGCTATCCTGCTGGCTATTTTGATGGATGACGAGAACTTTAGTAGCAGCGGATTATTCAAGATTCGAGGGACTGCCGACATTCTGCCTGGTTGTTGGCTCAACATACGACTTAAAGAAGGCCATTAAAATAGGATATTGCTAAATTAAGGAGCGAGAATTAAATAGTTTGAACTAAATATTGGCGCAGCGGCGCAGCGATGGCGTGCTGCTTCACAAAGATTGGATTTTATTTAATCCTTGATCCTAGGCGCTGACCCTAAGCGTTATGGATCAGCGTTATGGATCAGCGTTATGGATTAGCGTTATGGATTCCATGGCGTATCTCGCGGCGTAACCCGGACTATGGCCCCATGAACCGCCCAAAACCTGAGTCTCGCTCGTCAAAGCAGACCGCATCCGATAAAAAATGCACATCACCAACCCCTGCTCAGAACACTGTTTTCTCTGGTTTGAGCAGTTTTTTGAAGCAAACAGGCATTGCCCTTAAGCTGTTTCAACGGGGTGGTAATGTCTTGCTTCGAAGCAGAGAGGCGCTCGGCCCTGTGGGGTTTGCCCATCTGCTGATGGGCACCTGGGCTATTTTAGGAGCCACTGTAACTGTTTTGGATTTGGGCATTGCTGAATTCTTAGAGCGACGGACTCAAACCTTTTTCTTTCAGCTTCGGGGGCCACTGCTGCCACCAGATGACGTTGTTATTCTAGCGATTGATGAGCCATCCCTCAATCAAAAGCAGTTTTATCAAAGCGATCCGAGTGAGCTTGCCCATCTGGAACCACTGTCACAATGGCCCTGGCAACGAGCAGCTTATGCGATCGCCATTGAGCGGCTTATGGCCGCAGGTGCACAGGCCGTTGCCATCGACTTAATCTTTGATTCACCCAGCATTTGGGGAGATGAGGATGATGCCCGCTTACGTCAGGCGATGGAAGCCTATGCAGGTCGGGTTGCTCTGGCATCCAGCTTTGAAGATCAGCCGCTATTCGAGGGTCAAGGAACCCTGACCCAACTGATTGAACCCATCGACTTATATCGCACAGACGCCGTTCACCTGGGGTTTATTAATTACTGGATTGATGTAGACGGAGCCATCCACGAACTTTCACATCTCTTCCCGGAACAATTTGCCACCCTGTATCCCGATCAGGAGGACTACTTTCGTGCCCTCGGAGAATCAATCATATCTTTCGATGAAGCAACTCTAGCTGCTGCCCAGATTGATTATGCGCCCCCCCAAGGAAACGGCATCTTCTTCTACGGCCCCTCTAAAACCTTTGAGCATCATTCGTTTTGGACGGTGATCGAACCGGAGACCTGGCAAAGACACTTTAAGGAAGATCGATTTAGAGACAAAATTGTACTGATCGGCCCCACGGCTAGCCTTTTTCAAGATCTGCATGAAACTCCATTTGGCAAGCTAGCGGGAGTTGAAATTCACGCTAATGCGATCGCCACCCTCCTAAGCCAGCGGGCGATCGCCGATGCCCTGCCGAACCGATACCTCCAGGGGCTATTCATCATCATCATCACCGTTGGGTCGGGGATCGTCATCGGCCAGCCCAGGCGGTTGACCCACCGCACAATGAGGACGGTGGGTTTTCTGTTTCTGTGGGGGATGCTGAGCTTCATCGTGTTTGTGGGTGGGCGCTTGATTGTTCCGACAGCGGTGCCGATGGTGGCGATCGCCTTCAGTGGCGTATCCTATGTTGTGGCGGGGATGGTGCGCGAAAAGCTTCACCGCCTGCAACTGCGCCGGACATTAAAGCAATACGCCAGTTCTCCCATCATCCAGGAAATCATTAGCAAGCAAGATGACCTGCGGGATCTTCTCCAAGAGCGAGATCTGGAAACCCTGGGCAAAATGCTGGCTGGACGATACCAACTGGTGGAAATCTTAGGGTCGGGAGGCTTTGGAGAAACCTATATCGCCGCAGACTTGCAGCGACCTGGTCAGCCCCTCTGCGTGGTGAAGCAGCTTCGCCCTGTTACCAATGACCTGAAGTTATTCAGACTGTCTCAGCGTCTTTTTAAGCGGGAGGCAGAAATTCTAGAACGCCTAGGCAACCATGACCAGATTCCTCAACTTCTAGCCTATTTTGAAGAAGCTCAGGAGTTCTACCTGGTCGAAGAGTTCATTGACGGGCATCCTCTTCGGCAAGAACTGCTGCCTGGACAGGCTATGCCAGAACCAAAGATTGTCGAAGTCTTGACGAACATTTTATTAATTTTGGACTTCATCCACGCTTGTGGTGTCATCCATCGAGACATCAAGCCTAGCAATATCATTCGCCGTCGCACAGATCAGAAGCTGGTTTTAATCGACTTTGGTGCGGTGAAAGAGACCCAAGCTCAGGTTGTAGACGACCAAACCCAGTTACAAACTGTTGGCATTGGAACGAAAGGCTACATGCCGAGTGAACAATCAGCAGGCAGTCCTCGCTTCAATAGCGACATTTATGCCCTTGGCGTGATTGGGATTCAGGCATTAACAGGACGCCCCCCTGATCGACTGGATGAGGATGAGCAGACAGGTGAGCTAATTTGGAAGACCAAAGCATCTGCCAGCGCTGAACTGGAGTCAATTCTGACCCGCATGACAAAATACTCGTTTCGAGATCGATATCAGTCTACCCGAGAAGTTCTGAATGATCTAGAAGTCTTACTGCATCGGTATGGACTCAATCATCTTCTAGATGCTATGCAGAACTTGGGGTCAGTTGTCGAACATCATGTGTCCAGCCTGCTCAATCACATTTCCTTTAGTGAAATGGACGATGACGATTTGGGCAATGCGGAAGACTCGACCCTTATTTGGGCATCATCAATGCAGTCTGATCCCCCCTCCGAAGAGTCCTAGTGCAGTGTCTCAAACACCGTTTACTGGTTGCTTCTATGCCTTCTGATGCCTCTCTGGATGCGATGCGATCGCCCGATCCACCCCCCAATCAATCCCCTAATAAATTAAGCTTTTTCACCAAACTTGCCTTTGGTGCTGGAGACATGGGGCCAGCCATTACCGCCAATATCCTGGTTTTCTTCCTGCTGTATTTTTTTACAGAAGTGGCAAAGCTGCCGCCGGGACTGGCGGGGTCGATTCTTATGGTGGGCAAGATATCGGATGCGATAAATGACCCCGTTGTGGGCTATTGGAGCGATCGCACGGAATCAAAGCGCTGGGGACGACGCCATTTCTGGATGGTATATGGGGCAATTCCCTTTGGGATTTTGTTCTTCTTGCAGTGGATTGTTCCTCCCCTAGGCAATCCCCCTGAAAATCCCTGGCCGCTGTTTGCCTATTACCTCATCGTCGGTATTCTTTTCAACATTGCCTATACTGCAGTCAATCTGCCCTATACGGCCCTGACGCCTGAACTGACACAAAACTACGATGAACGCACCAGCCTCAATAGTTTCCGGTTCACTTTTTCCATTGGAGGCAGCATTCTCTCGGTCATACTGGTGATTCTTTTGACCGAAATCATCCCGGATGTGCAGCAGCAGTACCTCTGGATTGGCTTGTCCTGCGCTGTTCTGTCAACGCTGCCCATTTTCTGGTGCATCTGGGGAACGCGCGATGGCGCGATGGCCGCTGAAACGCGGCGGCTGAGCAAACCCAAGCAACCTACTCTTTCCTTCGGTGAACAACTCCGCATTGTGTTCAGCAATCGGGCATTTCTCTATGTCATCGGTATTTATCTCTGTTCCTGGCTGGCCGTGCAGTTAACTGCTGCCAACATGAAGTTTTTTGTCGAAAGCTGGCTCAATCTGTCTCCCCAGATTGCGAATACGGTAATTTTGGCTGTCCAGGGTACGGCTCTAGTGATGCTGTTTGTATGGAACGCCATCAGCAAACAAGTGGGCAAAAAGGCCGTGTACTTCATGGGCATGGCCTGCTGGATGATTGCGCAGGTGGGCCTCTTTTTTCTACAACCGGGACAGCTTGGCCTCATGTATGGGTTGGCGATCATCGCAGGGGTCGGGGTTTCAACGGCGTACTTGATTCCCTGGTCGATGTTGCCTGATGTAATTGAGCTAGATGAACTGCGCACCGGACAGCGCCGCGAAGGAATTTTCTATGCATTCATGGTGCTGCTGCAAAAAATGGGGTTGGCCCTGGGCCTACAGCTGGTTGGACTGTCACTAGAATGGTCAGGCTATGTCGGTGGAGCGGCAGAACAGCCACCATCAGCGCTCCTGGCGATTCGCATCGTTGTGGCCCCCCTGCCGATGGTGTGTCTGATTGCCGGGATTGTTCTGGCCTACCTATATCCCATTACGCGGGATGTCCACACCGAAATCATACTCAAGCTAGAGGAACGCCGTAATCAGCAACTTAAGTAGGACTCAAAAGCAGGACTCAAGGCGAAGCAGAGCGGCATCGTCGCGCGACGCCACCCAAAGACGCCACCCAAACATGATGGCAACCGGATAGGATTGCAGTGATTGTGAATGGCCGCTCAACAAAAACCGTTCCATATCACGGTAGGATCAGTAAAATTCAACGGTGGCTTTGGGCGATCGCCCCAATCGTTGCACCGATTAGTGATCGCTTAAAACCGCAGAGACGATCGCGTGTCGTTTAAGATATACTTCCACAGGCTACAACTTTAATTTTTGAATCAGGGAAATCCTGTGCTGCGCGTAGAATTTCCTAATTCAAAGACTCAGCTTATGACCTGGCGAGGTATAACACTGGTTACACGCAATACTTTTTGTTACGCAATACTTTTTGTTACGCAATACTTTTTGTTACGCAATACTTTTTGTTACGC
>CAYXJG010000338.1:0-6067 GCA_964465285.1 uncultured bacterium
TATAAGAAACGGGGATACGTGTGAGCGGTGCCCAACAAGTCGCTGCAGCCGACCGACTTTGCCGGCGACTGAGCTCAGAGTCCTTGCACTGGTTATTCGGTGTTGTCTGTCAGCCTGAAAACCCCCAGAAGATTATTGGTTGAGGCAGTGGTTTGAGTCTTTTCTGTGGTTGCGACGGCACCCAGAAGGCTTTATGTGAGGGCAGTGGCGAGGGATTGTCTGTCATTGTGAAAGCATCCAGGAGGCGATCGATGAAGCTGATATTGGGAAGTGATCAGTGCGAGTTCTAGCCAACACAGCATGGTAGTGGGTTATTGGGCGCTTGTTGTGGTGCCCAAGCCTTGCTGCAACCGCTGCATTATGTCGTTAGCCTGCTGTAGACTTTAGTCTCAAATTGTTCTAACCAGTTCGCTTAAGGCAATTCACCCATAATGTTTACCCTCTCTCGCCCCTGGTTTAGTAAGTCTATTGTGGGTTGGATTCTCTACGATGTGGCCAGTTCAGGCTATATCTTGCTGATTCCGGGAGTGGCCTATGCGGTTTATTTTCGGCAGGTGGTATGTGGGGCAGCCCCCGGTTGCGATGCCCTGTGGGGGATGTTGGTGGCCTTGTCGCTGGGGGTAGCGGGCTTGTTGTCACCCCTAGTAGGTGCGATCGCCGATCTGGGCGCTCTCCGGCATCGGTTATTTGCCGCAACAACGCTATTGTGCTGTACAGCAACAGCAGGGCTATTTTGGGTGAAACCTGGGGATTTGCTGCTGGGGGGAGTGTTCTTTGTGGCTGCACAGGTGGGTTATCTGGTGTCGGCGGGCTTATACGATGCCTACCTGCCGGAATTGGTGGATGATGCCCAACTGGGTCGATTGTCGGGCTTAGGCTGGGGCCTGGGGTATGTGGGGGGAATTGCGTGTTTTTTGATGACGATGCCCCTGGTGCAGGCAGGCTTTGACGATGCCCATGTAGGGCAGTTTCGGCTGACCTTTGTCGTGGTGGCAGGCTTTTACTGGGCGATTGCCCTTCCGGCACTCCTGTGGCTACCGCGACAAGCACCCAAAGCGCTTTCACGGTCTCAAACGGCTACGTTAATTCATCAGGCATACCGGAGAGTATTCAATACGCTTAAACAATGGCGACACCAGGCCAATACTTTTCGGTTTCTGGGAGGCTACTATTTGATTTCTGATGCCATTGTGACGCTGAATACCTTTATTGCCATTTACTTCACGGCTATTTTTGGCCTGAGCGTGAGTCAAATTTTGCAACTCTCCTTACTGTTTAATGCCGTCTCGATTGTCTCCACCATTGGATTTGGCAGTTTGAGCGATCGCCTTTCCCATCACCGACTGTTGCAGATTCTTTTGGGGGTGTGGGTTAGCCTGATTTTGGTTATGGCGTTTAGTACTCACCCCAGGACGCCGATGCTAGTTGCCGTGATGACAGGATTGCTGATGGGGCCAACCCAATCCTTTTGTCGCAGTTGGTTCGCAGAGCTAATTTCAGAGCAACAATCCGGTGAGATGTTTGGCTTTCATGCGCTGGTGAGCCGTGTATCTGCCATCTTTGGGCCACTTGTGTTTGGTTTTATCAGTTCGACAACGGGCAATCAGCGGCTGGCGGTGTTGTCGTTGCTGCTGTTCATCGTTGGGGGTAGTGTTGTGCTGTTGCGGGTGAAGTGAGCTTAACTTAGAGAGCACTATCTTTGCAGCGTTTCTGAGGGCAATTCCCCAAACAGTTGCTTATACTCCTGGCTAAAGCGCCCCGCATGCCAGAAGCCAAAGCGTTGGGCAATGTCTGTCACCCTGGTTGTAGGATCGGCAGTTTTGAGGGTCTTGTGAACAGCCCGCAGCCGCAACAACTTGAGGTAAGCCATCGGACTGATCCCAAAAATTTCTTGAAAGCCATAGCTGAGTGGGCTTTTGCTAGTGTATAAGGCGGTGCAAAGCTCTTTCAGGGTAATGGGTTGATCGAGATTTGCCAGCATATACTCCTCTGCCTGACCGACCAGTTGGGTGCGGTTGCGGATGGTATTTTCCGATTGGGATGAATGTTGCTTGGGCGGAATTGAACTGATCAGGAGGGGTAGATAGTCTTCCAGTAAGAACGTCGCAATTGGGGGTTGGTTGAGAAAGGGCGATCGCTGCTGCACAAGCCCATAGAGTTCTCGTAGGTAGTGCTGCGCCGAAGAAAAGCGGTCAGGGCTTTGCACCGCGTTAGTGGCAAAAAAACGATCGTTTAAATCAGTGCGATCCATGATGCTCAGGCAATCCTGGACGAGATCGCGGCGAATGATCAGGGTTGCCATGACCGTATTGGCAGGCAGCACCATATTAATGCCACGGGTGTTATCAAACCCATAGAGCGTATTGGGTTCAATCGGTGTGCCGTGGGAAATTAACGAGCCTGTACCTGAAGACAGCAAAAACTCAAACACCAGACGGTCGGCTTTCTTATCTCCCAAGATTCGCAGGGGGTTATGGATGGTTCTGAAGGCGAAGATCGCATCATCAAGATTCAGGGTCAGGATATGACATTGCAACGGCTGTGTATCTAGTTGCACAACCTGAAAGGCTTGCTGACGGCTAAACGCAGACTCTAACTCGTCGGGGTCGGTATAGGTGATACGAGCAATCGGGGCAACCGCGATCTCAGCCATTTCAGCAGACAGACGGGAACAGGGACAGTTGATGGCATTTAATGCTCATCATTACAAAATTTTACTGTCCGATCGCCCAGGCTTGCTGTCAGCCCAATTTTTCCATCTGTGACCGTTCTACCCTGCGTGAGTAGACCCTTGCCCAGAGAAGGTTTACAGCCATTATGAAGAAATACAGAAGACCAGCCAAAGGCAGGGGCAAAAACCAGGAATTTTTGGATAGACACGGGTCTGTCAGTTTCAGTATCTTTGACTGGTTGATGGCTCCGTGCTTGACGAAGCAACCCCATCAATGCGGTGAATTCAGTTCACTCGTTATTTTGCTTTAAGGGTCTTGTTTGAACATGAGAAGTCGAGCAGTTTTGCTGTCTGCGGTTGCTTCCTTAGCTACTCTAGGTGTGGGTCTAGCGGCCCAGGCCCATAGCATTTCCTACGTTGGTGCCCATCAATCTGGCAAAGCCTCCTACGGTGTCGATCTCCTGGCTCAGGGGGCAGGGGGGCGCGTGGTTACGCTAACGGCGCAGGATCGGGGCACCCATATCAATCTACGCAGCCAGCCCACGGTGCGATCCCGGGCTATCGGCTACGGGTTACCGGGCGACCAAGTGAGCCTGTTGGAATGTGTGCAAGATACCGACACCCGTGGCAGCGACCTCAACTGGTGCCGCGTTCGGTTTCCTCGGTCTGGGGCCGTGGGCTGGATCCGCAGCGATTTTATTATCTTTTCCGATGATGGCGAATAGTGCCGTTAGGGCTTGGCAGAGGGATGGTGTAGATGGTGCGCTATCTCGGCGAACAACATAATTGGGTGAGAGGATTTATGAAATTTCATTGGACATCTCTGGCCATTGCCACGGCCTGTCTTTCCGTTGGGTTAACTTCGGTGACCAAGGCGGATACCGTACCGGCCCATTGTGATTTCTATCGACCGGGTGAAACCTATCCGGGGGTCTCTAGTAACTGCACCTTTTCCCAGCGACAAGGGTATATCGGCATTCAGATGAGTAGCGGGGTACGCTACGAGTTCAGCCCGATGGGGTCTGGAGCCTACACCGATCAGTATGGCAATACGGTCTCTCAGAGTTTACTGGGAAGTGATGGTCAGTCCTTCCTGTTTGGCGATGGCACCAAGCTAAATGTGTATTGGGACACCAGCAGTGGCTACGGTAGCCCACCAGCGCAAAGCGGCAGTAGGGTAGCTACCCTCGTTGCCCATGATCGTGGATCTCGCATCAACCTGCGCAGCCAGCCTACGATTAACTTTCGGGCCACCGGCTATGGGTTAGCGGGCGATCAGGTCAATATTTTGGAATGTGTGCAAGATACCGACACCCAAGGCAGCGACCTGAACTGGTGCCGGGTGCAATTTCTCGTATCAGGAGCCATCGGCTGGGTACGCAGCGACTTTATCATTTTCCCCAGCGATGGCGAGTAACTTCGTCCTCGGCAAAAGCTTCCCCTTCCAGTGCCCTTGACAGGGCCATGCTGTAGCTCGTTTTGATGTTTTGAGAAACGTTTATGAACTCTATCCACGTCGCTCTACTCGCTACGTCCCTAATCTTGGGAACGACGGGTGCTAGCCTACCGGCTTCGGCTAGATCCATCGTTAGCGGCCCGATTACCCTGGCCCAGGCTTCCACTCCAGTGACTTATACCACCCTGGCGGGCAACGGTGACATTGTGATTCAAATTACCGATGGCAACTTCCGGGTTCACACCTACCTCAGCCCGGGCGAAAATGGGTACGTCGGTGAAGAAGGCGTATCCAGAATCTATCTCAATCCGTTGACGGGGCAAGTTATTGTCACCAGCACTGAAACCGGCGAGGAGTTTTACAACTACTACATTCACCCCCTTAACACCCATCCCAATGTCAGTTCCCATAGCCATGTGGGTACGCCTGTCACATCCATCACCCAACAAAACCCAGATCGGCTCTATGCCGAAATCACGGAGGGCGATTTTAGCTTTAGCGGGGTGTTGAACCGTACTACCCCGGCTGCCAATGTCTTTATCGGCTCTGATAACCAGGTTCGGGTGATTTATGATCGGGATGATGCTCGCATTATTATTATCAATGTGATCACAGGCGATGAATTTTACAACTACGCCTATAGTCCAGGTTCTCAGTATGCAGATTAACTTTAGCAAGCCGCACAAAGTCGTTTTTCCGAGAGATTCAGCTCTCCAATAGATACGGCAACCGTATTCATATTTCCCCGCCATCACCCGCCTCAGCCCTAAAGAACGTGTGAGAATCGCATTTTCAGCAGCAAATTTATCAGAAGAAAATGACTGTCATGAAGCATTTTTTACATCATCTCAATGGCGTTCTGAAACAGACTGCGAGCAAGGTACATGGGGACGCTGCTCCCAGCCAAGGCGGCTACCCCTACGCCTCGCTCAAGCATCACAAAAAGTCGCGCTATGGGTTTTTGCTGCGTGGCATTTATCTGCCTTCCTTGTTAGTTGCCTGTACCTCCACAACTCCGCCCGTAGCCAATTCTCCAGCAGTAACGGAAACCGCTCCGGTCACGACTACCAACGCGGATGGGCAATCGGCTTTACAGGAGGTGATCGCCGATTATACACAGCAGCAAGGCGCACCCCCCGATGCCAGCAATCAATTTTTTGCAGACACCATTGATCTCAATGACGATGGGATTCTTGATGCCGTAGTTATTCTCAGCACGTCCTATTGGTGTGGCACCGGGGGCTGTTCGATGCTGATCTTTCAAGGCCAACCTGACAACACCTTCCGTTTAGTTTCTGAATCTTCTCTGGTGCGCTCGCCTCTTACTGTCAGCGAAACCAAGACTAGTGGGTGGCGAGATTTAATCCTCACAGTGAGCAGCGGTGGGATGCCTGCAAAAACTGTAGCCCTGAAGTTTGATGGGCAGCGCTATCCCCTTAATCCGTCTGATCAGCCAGCATTACCAGCGAATACCCCCATAAACGGTACGGTTCTATTCCCAGAAGGCACTCAACCCCAAACCTTGTCGAGCGCTACCACGGCGGGTGATTTGCTGACCTACGACGAGCCAGAAATGGCGATCGCCACTCATTATCCCAGCAATATGACGGTTGATGCCAATTGCAGCGACGAAGGGTGCGGATACTTCTTCAAATTCGTCGCTCAAAACAATGCTATGGATGAGGCAGAAATCCACATCTTTTTACCCGCAGGGGCGACAACTACTGCCCAGGCAGAAATTGGCCTCAACGACCTGATCCAGAGCAACGGCTGGATCGTAGCAGACCAGGCACCGCCAACTCAGGAGTGGCAATATCCCTGGGTCAAGAAAGAGGTGACCTTTTCCACAGATTTGGAAATGGCAGGGCATATTCTGATGGGTGAAACCAATAGTCAGGGCGTTCGAGTCATATTGCTTTATCCGGCTGAGATGTCGGGTT
>CAYXJG010000339.1:0-6049 GCA_964465285.1 uncultured bacterium
ACGAAGGAATAAAGGTTTTGGGCGCGCTGCGCGCGCCCAAAACCTTTATTCCTTCCTGAACTTTGCCAAGTCGTGAATGAGACGTAATCATGGAGCGTAATCATGGAGCGTAATCATGGGACGTAACCGTTCTAAATCTGACCTGCCCAACAAAGTCTGCCCTGTTTGTCATCGCCCGTTTACTTGGCGGAAGAAATGGAAAGACTGTTGGGAGGACGTAAAGTATTGTTCCGATCGATGTCGGCGACGGCGATCGCCGTCCATTTCTCCACGCCCAGAACCGGACGACATCACTGACGCTTAGCCGTTCATTTTTAGCTAAGGATCAAGGGTTAAGTAGAATCCAATTTTGATAGCCTAATTTGATAGCCCAACTTGATAGCCCAATTTGATAGCAATAATGCGCCTCGACATCAAAGCTAACGTTCTTTTAGCTCTTGCTTGCATCGTGAATTCGACAGCGGGACGCACCAGGAAAATCTTCTGCGTTCATATTGAGGGCAGCTGCATTTAGCGTAATAATGAGGCGTTAGTAAAGTGTTAATTAAAAAAGTGTTAATTAAACAAGTTTTAGCTGAAAGGTGTCGGCTGATGTGTGATTGACCGGCTCATGGGATAGCTACTGTCACTTCAAGGGAGTATAGATTTATCTAGGACAAGACTATGGGACTCATCCTCGGACTTATCTTCGGTGCTTTGATTGGAGCAGGGATCGTTTACATCCTGCTCAAGGGGGCGATCGCCCAGAGAGATCAAGAAATCCAGCAGCAGAAGCGTACCTTAAATGACCTGGAACAGAGTCATGAATCCCGCCTTCAGGATACGGTACAGTCTCTGCAAGCTGATTATCAGCACCAGGTGGATCAAAAGAGTGCAGCCGTATCACAGCAGTACGAAACTCAGATTCAATCCCTGAAGCAGCAGGTTGCGACGCTAAAAGCTGCATCCACTCAACCGCAGTCTGCTCCATCCAAAGCAGAACGGCAATCCCCTGCCCGCGAGGCTGTTTCATTATCGTCTTCCACCTCAACATCGGCACAACCCCAGGTCCCTAGTACCGGAGCGGAAAAATCTGTAACGTCTACCCCATCTTCTCCATCCCAGCAGAAGACTCCAAAAGACGAACCGTCCGCTGCGGCAGTAGCCCCTGCTGCCTCCGCCTATAAGTCTGCTCCAGCAAGTCTGTCGATTGAGCAGCGACAAGACCTGGTTAATTCTGTCCTAACGATGGGAGACTCCGGAAGCACCAGCCATCTCCAAGAGCTAAAGCGACTGTCAATGTTCCCTGCTAGCGAAGTGCGCGAAGCAGCCACCACAGCTATTCACGCCATCACAGACGCAAACCCGGGCAATCCTGTTGCACAGCAGGTAGTGCCTGTGCTGGGAAAGTTGAGCCAAGATCCTGATCCAACTGTGCGATGTGCAGCAATCAGTGCCCTAAGGGATATCCCTTCATACAAAGTAATTCCTTTTATGCGGCGATCGCTTCGAGATTCTGATATGCGCGTAGTCAAAGCAGCTAATGACGCCATGAGCCGCTTCAAGTATTATCGAGGCGCATCATCAAAGCCCACGAAGCCCAAAAAGAAAAATTTCCGCGCTTCTTACTAAGTTAAACCCTGAGAAGTTGTAACTGTCTACCAACTGTTGAACATATCTCATGCAACCAAAACTGATTATTCATGGGGGGGCGGGCAGTTCCCTCAAGGGCAAGGGCGGAGCCGACGCTGTGCGCAAAGCCCTGTTTTCCATTGTCGAGTTGGTTTATTCCAGGCTGAGTCAGGGAGCGATCGCTGAAGAGGCAGTGACTCTGGGTTGCCAGCTTCTAGAGGACGACCCCCGGTTTAACGCGGGAACAGGCTCCGTGCTCCAGTCTGACGGACATGTACGCATGAGTGCTTCCCTGATGAGTGGGGAATCCCAGAGCTTCAGTGGGGTTATCAACGTGTCCCGCGTTAAAAATCCAATTCACCTGGCGCAGGTGCTCCAGGATTCACCAGATCGCGTACTGTCGGACTATGGTTCTGCATCCCTGCTGCGGGAACTGCAGGTGCCTGATTACGACCCCCTGACAGAATTGCGTCTACAGGAGTGGCTACGAGAACGCGAAGGCAATTTTCAACAGTCGATGGCAAACGTCATCGCGGAGGGAGACATGCCCGCGCAGTCAGAATCCTCAGATCCGGAAGCAGGGCGGGGCACCATCGGCGTGGTTGCCATCGACTCCCAGGGACGCATTGCAGCAGGCACATCAACAGGGGGCAAGGGATTCGAGCGCATCGGGCGGGTCAGCGACTCTGCTATGCCAGCGGGAAACTATGCGACCCGTCATGGTGGCGTGAGCTGTACGGGCATTGGGGAAGACATCATTGATGAATGTTTAGCCGCCCGCATCATTGTGCGGGTTACGGACGGGGCAACGCTGCGGGATGCCTTTACCCGTTCCCTTACGGAAGCAGCAGAAAATCGGCGGGACTTGGGGGCCATTGGTATTGACCAGACGGGGGCGATCGCCTGGGGCAAAACGAGCGAGGTGTTACTGGCGGCTTACCACAATGGTCAATCCATCGGCGATACTCTGGAGTTAGGGGATGGGCTTCAAGTGGGCGCGCTGTGAAATGTCTACGGCAGATTTCCGATGAATATCAGTCTCACACCTGACCAGGAATGCTTTGTTCAAGCCAAGCTACAAGCTGGCAAATATCGCTTGCAATACGTGATCTTTTATAGAATCTCTGAAGACCGTATCGAAATCCTGAGAGTGGTTAGCGGTTAGCGCGACTTTCCATCCCTATCTGATGAACCTGATAAACACGACCTGGCAAAGTTCTCAAATTCACAACGCAAAAATAGGGGTTTGGGGCGCGCCCCAAACCCCTATTTTTGCCTGAAACTTGCCAAGTCGTGTGATAAATCTGATTGAAAGGTGTATTGAGCTTCAAATATACCAAGTTCAGATTGGATAGCAGTACAAAATTTTCGGTGACGAGAAAGATCCTGAAAGACGGGGACGGAGCGGCGAAGTCCCCACACAATAGGAGCTTATTCCATCCTGATGTCTACCGGTTCATAAAAGAGGAAATCGACAGCGTTGAAACCGCTATAATGTTTCGGCTGTATCTTTAAGGACACTCTCTGGACTGCATGGCTTACACCGCTGATCGCGCTTCGACCTGGACTACTGATGACATTGAATCCCTCAGAGATTTACCGAATTTAGATTTCCAACTGCCTGATCCTGATGATGAGCAGATTTCAGAAGCAGAATTTCAAAAGCAGGTGACCTTTGCGTGGCATGTGTGCGATCGCTTCGACCTGCAAACGGACATCTGGCGAGGACGCATTTTGCGGGTGATACGAGACCGTGAGAAGCGAAACGGTGATGGGCGAGGCACTGGATTCCTTAACTGGCTGAAAGATCGGGAAATTAGCAAGAGTCAAGCGTATGTGCTGATCGAGCTGGCAGAGAGTGCCGATGTGCTGGTGCAGGAAGGACTGCTGGAGCCGGATGATGTGAATCGGTTTAGCAAACGAGCCTTTGTGGAGACGGCCCAGGCGTCGCCTGAGGTGCAGCAGATGATTACAGATGCGGCACGGCGAGGCGATCGCATTACCCGTCGAGAGGTACGCCAGCTTTCTGACGAATGGACAGCCATGACCTCAGATATCTTGCCAGAAGAAATTCGGGAAAAGGCAGCAAACCACACCATTCCCACCCGCTATGTGGCTCCCTTTGTGCGGGAAGTGCAAAAGCTGCCGGAGTCCCACCAATCGTCTTTACAAACGGAAGTCGCAGCCAGCCCCGATGTAGATACGCTAAAACAGGCAACGGCTGAGGCCCGGTATTTGTCCAAGTACCTCCAGGCGGCAGTTCAAGTGCAGGCGCTGAATGCGGAAGGACTGGATCTGGAAGCGGCTCTTGAGGAAGCCCTCCGCATTGGATGCCTAAATTCGACCGCAGATCTGGTGAGTCAATCGGCCCAGTTGGAACAGGCGATCGCCAAAGTTTACACCACCTGGAAACGCATCAACAAGTTAGCAGAACGGGTGTATGTGGACAGCGGGGCCAGCACCCCGAACTTGCGATCGCTCCTGAACCATCTAACTCCCTTGACTGGCAACATCGTTGAGATTCAGCTTGGCGATTCTCAAAGCAACCTGTCCCAGACCATCCGCCTTAACATCCTCCAGGATGACTTAGACCCTGTTCAGAGTCCCAATCTATCACTCTAATCGACAGGTGCCGCTCGTCTCTCCGTCTGCACACTGCTGTCGGGACTTAACCAGGGTCTTCAGATTGGGGCGGCCCGTCAGCGCCAGGCGGCGATCGGCCCACAGCTCATAAATCCAATCGACAAACGGGCCAATGACGGGCCACTTGGTTGCGGCATAAACCCATCCCATGCCCAGAATTTCGTAGGTGCGGCGAAAGACTTCGACATTCTTGATAACCTGCCCATCAGGAAGAATGGCATGGATGCGGCCCATGGCGGTTTCGTAATCAATGCCAGCATTGTCTTCGGATCTGTAGTAAGAGTCTGAAATATCGACAAAGTTTACTAAACCCCGCCCAGCGTCCCGCTTGACCAAAAAGTTGACTTCCCGCATACACAGAGGACAATCACCGTCATAGAGAAGCTTAATCTTCCAAGTTGATGGTTTTCTGTCCTGGGTAGATGGGGTAGAAGCGTTAATAGGCTGCTGGGAGTCTGAAATCTGCATCGAATTTCCTAATGCTAAATGAACGTCAAGTGTCCGAAAGCCCAATTTCTACTTCTGAACACCTTGTTACATATTTTAACAAAGTCGTTCTGGCCGTCCATCTAAGCAATGTTGTCTAGTAAGTCACTCTCCGCAGCTTAGACCAAATACAGCTCCCAACCTGGGCAAGATATAGCTACTGAGTGACGCCTTCAAGTTGACGGGGATTGAACAGGAAAGGCACTCCGGGAGCATTGCCGCCAGTGAGTACAAGGACTTCTGGCATCTGTGAGCCACCTCCCTTCCATGCCTCAATCGCCTCCTTCTGAAGCACTAAATCACCACCCTGAGCTTTAAGGGTTTCTGCTAATAGTCGCTGAGCTTCGGCCTTACCCTGAGCTCGATTGATTTCTGCCTGGGCCTCTTGGGCTGCTTCTTGAGCTACGTACACGGCTCTCCGAGCACGCTGTTCAGCAATCTGCTTATCTTCAACCGACTTTGCAAACTCTTTGGAGAAATTCAGGTCAATGATGCTCGTATCTAGCACAACAATGCCGTATTTCTTTAACCGCTCACTCAAAGCTGAGTCGAAATCTTGTTTGAGTTCTGTTCGCTTTGTAATCGATTCTTCAATGGTGCGCTGAGCCGCTGCAATTTTGAAGGATTCCTGGGTTTGAGGGGCGATAATTTTGGAGACTAGGTTGCCCAGGGTTCCCTGAGTTCGCCGAATCTCAACTACTCGTGTAGGGTCAAGACGGAAGTTAATGGCGAAACTAGCCTTTAGATTTTGCAAGTCTCGGGTTGCACTTTCCGCAGGTACCTCAAACTTTTGCACGGTGACATCATAAACATCCACAACGGAGATGAGAGGAGGCTTGATGTGAATACCTTCCAAAAGAGCACCATTGCGGGCTTTTCCAAGGATGCTAATGACGCCAGCTTGTCCAGGATTAATGATGACGAACGAATTCAGTACGACAACCACAAGTACAAATACAAGTAGTGATGTGACAATGGTTGAAATGTTTTGGATCTGTTGATTTTTCAAAATATGCTCCTTCTTGTCCCCTTTCCTTCCAGGGCGTTACTGAATTTTGGGATGAAATTTCAGGGTAAGATCTGTAAATCGACCGCTTTAATGGCAAGGAACTGCCCTCGTGAAACCATGCCGTAAGGCTTTTGAACTCATCAGATTTATTTATTGAATCAGCAACTTTGGACGGTATTTATTCTTGATTCTATAGTCGCCTTTTCAATGGTCGCCTTGGTGATTCTAAACGTTTGGACCTATCCTTTTCGGAAAGGACACATCACTTGCAATACAGCTTTATTTTCTAGTAAGTACCTA
>CAYXJG010000340.1:0-6009 GCA_964465285.1 uncultured bacterium
ACGATTTGGCAAAGCTCTCAAATTCACAACGAAAAAATAGGGGTTTACGGCGCGCTTCGCGCGCCGTAAACCCCTATTTTTTCGTGAAACTTGCCAAGTCGTGTAAATAAAGATACCGAAGGAGAGGGGCGGCGGGCGCAGCCCGCCGCCCCTCTTCTGGTACTTCACTTTCTTGCAAATCCTTAAGAGCCTCGATCGGCTGAAACAACGACTGCCTCTTCTGAATATCGGTTGTAGGGGATGGGGCGATCGCCTTCCCCTTGTCTCTCTGCCGCCTTTTCCTGAGAGACCAGCGATAGCTTAACAGACACCAATGCGTAAAAAATCCAAAATGCATTGGGTCTCATGAATCGGGTTTCAGGAAGATTTGCAATGAAATGATGCAAAACAACCGTGGCTGGCAAGATGGCCATAATTCCATAATTTTTAAAGAAGTAGCGCATACTCTGAATGAGCGTAATGCCAAGGTTAAACAGCATCACAGTTAAGCCGATGACTCCCAACTGTAGCAAGATATCTAAAAACCCCTGGTGGGCACTGGGTGGAACCCAATAGGGAGAGCTCCAAAAGTCGAGAGCAGGATTATCTGACCCCTGCCAAGGTTGCCAAAAACTGAACATTCCATATCCAGTCCATAACTTCTCTGAAGCTGCCTGTAATGCTATTGGCCAAACCTTATTCCGCCCGGTTAATGTCAAGTCTTTGCCGAACAGTCCCAAAATCTCTTCAATGTTATACACAGCTAAAAATGAAGCCAAAATGACTAGAAAGAAAAATATAGACGTCACGATCGCTGCATACTGAAATTTAAACAATCGCAGAAACCGACTTGATAGGGTAATGGCGAGCACGGTCATAAAAATAAAATATGCACCGCCTGATCTTGCCTGCACGAGAATTACGGTACAGGCTAGGGACATAGTTATCGATACCAATCGATGCTGCTTATCTTTTAAGGAATGCAAAATCCACAGGGTCACTCCTAAAGCCATGATGGCTCCAAGGGTATTTTTAGAGGGTAATACCCCAGCTAGACCACCTCCGTCGGTGGTACCTGCATTCGTGCTGCGCCGAATGATGAAACTTAAAAGAGCAACGATAGCAATATTCCATCGGATAACACTGAAGATATCGTCCCAGCTAAATCGAGCAGAGACGTAGAGCGATACAAGATTGATCCCTAGAAGAACCAGCCCACTCTTCAGGGCAACAAGGGGCGTCTCAGACCAGACTGACGAAACAATCGCCAGTAGAGATAAAAGCCAGAAAAATGGGTTATGAAAGATTGATCGAATCAAACAGGCACTAAATTGAGTCTTAAGAAACTCCTTGATCGTAGGCCACAGAGCAAAGATGATATATCCATAAATACAAAACTGCGAATAGGCAATTACAGTATTGAACGGAGGAATAATCAGGAAAAGAGTACTCCAATGGACAAAGGGAGTCAGCATTAACTCGCTCTGACATAAAACTAAGAACCGGATTGACCCATTCTCAAATAATGCTGATAACTGCTGATTTCGACGTATCGCTAATAAAAATAAAAAGCCATAAATAAGAACCATTAACCCTATAGCAGCAGCTACTGCCGGATTACTCAGTATTGCTAGAATCAATTGCTTCATAGGATTAACATAGAGCTTGAAGGGGGGCGATGCTCTCGATGGAAGCATCAGGATGATCAAATCAGTCAATATCTTTAAAGACTATCGGCTGGGAAGCCATGCAGACAGATCTCGCTGAATGAGGTCTTGTAGTTTTAAAATATCGTCTTTGTACTCTAGCGTTAAGCGATCGCGCACCTCTTCAGGAATTTCAGGACGTAGCAAGTTTGAAGACTTTGCTTTTCTGACTAGAGATTTTCTGAGATCCTTTGGAATGAGGGGTTTCATGAGGTCTCTCAGGTTATTATTCGGAGATTTTAAGAATTCATGTAACCATCGGCTTCGAGGAATGCCAGAAACGTTTACTCGTCGGGATACATCAGGCATAAATGTTGTGTCTACGTCTAGGAATACGAATATATCTTTGAGCAGTGCTGTCGCATTAGCCTGGAGATCATCATACAAATATACTTTCAACTGGTCCTTGGAAAAGAGCTGGTAATAGGGCAATAGTTGATCGTAATAGAACCCTAAACGCTTGTGCTGCCAGATAGCTCCCCAGTGCTCATGAATGCGATTTTCCTCCAGGCTTAACACTGATTCAAAGTTCAAGTTCGTTTCACGTCCCGAGCGAACTGTATGGAGAAACGCGGAGTACGCGCGTTCCGCAGGCTGACGCAGAATGGCGATTAGCTTCACATCCGGAACGTAGTGGTGAATGCGTTCGGATGCCTTTTCCGCACTGCTAAGATAGGCAGGAGACGCTTCACCAATCGCTTTTTCCGCTTTGACGGCATTAAAGAGGGATTGATACTGCTTCAGGTCAGTGATGGTTTCCTGATTGAAGCGATCGCCATGCCCTCTGGGACCTTTGAAATTGAGGGTTTCTCCCTCGAAGGCGAAGAACCTTGGCTCTTTCACTGTGCTCATGTAAATGTCTGGATGTTGCTTTAAATACGCATATAGGGCAGTCGTTCCAGACTTAGCGGCACCAATAATCAAAAAATTAGGCATTGTCATAGTCATATCCTCCAGGGGAATCAACTTTACCAACTTAAAATCGTGCAATTGATTCCCAATCGCTTATATACAATGATGGCTAGGCAGACATTGGCTATAACCGCTGTCACTCCGGTGGCTATTGCAGCGCCTTCAGCACCATATAAGGGAATCAGAAGAAAGTTCAGTCCGACATTTAGAACTGCGCCAGCACTGACGACGATAGCGTTATCCCGCTCATGGTGAGTCATAGTCAACAACAAGCCAACTGGGCCAGTTGCTGCGTTGATCAGCTTACTCAAGCAAAGAATCGTCAATACATTACGAGCCTCGACAAACTCAGGGCCAAAGATAGACAAGAACCACGAACCCAGCAAAATGAAAATCAGGGCTACAGGCAGTGCATAGGCCATTACCACCCGGATGCTTTTGGTTGTAAGCTGTTGCAATCGCTCGATATCTCCATTGGCATACATGCCAGCCACGTGGGGGCCCAAAACATTAGACCCAATTTGCTGACTCATGAGGACAAAGTTCGCGCCTCGCAGGGCGATCGCATACAGCCCTACTGCTCCCGGCCCGGACAACATTCCCAACATGACAGTGTCTGAACGGGTGTAAACAATGCCGGTTCCTGCAATAAAGAGCAAGGACAACATGCTAGGAACCCATTTCTCGGTCTGGTACTCTGGCTTCGCCTGACGCACAACTGACGGAATGATGCGGTATAAAAGCCAACCGCCGACCCCAAATGCTACTGCATCAGACATCACGCGCAATACCATGACCCAAGGAGCCTGCAATTCTCCGAGATTTAGAAAATAAGCGGCTGCCAAAAAAATAATGAAGCAGGCGGGCTGCAATAGGCTTTCAGGTAGCTGACCCTGCAAAATATGGCCCAGACCTTGCATCGTAGACTGTCTTAAAACAGTCATTGACATGATTGGAACTAGCAGGAGAGCAATCATAAGTGCCTGCCCAGTTTGTGGGGTTGCGGGCATTTGGAACCCGAACATAATCAGTCCAAACACCACTGCTGTTGCAACTGACGTCAACAAAATGAGCGTATTTGACCACTGCAGCAGACCCCGAATCAGTCCCCATTGCTGTCGGGTTCGGTTTGTCGCCACTTCACGAACGATGAGTCCTCGGGAGCCTAACGACCCCAGAATATTGAGCAGTAACACCCAGGACATAGAGTAGGCATAAATACCATACCCTTCTACACCCAGGGTTCGGGTTAGTAGAATACTGACGACGAAGGAAAGGCCGATATTAATCAGGCGGAATCCTGAGGAGCCCACAGCCGCCTGTATGATTCGACTTCCGACACCTTTCGATGCTAAATCTTGAGATACTGGTTCTTGAGTCACTGGCAACCTCAACCATGATTTCCGTGTTCAGGGTTTTCCCCTGGCTGAACGGGATAACTAGCAGCATTAAAGAGATAATGCCCCAATTTCAATACTTTCTGTCCGCCACCATCGTTACCGCAGTTGCAGATTGGGTCTGTCTAATGGGAACTGGACAGGGTGGGATCGCCCTCGCTCAGGCGTAGCCGAATTTGCCGAGGAGTGGAGCCAATTTAGCTTCGATGTAATCAATGGTTTCAGGCTTAAGCTTTTCCTTATAATCGCCTGCTTTTCCTTTGCGGATATGCTTTTTAGCATTTTCAGCACTCGGGCGTAGTTTCTCGTTGGTAGCTACAAGTTCTTTGAATAAGGCATCGGTGAGGTTAAATTGACAGTAGTCGGCGAGGTTACGAAGCCAGGACTCAAAATCTGTCACCATGTCTTCGTACTTGGTGATGTAAGGATTAGGATGCTGCTGAAGTAACAGGTTGTTGTAGCGGTTGTATACCTCAAATACCGCATTACACTGAGCGATCGCATATTCGTCTACTGTCGCATTCAAGGCGAAGGCTCTGTTTTCCAAAAACTCATCATGTTTGTCAGTGCCCTGGGCTGGCTCCGAATGGCTAAAGGCTACAGAATAATATCCTGAGACCAACACATCACGAGGATCTCTAACCATTAGAACAACGAGATACTGATCCAGGTTGTGAATCCCATCAATCATGCCGCCAAATACACTGTAGGTATAGCCTTGAGGTTTAAAGATATGCTGATAATCTTGCATCTCTGCAGCCGAGAGCTTATTCAAGTAGGGGAAATTGCTCTTAAAGGCATAGTCATGGATGCCAACATTTACCAAGCCCGTGGTAGCCGAGCATTGATTGATGATTGATTTGACATATTGAGTGGCAGATTTATTTACCGAGAAATGTAAAATACTGGGATGTGCGCTGGTGGTAGTGTGAACACCATTGATCAGGGCCAGTTCAGTTTCAAATCGTTTTGATAACCAATACTTCTCAGCAAGGGGCAACTTGAATAGAAATAACTTTGATTGATCTTTAAGCGCCTTTAGCATTATTTTTATTCCTTTTTGTTAGATATAACGTGCTCGAATATAGAGATCTTTGGATATATAGCGTTCCTAAGTGATTTGTGAAATAAAATGTGAGAGTTGGGGCGGGCGCAGCCCGCCCCAACTCTCACATTTCATTTAGGATTGCTATAGATAGTCAGGATAAGGGGAGGCGATGACTTTCAGGTAATGATTTGCTGCAAACCACTCTACATCATAGTTTGACTCGAACAACGGTACATAGTATCCAGGTGAATAAGGCGATCGCCCCTAGTGCCTTGCCATTCCTTGAGATTAAGATAAATCCCTGAGGAATTTACCCTAATTTTTAATTTTGACGCTGCACTAGTCATGCGGGTAAACAGCTTATCGAGTTGCGCAAATGAATTTATAAGCTTATCTGGGTGCATATCATTCCTGGACATATCCTCAGAAAAATATACTTGTGATAAGTAGGCGAGCACAATAAGTTGTAAAGCCCGTAAAACCCTGCACTGCTTATACAGCAGACGGTGCAGGGTTTTATACCTGGTCTTTAATTGTTCCAAACTACTTAAATTCTGCATCAGGGATTGTACCGATTTAGAATCTGTTATTCAAGTTGGGACTTCCTAAAATCATCGATACGCTTAGCCCTTTTAGGCTGATGTAAGGTGGCTGGCACCATGACGAGCGAACGATGGGATGGACTCCTTCTTTTGACTCTAGTCGATTTTGCTGCGCTATTGCTTAAGATTATTTGAAGTTTTTATATTGATACCCTTCAACGAAGATGAGTTTTTGATTGAAGCTTCATACGGGAGCATCCCACCTTTGCTCTTCGCCCACCTTGCGCGAAGAGCAAAGCTCTACATCCCCCAGCCCCGTCTTCCAATTCTGGGATAAGGGGTGCAAGACTTCAAAGCTCCTCTCCCAAGACTGGGCTACTGTGTACACACATCTCGGCTCGGATCCAAAACTCTGCGAGATCCCC
>CAYXJG010000341.1:0-5996 GCA_964465285.1 uncultured bacterium
AGGGTTTTTCAAAAACCCTGGGATCGGGTGGGGATCGGGTGCGGGCGATGCTGATACCTCAACATGGGTTTCACCCACGGGAGACGAATCATCGGTGAAAAACAACACCCGGTCAAACCCCGCCTGGTTTTCCAGATCCTCGCTCATCATGATGAGGCGATCGCTTCTGGTAACAATAGTCCTTTTAACTCCAGAGAACTCAGATCGACCTGCTGCGAAGCCAGGTCAATTTCAATCCCTACAACACTGCCATCCTGGTCGAAATCCACCACGACATCTGGAGCAATTTCCTCCGACTCTAGACTGGGGCGATCGCTCAGTCGAATGGAGAGAGAATCGGTATCTGGAAAATACTGGATCTTCATGGTTCTAGTCCTTGCTTAAATCTAAATAGAAAATTACGGTCAAAATAAGCATTATGGAATGTTTCTCCATCTTCCAGAATAATCACCCGCAGGATGCGATCGCCAAATTCTGGAATGACTGCCCAATAGCTAAACCGCCCATTCGGTTGAGCAATCTGCTTCAGTGGTGATTGAACAACCCTGACGCACCACTCTCGCTGAATTTCAGGGCGCTCCAGTAATTTCTGCTCAAAGTAGGGGGTCGTTTTCATGTCATGGCTTAGATTCGATGCGCTTAAACTTTAGGGTGATGGCACTTTTTGCCTCTGCGCCAGCGACCAGCTTAATTTCACCACGGGCGCTAATTTCAATCGACAGTTCTACCTCATCTAGCTTCATGTCTGAATCGGTGCCGATTTGCTGATCGACCTGCTTCAATAGCCGCCCGACAAACTGCAAAAACCGATTCATGTTTTCTTCGAGCAATGTCGCAGGCACTCGTGCCACATTGCCAACCCGTTGACTGATTTCCTCTCCCCATCCCCGCTGCCCACGAATAGGCTCATCGTCGAGGGAGTCCGTCGTGTCGTCAGTGACGATTAAGATATAGTCATCTGTCATGGGATATTTCCACTATGGAAAGAATTTGTGCGCTTCCCTATACTCTACGCAATGTTGCGGATGAATTCCGTTACAGAATGAATTCCGTTACAGACACGACTTGGCAAGTTTCGCGCCAAACCCCTATTTTTGCGTTGTGAATTTGAGAACGTTGCCAAGTCGTGTACAGAATCGTTAAAGGCAAAATAGATTAGGGGAAGGGGCGACAGATTTAGATCCCAGGGTTTTTGAAAAACCCTGGGATCGGGTGGGAATCGGGTGCGGGCGATGCTGATACCTCAACATGGGTTTCACCCACGGGAGACGAATCATCGGTGAAAAACAACACCCGGTCAAACCCCTTCTGCCCGAAGAATTTTCATCTCGTGCCATAGCTTCCTAGGGGCGATCGCCCAATCCACGATATAACCAGCGTTGCGCAGTGTGGCTTGGAGGGAATCGGCTTTAAGTTCCCCACATTTCAATAAACTTGGCGCGCTCCTCCCTGGTATAAAAATGCTGAGCATATCTAGATGCATAAATGGCATCGCATACCTCCCGTGGCAGCCGAAGGCGCTGTTTGATCGTCGTGTATGCTTCATAAAATCGTTTGTCTTGCCCCAGGTTTTCCTTCCTCATTCTGACTTCGCTACTCAGATTTAGGAACTCGGCGATCGCCCGACCAAAACTGCGATTGAGGTCTTCAGCCCGCGTTACGAGCAGGTCAACGCGGTCATTGCGAATAATGGTAAATCCGTCGTCATGGCAGTAGGGATAATCATACACATCAGTCTCAAACACTGGCTTCATCTCCCGGTCATACCAGTCGATGTCGTACCACGCCTCTGCTATCTCCGAGGTTCCCTGCGCCCATCCTTCAAACTTATCTTTCAGAAACTCCATCGCGGCGTCAATATCTACCGTGCCATCGGCATGAATCAACTGTGCATGGTGGTACTCAATTCCTTGAAAAAGACCTGAAACAGCCTGGGCGATCGGCTCCCGTACCAGGGTAATCACCTGCCAGCGAACATCAGGATTCGCATTAATTTTAGAGCGAATAATCTTACTTAGCCTGAGAATGGTAAAGAAGCGGGTTGTGTTCGTTCGCGCTAATCGCTCTTCAGACAGTTGAATGCCTTCATGCGACAATCGGTGTACTTTATACACCGCCCGCTGCACCTGAGACTGCAACAGCGTCGCTTCTACAGTAGACGTGCCCGTTTTGGGCATGGCAAAAATCAGGAGAGGAGGGGCAGCCGTAACGTTATGAAACGTCGCGTTAATGAACTTATTCGCTAGCCACAAGCGCCGCATTAGGGGCTTGGGCATAATTGCCTTAATCAGCGTTTTTGCCATTGGTTTTCCTGTTCTAATCACGACTTGGCAGGTTTCACACAAAAATAGGGGTTTGGCGCGCGCTCCGCGCACGCCAAACCCCTATTTTTGCGTTGTGAATTTGAGAACTTTGCCAAGTCATGTCCCTTACCTCCTTGATCTTTTGGATTCAAGCATTTCTGACCACTTTTAGATTCAGGACTTACGCAACCGATAGCTAAGTAGTTGAGCAAAATTATTTACACATTTTCCTGGGGGCACACCCCGTCGGGGTGTGCCCCCAGGAAACTTGTTTGTCATTAATTCTGCATCGGTACTTAACACGTCGATCAGCACAGGGTGAGCCATGCCTACTCTGCACGCAGAAGGCTCGCGTAACTCCTGAGTTGATTCTTCATCAGGGAGAAGCCGATGCTTCTAATGGTTGCTGATTAGAAGCATCAGAAGATGACGGTCTGTTTTTGGCTAGCAGAGCACGCACCCCATGTCTTACCTGGAGGGGAATCAACCACATGGCTCCATAGAGAAGCAAATCAAAAAGCCGAGGAGAACCATACCGTATGGCTTCAGACAAGAGGGGCCAGAAAGCGCTCCAGTCACGTTCAGCGGCGGCTGGGGGAGCAATATTGAGTACAATAAATGCCGCATAGGCTCGGCGTGTAACCAGATGTTGAGCAGAATGCAGCCAGTCGAGCGATCGCCGCCACTCGTTAATTTGGCTCAGCCGTTTTTGCCTTGTTCCCGTGTGATAGTGCCAGACTGCCAGTGGTTCCGGCACAAATTCCACCCCTGCATCCTCTGTTACGGTGACTTTCAGCATCCAGTCATAGTCTTCATGTTTGTTGTTTTCAAAGGGAACTCGTCGCAGCAAATCCCGCCTTGCCATCAGCGTTGATGGTAAGACCTGCCCTTCTCCTTGAAATAGGGAACTCCGCACAAAGAGATACTCGCTCAAATGTTCCCCTGCATCAGGCAAACGCCGAGGCCAGGTAAAATCCCCCTTGGGGGTTTTAGCGATAAATCGAGTTGCCACGAGAGGACAGGTATAGGGCGATCGCTCTGCTACCGCCAACTGGCGCTCTAGTTTTTCGGGAAACCATTCATCATCATCATCCAGGAACGCCACCCAGGTTCCCTTTGCAGCCTCCACACCAGCATTGCGCGCCCCTGCCAGACGCACGTTGACCGGAAGCTCTACCACTCTGAGGCGCGGATCATCTATCTGCTTTACAGCATCTACGGTCTCTGGATCAGGCCCATCGACCACCACCACCACCTCAAAGGCGTTCAGGGTTTGTGCCAGGGCACTGGCGATCGCCCGAGTCACCAGTTGAGGGCGATAGCGCGTCGGAATAATAACGCTTACGGTCGTCTCGACTTGATTTCCCATGAAGTCCTCACATCAGCGTACATGAAACATAATGCGACACATCGACCATACGGCACATCACCGAATCACTGTCCAATTTGAAAGGCAGGCTGCAGGCTGCCCACGAGTTCTACCCGTTCTGTCGCTTATACAGCCGCCATCCCACCCGTGATGCCATCTACGATTGCAGAAATGGGCTTACCCTCAAGGCGCTCAGGAATGGGAGCGCCCATCAGGGCCAAAATGGTTGGCCCGATGTCTACTCCTTCAATATCCGCAGGTAGAGTCGCTCCAGCCTCAATGCCCGGCCCCTTTGCTAGAAAAAAGCCTTTTGCGCGATGACCGCCAGGACGAGCCTGCGGCAAGGGGCCGACTCGACCAAAGTCTGGGCTGTCCACCACATCAGCCGGATCGACTTGGCTGAGCTTCCAGCGCACAATGAGATCAGGGCCAGGCAATTCGTGGGAAGGACGGTCTTGGTCTTCCGTAGGATATTGCCGGGTGCGGATGACCTGATCCACGAGTAATTCACCTGTACGACCATGCTTCAGACGATAGAGGAAAGCAGTGATCTCTTCTAGCAGACCATCATATTCCGACGGATCAACGATGCCATCACGCTCGCGCCCCTTTAAATTGACGCGAATTTGTCCATCCACAAATGCGGGTAAGGCAAATGCGCGCATTTTAGGCCATAGTGGGCTGTACCACATGCCAGGAATCCAGGCAGGATTCACTCCCCGTTTTTCTAGCGCCCAGGGTGATGCCAGTCCGTTACACTCTGCCGGGAGAATCTGTTTAGGCATCCAAGCTTTAATCGCCTGCCAGAGAGGATTTGGTGTATGGTTTTTGACCCAAATTTCGCCTGACCAGGAGTTTCGGATAGGACGGGTGATGGGTGGCGGCGGTGGTACATTGGGGTTACCAGGAGCTAAAGCGACCTTACCCGGAAAGTTAAATCGATACATTAATTCTGGCAGCATGGCCATGCTCAGCAGATCAGTAATGTTGTTGCCCATGCCATGCACAGAGAAGCAAAAAACATAGGCATCTTCGGGGACATTGGCCAAAATCTTACCCAGAGCCTGGTCTACTTCCTGAAAGACATCCAGCACGGGATCTGTATCAGGCATCAACGTATCTTTATAGGCTGCGTACAGAGGATGATCGGATTGGCTGACATGCAGCAGATCATGGCCTGCACTATGGGTTTCAGGAAACGTGGTGATGAATAAGTCCCAATCCCGACGCTGGATTAAATCCTGGCAAATTGTGGTACGAACATCAACACTATGCTTGAGCGCTGGATATAGCCATTGAGCATAGGCAGGATTCGACCACAACCCATCGTCATGGTAGAGCACCTCGTTTTTACCGTAGGTGGCAATTAAATCGGGTAAAGCATTAGACGGCATCGAGTGGCTCGGCGTAAACGGAAAATGCCCTCCCCAGCCTAGAATTTGTACCCCATTGACTTGATCACATAGGCCACTAGCCGGTAAGTCGAGGATTGCCACAGAGTAGTCATCACCCAATGCATAGAAAGGCGGATGCTCTTGAAAGTTGCAGGCAACTTCTTCTTCGACACGGCTAATCCGATAATCTTCTGGATAAAACTTTGACGTATCCCAAAATCCGGTTTTGTCAGGACGCTGCCCCGACCAAGTCATGGTCCACAACCGTTCGGTAGATGCGGTGATCGTCGGCACGCCTCCATAATTCACCGTATTTTGCACATAGCCAGAAATGCCTTGCTGTTTGAGGCGACTTAGCGTTTCAAGATGTCCGTTTGACATCCATTGTTCAAGAAGCACTGGATCGGCGGAGTCCAGTCCAATAGCAATAACAGGATGTTTCATAGCAACTCCTGGTAAACATCTTCGGTGGGTGCCATAGGCGGCAGGATATATTCTGAGACGATCCAGGTATCGAAAGTATTCGTCGGTAACGACTCGTACAAGCTCAAAAGGCTCACCTTAGAAAGCTAATCCATCGAACTAGCGAATCGTTGACTGACCCGTAACGGATGCGCCCCAAAATTTTGATTGGATATTTTAATTGGGTGTTTTGACTGGGTATCATTATTGCAGCGGAGTCCTGATTCTGTGAATTTTTTCTGTGAGCTTTTGAATCTCTTTATGAAGTTTGTGTGAAGAGAGCGACATTCAGGAGCTTTTCTAAGAAGCAAGGGCTAATAGCTATTGAAAACATTGTCAGCCCTTTTGGAACCTGAAGCACCTGACGGGAGAAAGCGTCCCACGGTTGCAGGTAAATGTCCTCTGGCAAAGCTGGCTACTGTGTACACACATCTCGGCTCGGATACCAAAACTCTGCGAGATCCCCCT
>CAYXJG010000342.1:0-5966 GCA_964465285.1 uncultured bacterium
AAAAATAGGGGTTTGGGGCGCGCGGAGCGCGCTCCAAACCCCTATTTTTGCGTTGTGAATTTGAGAACTTTGCCAAGTCGTGTGCCAATAAAAAAAGATATCGGAGGAGAGGTGTGGCGGACGCAGCCCGCCACACCTCTCCTGGTACTCTAACTTTTAAGCAAGTTCCTCAGGAGCAGCCCCTCTCCTTAATTAAAATATTCGACCCGAGCATCTAAATTAGCCCCCCTCAACCGCAGCGCATCACTACGAGCAGCACTGAAACTGGTGTATCCCCCTGGCGTGGTGAACGACCCCCGATCTGAGCGGGTCAGGTATGCCGTTCGTCCCAGCTCATTTTGAATGGTGAACAGAGTGGATGTATCGCTACCAGGCACGACGACAACATAGCGCCCCTGATTCAAAATTGTCTCCAGAGGAGTCGTGACTACACCACTGGATGTAGGTGGCACGGTGCCTAGGGGCGGAACACCTGATGAGGTGCAAAACCCTAGAGCACACCAAGTATTGGGGCCAGCAGCACCGTCAACGCTTAGTCCTCGCGATTGCTGGAATGAACGAACAGCAGCCACAGTGGAATTGCCAAACGCTCCGTCTTCCGAACCTGCACGGAAACCCAACCGATTAAGAGTCTGCTGAAGCTGAAGCACATCTGATCCCCGATCGCCTAACGTCACTGTTCGACTCCCCGGCGACGCATTGACATAGGTACCAAAACTACTGGAGGAACTGGTCTGGAATAAAGGCGTTGTTGATGCCAAAACAGCCCCCCCGGTGCCGAACAATGCAGCTTCTGTGGCAGGGCCATAAACGCCATCGACTACAATCCCTCGATCACGCTGGAACTGCCGCACAGCGCTTTCCGTCTGAGAGCCATAGAGCTGGTCGGGGGTGACGAAATATCCTTGATTCCGAAGTTCTTCCTGGAGGGCCAAAACACGCACCCCCTGGTCACCCCGTTGGAGAGATGAAATGGCTCCTGGCGACAAAATCTGAGCCGCTACCGGGCTAACGCGCGTGGCTAGCGACCCCACTGAAATGAGCAGGGATAGGGGTGCTGCCAACACCAACACCTTCAGAGTTTTCCACGTACCATCAGTGTCGTTTGTGGAGTGTCGCCTGGGGGACTGGGTAGATAGAGAAGAACCGTCACCGGGGGGATGGGAAAGCAACGTACTGCACGAAATCGGGATGTTCATGGTGCCTACCGATGTGTAATTTTAGGCTGCATCGCTACTTTAGCCTATTTCGATTCACCAGAGCTAAATTCTTTTGCGTTTCGTTGACGATTTGCCTCAAAGATGAGAAGGGAAATGGCGATCGCCACGTTCAGCGACTCCACGGAGGGTGCGATGGGAATACGCACGGCTAGGTTTGCCAGGTCTGTCAGGTTATCCGATAGCCCTGCTCCCTCATTTCCCGCCATGATGAGGGTCGGCACGGTCAGATCGGCATCCCAGTAGGACAGGGGGGCATCTGGCAAAGTTGCGATGACCTGAAGCCCTGAAGTCTGAGCTTGAGCGATAGTATCGGCCAGGGTTGTCGTTGACATCATCGGCAATCGAAACCATTGTCCTGCTGATGCTCGTAATACTTTCGGATGATCCAGGTCAACGCTATCAGCACTCAGCCATAGACCGTCTGCTCCTGCCGCTGTTGCCGAGCGGATGATGGTGCCCAGGTTGCCAGGGTCTTGAATCGTTTCTAGCGCAATGCCCAACCGCGTCAAGGAAAACTGAGGTGCGGTACCGATCGCATTTGATGATGATCGTCGCGGGGCGATCGCCACGATGCCGTCAGGATGAACCGTTGTGGCAATTGCCGCCATTACATCATCCGTCACCTGTTCGCACCGGGGAACCAATGTTTCGAGGGTGTCCCAAAGCTGGGGGTTCCGCCCCTGCCATGCCGGGGTACAGCACACTACATCAATCGGCCAACACGTGGCGATCGCTTCCTGCACCAAATGGGTTCCTTCCAATAAAAAGCACCCCTGATGATGTCGTTCTTTTGCCTTGTGGAGCTTCCGAAAATTCTTAATCAGGGGGTTCTGTAAGCTGCTCAGCATCAGTGCTTTCATCAGTGCTTTCATCAGTGCTTTTAGAGACTCCCCTTTCTGAGGTGAATGCGGAACCCGGGACTTGAACCCGGATGTCCTTTAAATCAGACACTAGAACCTGAATCTAGCGCGTCTACCAATTCCGCCAGTTCCGCTTATGATGCATTATGGACTATCTATTCATGGACTACTTATATTGTCGCACTTAGAGCCATCCGTCAAGCCATTTTTAGGAGGAGTCAGAATTCAATCAGACCAGATGATCGGGACTTCGCAAGTCCTGCATACCTGGCGCATTGCTGGGCGAGTAAGCGAGTTACAAGCCTAATCTAAATTTATTGCGAATAGCAGCCATCTGCGATCGCCCCTCCCCTGACCATCTCTATAGTATCCTGAGCGGAAATTGCGGTTCATCTCTGGACTTTCGCCATCTTTCGGGTAGAATCAGACACGAATATCTCACGTAAATAGGTGAGCACAGTTGAATATAAAACCCGTAAAGCCCTGCATGGTCGGCGCAGGGCTTTACAGTCGATTTTTCAGTCGATTTTTCATTGTGCCAAGCTACTTATGCCCTTTTGTTTGGAGGACAGACCCATTAATCTCTCGTCACCCCCCCCATCCTTGCAGGCATCCCCTGATGACTCTCAAATCCTGAAAATTGAGGGCGGTTATCCCCTACACGGGCATGTTCGCATCAGCGGTGCGAAGAACTCTGCCCTTGCCATCATGGCTGCCACGCTCCTGTGCTCTCAGGGGTGTCGCCTCCGCAACGTCCCAAACTTGGTTGACATCCGGCGCATGAGCGATGTGCTAACCTCCCTGGGCGTTGGCCTTCAGCAGAGTGGAGACTGTCTGGATGTCGATACCGCAGATGTTCATCACTCCAAGCCACCCTATGATTTGGTCAGCAAGCTGCGGGCTAGTTTCTTTGTTATTGGCCCCTTGCTGACACGATTAGGCGTTGCTCGGGTTCCGCTGCCAGGCGGGTGTGCCATTGGAGCGCGTCCCGTCAACCTCCACGTTCAGGGACTCCAAGCGATGGGAGCGACCGTCCATATCGACCACGGCACAGTTCACGCCTACGTCCCAGGGGTCAACAAGCGTTTAAAGGGGGCAAAAATTTGTCTGGACTATCCCAGCGTAGGGGCCACAGAAACGCTCCTCATGGCGGCGACTCTGGCAGAAGGCGAGACGATTATCGAGAATGCGGCAGAAGAACCCGAAGTCATTGATTTGGCAGGATTTTGCCGGGCAATGGGAGCGCGCATTCGGGGAGCTGGCACTAAAACGATTGTGATTTCAGGCGTTCCAAGCCTACATTCCACCGACTATGCCATTATTCCAGACCGGGTTGAGGTCGGAACATTTCTAGCCGCATCAGCTATTACAACTTCGCCCCTAGTGCTATACCCCATCATTCCTGGTCATCTCACATCCGTCCTTTCCAAACTGCGGGCAATTGGGGCAGATGTGCATTTTGATGGCACAAGCCGACTTCAGGTTATTCCATCCAACGTTCGTCATCCATGCGACATTGAGACCCTGCCTTTTCCTGGGTTTCCGACAGATATGCAGGCGCAGTTTATGGCATTGCTAACTCTTGCTGAGGGCAGTAGCGTCATTACTGAAACGGTGTTCGAAAACCGCCTCCGCCATGTGGCGGAACTGAACCGCATGGGGGCTGATATTCGGGTGAAGGGCAACATCGCGATTGTTCAAGGAGTGCCAAAGCTTTCAGGAGCACCCGTGGTAGCAACCGACTTACGAGCATCGGCGGCCCTGGTAATTGCAGGTCTAGCGGCTGAGGGCACAACAGTGGTGCAGGGTCTCCATCATCTGGATCGGGGGTATGAAAATCTCGAAGGCAAACTTAAAGAATTAGGCGCTAAAATCGAGCGCGTTTCCTGTGATGCTCCATCGGGGACGGAAGCGATCGCCAACTTACCCATGCAACCGTCTTCCCCGTCATCTGAGATGACAATTTAGGATTGAGGATTAAAAATTCAATCTTGAGTGGCGCGGCGCGCTACCTCACAAAAACTGCGCTCAGCACGCTTGCACAGCGATGTAAATCAGCGAAACCCCGCCGTGCTGGAGCGGTCTATTTTCATCTGTGATTCCCATAGAAAACGTTGAACGAGTGTTGTGGTTGGTACCTACGCCATCGATTTTGGAACCAGTAATACAGTCCTTGCCCGCTGGAATGCGGCAACCCAATTGGCTGAAACAGTGGCTATTCCAGCTCTCTCCCACCGTGTAGCCAATAGTCCTCCCCTTGTGCCAAGCCTCATCTATGTAGAGGATGCGGTTCAGTCCTCTGTAGTTGCGGGGCAATCTGTGCGCGATCGCGGGCTGGATGTCAGCACTGACTCGCGTTTTTTTCGCAATATCAAGCGTGGCATTGGAACGGATGCCCAGGGCTTTTTGCCGACCCTCGATGGGCAATCCCTGTCCTTTGAAACCTTAGGAGAGTGGTTCCTGAAGCCCATCATTCGCTCCCTCCAAACTCAAGACCCGGACTTCGATGTCTTGACGCTGACAGTTCCCGTTGATAGTTTTGAGGCCTATCGCAACTGGTTGGGCACGATCGCCCAGAATCTAGACATCAGCCAGGTGCGGATGATTGATGAGCCCACTGCTGCAGCCCTGGGATACAACGTGGGCGATCGCCAGACCGTCCTTGTGATCGACTTTGGAGGCGGCACCCTGGACTTTTCCCTGGTGCGCTTAACCGCAACCCAAGGGGCAAGCAAGGCGAAACCCCTAGGATTCATCCTTAAGTGGGGGCAGAAGGATTTATCCACATCATCCAGCCAAAAGGCTCAAACAGCCCAGGTCTTGGCAAAAGCAGGGCGCAATCTGGGCGGTGCGGATCTCGATAACTGGCTGGCAGATTACTTTGCAGACACGCAGCAGATACCCATTACCCCCCTAACTCTCCGGCTGGTAGAGAAATTAAAAATCAGTCTATCCAACGCAGAGACCGCTTCTGAAGTCTTCTTTAATGATGAAACTTTAGAAAGCTTTGAGCTGGCCCTGAAGCGTGACCAGTTCAACGACCTGTTAGCAGAGCGGGGTTTCTTTGAAGTCTTGGACGGCTTAATAGCTCAGGTTCTTCGCCAGGGACGGCAGCGGGGCATCGAACCTGGGGATGTGGATGCAGTGCTGCTGGTGGGGGGGACGGCGCAAATTCCCGCCGTGCAGGAATGGGTCCGGGGATATTTCCCCGAAGACAAGGTGCGGGACGACAATCCCTTTGGGGCGATCGCCCAGGGTGCCCTCCAACTGAGCCAGGGGATTGAACTCAAAGATTTCCTGTACCACAGCTATGGCATTCGCTATTGGAACCGACGGGAAAAGCGACACGACTGGCATCCCATCATTCCTGAAGGGCAACCCTATCCCATGGATAGCCCAATCGAACTGGTATTAGGGGCATCTACAGATAATCAGCCCAGTATCGAGCTGGTGGTTGGAGAGCTTGGGGCTGAGCAAACCTTGACCGAGGTATACTTTGATGGCGATCGCCTAATTACCCGCACGCGATCGGAACAGGGAACAGTGGTGCAATCTCTGAACGACTCGGAGGGGGCGCGCAGCCTTGCAAAACTGAAGCCACCGGGCTTTCCAGGGAGCGATCGTATCAAGCTGCTGTTTCGTGTGGACACGGATCGGTTCCTTCGCGTCACGGTGGAAGACCTGCTCACCCATGAAACCCTGCTCGACAACCGCATCATTGTTCAGCTCAGCTAGTCGATGGCTGGAATCAGGGATTCACATGACTTGGCAACGTTCTCAAATTCACAACGAAAAAATAGGGGGTTGGGGCGCGGGGCGCGCGCCCCAACCCCCTATTTTTTCAGCAATTCTCATTATGGAAATTTAGGGAGCAAAAAGGTCGCCT
>CAYXJG010000343.1:0-5961 GCA_964465285.1 uncultured bacterium
ACTGATACAAGTGAGCGCCTATAGGGCGCGAAGTTTTCTAAAATGAGAATTGCTGGCATGACGATGAAAATCTCCGTGCTACTGCCTTTTTATGTCAGGATAAAGGGTTATAGCGCTGTGCAAGCGCATTAAGTACAATTTGTTGAGTGACGGCCACTCAACCCATTTGGGTGTGCTGAACCAATTGCACACCGCTATAGATAAAATCCAAATTAACTGTTGACAGTTGCACCCACTCAGGTAGCGCAGCGCGACGGCGCGATGTCGTTCCACCTGAATTTTCTTCACGTGCTTTAATCCATACCTCTGATGAGAATCTGACCAATGAATATTGAACGACCCAATGCTCCCCAACCCAGTCCTGATGAACTGCAAAACTTGGACAAGTTGAAAGCCATCATTGAGCGAGCGATCGCCGATGGAGTTCTCACAAGAGATGAACGCGACTCTATTTCTGCGGCTCTATATGCCGACAGAAAAGTGACTCCCCAAGAACTCGATCTTGTTCGCACTCTTATTCGTGAAAAGATCACCTCCGGGGAACTCACCCTCGACTACAAACATCCATAGCGCTCCCTCCAGGGGACTCCCAGGGCACACTCAGAACCCAGAGGCTCGTAATCTATTTGGAACGACTTTGCATCGGACTATGAAAATTGCCACCTGGAATGTCAATTCCATTCGCACCCGACTCAGCCATGTCACAGACTGGCTCCAGCAAAGCGGTGTAGATGTGCTGTGTATGCAGGAAACTAAGGTGGTAGATGATACCTTTCCCCAGTCGCCCTTTGACGCCATCGGCTACCAAACGTATGTGTTTGGGCAGAAGTCTTATAACGGCGTGGCACTGGCAAGCAAAGCTCCCCTCGAAGACGTGACGATGGGCTTTACTCCTGTAGTGGGAGAAGCGATCGCCCAAGACTTTGACGAACAAAAGCGGGTCATTGCTGCGACGCTAGATGGCATTCGCATCATCAACCTTTATGTGCCTAATGGTTCCTCAGTGGGCAGCGAAAAATATGACTACAAACTAAAGTGGCTAGACGTGTTGAAGCTGTATCTGAAAGCGACTCTGGAAACTCAGCCTAAGGTAGTGGTTTGCGGCGACTTTAATGTTGCCCTCGAAGACCGTGACATCTACAATCCTGAAGGTAAGGAAAAGCATATTATGTCATCTCCCAATGAACGGAATGCTCTGACAACCGTGCTATCAGTAGGGCTGTCTGATGTGTTTCGTAAGTTCACTCAGGAGGGTGGGCACTTTAGCTGGTGGGACTACCGCGCTGCATCCTTTCGCCGCAATATGGGATGGCGCATCGACCACCACTATGCATCGCCTCCCGTGTATGACCGGGCGATCGCCTGCACTATTGACGTTGAACCCCGCAAGCTCGAAAAACCCAGCGACCATGCCCCCGTTATTCTTGAATTGCTATAAGGCAAGTTGTTAAGTACCTATGCAGAATTATTTACAAACAAGTTTCCCAGGGGCACACCCCGTCGGGGTGTGCCCCTGGGAAAATGTGTAAATAATTTTGCTCAACTACTTATCTACATTCGGTAAGCTCTCACCGTACTAGCGGGTTTTCACGACCTCTGAAATGCTTGCAATTCATCGGTTTTATCGCACACTAATAGAAGGTATTTGAACAAGAACAATGACTATGCAGCCTACTCAATCCCCCATTCAAACCTATGATGCCGACAAGCGAAAGCTCCTGTCTTCCCTCTGTCACGGCTCTATTTTCTTTAGCACGCTGCTGCTGGCAATTGGGCTTCCTATCGGCATCCTGTTTGTCTCGGATGATCCCGTGGTAAAAGCAAACGCTAAAGAAGCCATTAACTTTCACTTCAATGTCTGGTTCTGGAGTATTGTCATCATTGTCTTATCTGTGCTGACACTAGGACTACTGGGCTTTATCCTGGGGCCGATCGGCTATCTAATTCACTGGGGATTGACCCTCTGGGCGGTGATTCATTCCTTCTCAGAGCCCGATGAGCCATTCCGTTACCCCTTCATTGTTCGGTTGTTCTAAGAAGCCGCGTGAGGTTCCAACTCTGTTCACTTTAGCACCTCTGGTGCCCAGGTTCCCCCTGGGCACTTCGTTTGCAGCAATTCTCATTTTAGGAAGCTTCGCGCCCTACAGGCGCTCACTTGCTCCCTAAATATCCATAATGAGAATTGCTGCTTCGTTTGTGGCTCTGCCGCACGAGCTCGACGTAATGGAGGCAGAGCCTCGGAAGGCGTTGTGTAGGCGGGCGTCGTATAGGGCTGTATGAAGGATAACATTGCCTATGTATGCATTGGATGTGAGGGGTGTTCAGGTTCAGCTTCTACCCGAAAAGGCGGCGTTTATGCCGTCGATTGGCGGATTGCTGGTGTCAGATGTGCATCTGGGCAAGGCAGAGACCTTTCAGGCATTCGGCATTCCCATTCCTAACCCGGTGAATGCTGAAAATCTGGCGATGCTCCTGACCCTCTGTGAGCAATACGCCCCTGACCATCTGTTTATCTTGGGGGACTTATTTCACTCGCCCTATGCCCTAACCGAGAACGTGATTCGAGACTGGGTAGACTTTGTAAATGCGGTTAATACAGAGGTTCATCTGATTGTGGGCAATCACGATCGCAGTATTCGCAGTGACCTAGAGAATTTACTGATTCAGTGTTATCCCGACAATCTCTTTGTAGGCGATGTGTGTCTCAGCCACGAACCGATGGAGCGGAGTGATGATAATAACGATAATTTATTGAGTAAGATTCTGAATATCTGCGGTCACGTGCATCCCTGTGTGCGGTTGCGATCGCCCACTGACGACCTCCGTCTTCCCTGCTTCTACCTGGAAGAACAAGCACACCGTCTTACCTTACCTTCATTCGGAGCTTTCACAGGCGGCTATGAGGTCAACGCCTCACCAGGCAACCACGCCTATGCGATCGCCGACAACACCATCATCCCCTTCGAGTCACCCTTACTCCGCGAAGAATACCCCTAAGCCCCTTCACCCAAGCCTCGACAAAACGGATAGGCTACCAGTCCAAAATCCAAAATCCAAAACCCCTCCCTCTGTCAATCCTACAAGTGGCACGTCCCCCAAGTGGATGATTCTCAGGCAGGAAGCCATCCCCCGATGGAACTGTTAGCTTAAAAGGTGAAGTCTTGAGATAAATCCAGCGATCGCAAATAGAGGGACGGAGTACAGCCATGCTTCCAAACCTCCGCTCAACTCTCCCAGCTTCTTAATGCACGTGTATCCAACTCCTATGCAAGTTCCTCTCATTGGTAAAATTCGCCGCCCCGTCCCCTGGATTCTCAGCATCGTTGCTGTGGGAGTTATTGGGGGTGGCATTGCGACGACGATGATTATAAGACGACAGCAAGCGACCAACTATGAGGTTGCCGAGTATACCATTTCCGTTGAAACTCAGCCCCTGGCGGTGCGGATCACGGCAAGCGGATTGGTGGAGCCGGTGGAAACGGTGAACCTCAGTCCGCGAAATTCTGACGTGCTGATGTCGCTCTTTGTCGAGCAGGGCGATCGCGTTGAGGCAGGCCAGGTCATTGCTCGCATGAAAAGCGATGATGCTGAGGCTGAAGTGGCGCGGGCACGAGCACAGGTCGCCGAAGTCCAGGCGCGGCTGACCGAAGCTCGGGCGGGAAATCGCCCCGAAGACATTGCCCAGGCAGAAGCCCAGGTCGCCCAGGCAGAAGCCATCATTACTGATGCCGAAGCGAGGCTGGAACTGGCAGAGGATCGCCTTGCCCGCAACCAGGAACTCTATGAGGGAGCCGTCATTTCCCAGGATGAACTGGACGATTACATCAATGAGCGCAATCGTGCCAGAGCCACCCTGCGCCAGCAGCAACAGGTACTTCAGGAAGCCCAGTATCGCCTGGACTTGCTGCGGAGCGGTAGCCGTGCCGAAGACATTGATGCTACCGAAGCCCAGTTAAACCAGGCGATCGCCAGTCTCCGTGCTGCTGAGGTGCGCCTTGAGGACACCTACATCCGTGCCCCCTTCGATGGCATCATCACCCAGAAATACGCCACCGAGGGCGCATTCGTCACGCCCACTACCTCCGCCTCAGAAGCGTCATCGGCTACGTCCTCAGCGATTGTGGCGATCGCCAGTGACATCGAAGTGGTGGCGGAAGTTCCCGAAGTAGACATCAGTCAGATCTCCCCTAACCAGAAGGTGGAAATCACCGCTGATGCCTTCCCCGACCAGGTATTTGAGGGGCGGGTAAAACGCATTGCACCCCAGGCCATTATTGACCCCAGCCGGGGAGACTTTGTGTACTTTGAGGTGGTCGTCGAAGTGCTAACAGGGTTGGGCGACCTGCGGGCAGGCATGCAGAGCGACGTGACCTTCATCGGTGAAGAATTGAATAATGCCCTTGTGGTGCCTACGGTGGCGATCGTCACCCAGGACGGACAGCAGGGAGTTCTGATTCCCAGGGATGACAAGCGTATTCGCTTCCGTCCCGTTACCATTGGCCCCCAGGTGGGCAACCAAATTCAGATTCTCGAAGGCATTGAGGCGGGCGATCGCATTTTTGTGGAACTTCCCCCCGGTCAAACCCTGGAAAACCTTAACTTCGGGCGTAACGGCGACGAGGAGAACAACAACGAATAGAGTATACGTCATGGATTTCTTTGAAAGCTTCAAAATGGCATTCAAAACCCTCACCGCCAACAAGCTGCGGAGTGGGTTGACCATGCTCGGCATCATCATCGGCAACGCCTCGGTAATCATGATGGTAGGCGTGGGCGAGGGTGCCCAGGACTATGTGTCCGATCAGATCGAAGGGCTAGGGCCAAACGTATTGTTCATCGTCCCCGGCTCCCAGGAAACCCAGCGAGCCACATTTAATGTTCCCAAAACCCTGGTGCTGTCTGACGCCAAGGCGATCATAGAACAAGTTGCTGCGGTGGACGAAGTCGCCCCCGAATTCAACGATCGAGGACGCATTAGCCGAGGCAACCGTACCGCCAACGCCACCATTGTCGGCACCACCCCCGGCTTCACCTCTGTGCGAAACTTTACCGTTCAGCAGGGGCGTTTCTTCACCGAGTTGGACATGCGCCGCAGCAATCCCGTGGTGGTGTTAGGGCCAGACCTGGCGAATCGGCTGATGGACAGCCGTGACCCCATTGGTCAGCAGATTCGCATCAAAAACGTCAGCTTCCAGGTCATCGGCGTACTAGACGAAAAAGGCTCCAACCTGGGACTAAACTACGACGATGCCGTGATCATCCCCATCACCACCATGACCAACCGCCTGGTGGGGCGCACCTCCCCCTACGGCATTGAGTTGACCTATATCAGCACCTCCATCTCTGACCCAGAGCAGATGGAAGCCGCCCGCTTCCAGATTGCCAACCTGCTACGGTTGCGCCACAAGGTTGTGGGAGAAGATGACTTCACTATCAACAGCCAACAGGACCTGCTGGAGATTACCGGAACCATCACCAGCGCTCTCACGGTGATGCTAGCGGCGATCGCCGGCATCTCTCTCCTCGTTGGCGGTATCGGCATCATGAACATCATGCTTGTCTCCGTCCGGGAGCGCACCCAGGAAATCGGCCTCCGTAAAGCCGTCGGTGCATCCCAGCAAGATATTCTGGTGCAATTCATCATCGAAGCCATTATCCTCTCCGCCGCCGGGGGCATCATCGGCACCGCCGTTGGCGTCAGTGGTGCCCTCCTCATCGGCGTCGCTACCCCCTTTCAGCCCGGCATCTCCATTGCCGCTGCAGGCGTCGCCGTTGGCGTATCCGGCGGCATCGGTCTCTTCTTCGGCGTCGTCCCCGCCCGACAGGCCGCCAAGCTTGACCCGATCGTCGCGCTACGCAGCGCTTAGAGGATGGTGAGATGGTGGGGTGATGCGTAGAGGGTAGTAGGGTAGTGGAATGGCTTAACTGACATACCCACTCACTCCCCCACTCCCCACTCCC
>CAYXJG010000344.1:0-5920 GCA_964465285.1 uncultured bacterium
TACTGCCTGAACGCAGCAATTCTCATTTTAGAAAACTTCGCGCCCCATAGGCGCTTACTTGTATCGGTTTAGGGGGCAAAAAGGTCGCCTCAGGCGACCTTTTTGCCTCCTAGATTTCCATAATGAGAATTGCTGGCCTGAACGCCGTTAATAGAAACTCTTGGTGCATCACCGTTTTGCCTACAAAATTTGCCTACAAGATTTGCTTACAAGAGACGCCTTACTTTCTTACTGCTGAACCGTTGAGGAATAAAAATTGTGCAACTCGATACTGCCGCTACGATTGCATTTGGTTCCATTTTGTTCATCTGGGGGTGTCGTTTAGGGCGATCGCTCCTGCGCCACGGTGTTACAGCCAATGATCTGTTCAAGAGCAAAAACCCATTATCGCTGGCGTTTCTAGGATGCTACGTCTGCTTCATGGTGGTGATTTTAAACGTGCCGCAGATGGATATTTTTCCTCTGGAATGGCGTTTTTACGGGATGCATATCACCTGGAGCCTTATGCACATGATCTTGGCAGGGGTCTGTGGAGCGGCGATCGCCATCAGTTGGCAAACAGCACGGAGCCAGGTCATTACCATCGCCATGTTGGGGCTAGTCGGCATCGCTTCTTTTAGCGGGTTTGAGCACTACCTGCTGTCGCCTATCCACACCCAGCTTCACGATAACTTGCAGCCTAATGGGGTCTACAAGCAGACATCAAGCAGCAGTTGTGCCCCTGCGGCGATGGCGACTGTCCTGCATCGTTGGGGGATGGATGTGCCCGAGTCCGAGGTGGCAGAACTGGCAGGAACGAGCCGCATGGGAACTTCTATGCCGCAGTTAATCGTTGCCGCCCAGGCATTAAACATGAATGGTGCCGAGCTTCGCCCTTCGTGGAAATTAATGCAGCAGGTTAACCGTCCTGGAATTCTGTCGGTGTGGGTATTTGATGAACAAGGGCGGCGATTGCCCCATGCTGTCGCCCTGCTGGGGCTAGATGACCATACCGCATTAATTGCTGACCCAGCCCAGGGCGAACTGCTCCAGCTCAGCCGGAGAGACTTCTTCGACATCTGGCGCAATGAGTACGTTCCTATCTTTGAGCCGAGTGACATCCTGATAGGAACCCTTGAGGCAGCCCGCTATTTGCGCCAGCTAGATTATCTACAAACCTGGGAGCCTGGGCAGAGCCTTGATTCGAGCATCCTTGCCTTTCAGCGGGAGCACCAGCTTAAACCCACCGGAGAACTTGATCCGGCAACCGCACTGGCACTATCTGGCTTATTTTTAGAAGACGTACCGCGCCTTGATGCATTGCATGAACCTCTGCCCGTGTTATGAAGCTGATGCGCTATGGCAGAGTCAGTCGCCCCATAGCCTCCGCCGTGACGGGCCGTTGAGTCGTTGGTGGGCATCGTTCAGCAATTCAGGAATGGCGAGATGCTCGGGGCAGCGGGGTAAGCAGTCTCCACATTCCGTGCAGCGGTTTCCTTTCCGCCCAGGGAACCAATGCCCTGCACGCTCGAACATACGGTAGCGATACTGTCCAAATGCTGTCATGTCGTAGGCGATAGCCAAGTTGCGCAGGCGCAAAACTTCGGGAATATGAATGGCTTCAGGGCAGGGCAAGCACTCGTAGCATTGGGCACAGCGATCGCCCCCTAGTACCTGTGCCTGATGCTGATCTAACTGGTCAAGCACTCGAATCTCATCATCAGACAAGGGTTCTGCTCGATTCGCAAGGGCGAGAGGAGTATCCAATTCTTCGGGGATAGCGGGGCCAACGCTGAGGGTGGTAATGCGGCGATCGCTCAGCAAAAATCGATGATTCAGCTCCAGGGGAGAATAGGGAGCGCAAAGCGTCGCTAAGGTTTCAGGGGGCGTGTAAAGCAGCCCTCCCTTGTCTGCGGGGGAGATGATGAAGACTCCCATGTCTTCTTGGTGCGCCCGATCAACGGCAGCAGCGTTGCGCTGAAAAAACAGAGTGTAGTGCAGGTTGACGAATTCAAATAATCCACTGTCAATTGCTGCCAGGATGATGTCTAGGGGCGCATGGGTCGAGAAGCCCACATGATTGATTTTTCCAGCAGCGATCGCCCGCTTAACTGCTGCCATACAGCCATGCGGATCAGTGACCCAGGCAAGATGCTCTGAAGTATTCAGCCCATGAATGGCAAGGCAGTCGAGATAATCGACCCCGAGGCGCATGAGGGATGCTTCGATGGCAGTCTCCATGGCTGAAAAATCGTTGGTGGGAGGCACCTTCGTCGTGACAATCACCTCAGAACGGTGTACAGCTTGGGAGCGGAGTGCCTCGCCTAAAAATTCTTCGCTTTTGCCATACCCTTTCGCGGTTTCCAGATGGTTGATGCCCTGGGCCAACGCATGCTGAACCACTCGATGGGCGTTTTCATCTGATGCGAGGTAGCGCATCGTTCCCAGAGAGAACACCGACATCTGGAGATTAGTCTTGCCAAAACGACGATACTGCATTCAAGAATGATGAAGCACTATAGTTTTCTTAAAGGGTGCATCCCATTTTTGCTGGGTGGGCGGGCTGCACCCGCCCACCCAGCAAAACAAAATTAATCAACTTGCAAAAGTGGGATGCTCCTGTTCCTAAGTGACTTGTGAAATGAAGTATAAGAGTTGGGGCGGGCGCAGTCCGCCCCAACTCTTATATTTCATTTAGGATTACTATAGATGAGTGCCTCAAAGGGGAGTTTTCCTGGAGTAATCATTGATCTCCAAGGGGCGGCTCTCAAACCAATGGAATTCATGAAGCCTCTTCGCCGCTACTGCTCAGGTCCCCTCGCTGGGCAAAGTCCTCAGGCTTTAGCCCTGACAGGAAATCGCGGAAGGCTTTGCGCTCAGCTTCATCGGCATCACGATCAACGGGGATCGAAGCATCAGCAATCACTTCTTCCATGACCCAGATGGGGCTGTCTGTTCTCAGAGCAAGGGCGATCGCATCACTGGGGCGCGCATCAATGTCTTTCGTTTTTTCTCCCTGACGGACAATCAAGGTCGCATAAAAGGTATTATCTTGCAAAGAATGAATAATGACCTTTTCGAGATCAAGGTCCCACTCTTCCATGATGTTCACCATCAAGTCGTGGGTCAGAGGGCGAGGCGGCTCTTGATTGTCAAGGGCATTAATGATAGCTCTTGCTTGTTCCTGCCCAATAAATATGGGAAGTTGTCGCCGATCGGCGGTGTCTTGAAGCAAGACGATTGGGCTGCGGGTCGCTGCATCGAGAGCAATTCCAGCGAGTTTCATTTCTAGCATTGACTAGCCTCCAGAATCCATTGCGCTGAGCAAAGGGTGTCAGAAGAACCCCAAGAGCATATACGTAACTGTAAACCACCTGCGTTATTTTTTATACCAGGTGACATCATTTTTACGACCTTTAGAGCCGCGACTACCGCACTGATGGCATCGACTCCATTCGCTGACTCAATCAATCGCCCGCGTTTGTCGATGCACACCTATTCTACCCATACCCGCCACCGTCTTGTTGAACCTCTTTCCGCTACCCCAACGACTTCAGTGAGTATCCTTGCCCTCCCTGGTTTAGCTCTGGTTATGTCTAGTTGTGACCATCAGTATGCCCTGTTCTCCCAGTGAACTAAAGAACTTCCTTCAAAACTTTAACCAAATGATATACCTTGCGGGACGTAAACTTAAGGGTTGACTGGAGGAATCCGTTGCTCAGTGCTGGATTTCCCCAGTCAACGGTTAACACGTCATACTAAGTAAGTGAGCACGATTAATGATAAAGCCCATTCATTATAAAACTCGTAAGACCCTGTGCTGTCCACTGCGCGGGCAGCGCAAGGTTTTACATCTCGTTTTTAATTGTGCCAAGCTACTTGCTTAAAGAAGTTAAGTAACCCAACATAAGTAACCTCAAAACCTAAAAACCGGGGGAGCGCCCCTCCGGGGCGCTCCCCCGGTTTTTAAGTTGAGCTTATTAGTACCGACCTACTTATCAACAGAAGATTGTGTTTACAGGACTTGTTCAAGCACTTGGAACGATTCATCATCGTTCAGATTACGAGCTGTCAATATCTTGGGGTACCGCATCTTGGGGTACCGCACAGCCCCCTTCAATTGGGGCTGATTTGGCCTTGGGCGATAGCGTAGCCGTAGATGGGGTTTGCCTCACCGTCATGGAGATTCTGCCCGATGGGTTTGTTGCTGCCGTTTCCCCAGAAACCGTGAGCCGGACAACGCTCAGCCAGGGTGAGAGCTATGGGCCTTTGGTTAATTTAGAAGGGTCTCTACGGGTCGGCAGCAAAGTGGGTGGACACTTTGTAACGGGGCACATTGACGGGGTCGGCCATTTGGAATCGTCTGTTCAAACGGAAACCTCCTGGGACATGAGCTTTACTGTGTCTGATCCCCGCGTTGCCCGATACATCGTTCCCAAGGGTAGCATTGCCATCAACGGCGTAAGCTTAACCATTGCTGATTGCAATGATGGGGGTACTTGGTTCAGCGTGGCGGTCATTCCAGTGACCTATCGGGAAACAAACCTTCAGTTTCTGACACCGGGGAGCCGCGTTAACCTGGAGGGCGATATTTTGGGCAAATACGTGGAGAAGTTTATACGCCTCCCGTCTCCGCTCGATTCAGATGCACCGCCTTTATCGAATGGTCATGGCGTTTCTCCAACGACCGACAGGACGCCGTCTCACAGAAATCATCATTCCATCACCGCAGACTTTCTAGCAGAACACGGTTACGGCTAAACAGCGATGTCGCCTAGAAAAAGTCCCTGAAGCAAGGTTTTTGTGCACGTCCCTAGCGGCTCGCAATGCCCGACCACTGGACTTTCTTTTGGCGGGTGCGGCGATAGGAGAAAAACCGCTCGCCCTCTTGATAGGTGCAGTGAGGGGCGATCGCCACCTGTTCAGGGGATAGTCCCATCTGCTCAAGCTGTAGCTCATTGATGCGCCGCACATCTAGCCGTGCCCGCCCTGGTTGAGGATCGTCCGAGATTGGTGACCGTTCCAGAGTTTTGAGGTGCTGAAGAATGGAGTCAAGGGTGGTCGGGCGGTCGTCTGTTGGGTTGGGAACCCGCCCATGGAACTCCTGAATGGGTTCATCAGGGGGGGAGACACCCGTCACTGTTGCCCCCACCTGGGCGGCTACCGTTGTGGATACTTGATAAACCTCCCCGGCGATCGCCGGCCCTAGGGCAACCCGCACGTCCGCCAGCCGACTTCCGTGGTCAAGAAACCGCTGGACGGTCACAGGCACGATTTTCTGCGCCGTTCCTCGCCACCCGGCATGAACCGCCGCTACCTGGCCACGAGCCACATCTGCTATCAGTGCTGGAACACAGTCTGCTGTCGCCACCCACACTGAATGGGTGTCCTGGTCAGCTATTAGCCCATCGGCTTCTGGGAGAGATGCAGGTTCCCCAGAGGCTCGATTCTCAAATTCTTCAGGGTAGGGCTTGTGCTGCTGATAGTGCTGCCATTCCTTAGTGGTGAGCACTGCATTACCATGCACCTGCTTCACCCGAAAGGCTTGGGTGTCGGGGGCGATCGCCTGGGTCAATTCTGCGGGCATGTGAGGCCACCAGTGCTGGGTGAAAAAGCCGTGGGGCCAATCATCCAGCAGGCTACACCGCAAGTAGGTTTTGCCCTCATGTTCCGTCCACGTCCAGGTGTGCATAGGCATTTAAAATAAGATGATCTACGAATGGTTGTCTAAGAGGATGTTTGAGAAGTCCTCAGGGCTACTTCAGATCCCCCCTTGCCCCCCTTGAAAAGGGGGGAATCACGTTCAAAGTCCCCCTTTTCAAGGGGGAAATCACGTTCAAAGTCCCCCTTCTCAAGGGGAGAATCACGCTCAAAGCCCCCCTTTTCAAGGGGGAAATCACGTTCAAAGTCCCCCTTTTCAAGGGGGATTTAGGGGGATCAG
>CAYXJG010000345.1:0-4064 GCA_964465285.1 uncultured bacterium
GGGCGCAGCCCGCTGCTCTTTTCCGGGTACTTTATTTTCTTGCAAGTCCCTTAGCTATGGGCAGTAGGTGCGGCTATTCATAAAGTAAGTTTCACCGATATCGCCTTCACAGAGGACAGACTGCAGTTGGGCATTACCTCCAGGATTATCAGCCCAGACTTTGCCCATATATCCTTTGAAGTCGAGCAGTGGCTCGGCGATCGCCGTTGCGCCACTGACCTGCTCACCTTCCAGCGTTCGATGGTCGATGAAGGGATGCGTTTTGTAGCGGTAATACTCAGAATCAGAAATACCGAGGGCTAAGCTGGCAACATTACGTGTAAAGTCACCGTTCACCAAGTAGTAGCCCTGCTGAGCACGGAGAATTGAGCTAACGGTAATCTGTGCCTCACTGTGCCGCGCCCGAGACGAAAAATTCAGCAGCGACGGTAGGGCGATCGCCGACAGGATGCTGATGATCCCAAAGGAGATCAGTAGCTCGATTAGCGTCAATCCCTTCTCAGCAGTGACGGCTTTACCGACGGTTTTACCATAGGGAAATGCGCAATCAAGAACTCGAAAGATCCACTGATTCATAGAGTTTGAGGGAGATGAGAACGAACAAAGCCAGTCGTTCGCCAGACAAACATTACCCACTGGGCCATGTTGCTGGCTGAGATGAGCTTCTATAGCGCTGTGCAAGCGCATTAAATACAGTTTGTTGAGTGGCGGCGCAGAGCACCGCCACTCAACACATTTGGGTGTGCTGAGCCAATTGCACATCGCTATAAATAAACCCTTGCTATTTATTACAACGTAATTTCCGTATAAAAACCGTATAGTTTGTGTAAGGCTACATAAAACCTCAGTAAAACCACAGAGGAGCCTCAAGGGTATCGCTAAGCTTGAGGAAGTTTCTTCCTGGAAAACGCGTAGATGCGCTGGGTTTGAAACTGGTCGCAGACTGAGGATGGCATTTGTGTTGTCTCAGTCTCATTCACCTCATTCTTACTCATCCCATCCGCACTCATATCATTCTTACTCATCTCATTTTCATTATCCTCATGCTCCCATGAGGAGTCCTGATGATTTGAAGCGAGATGAAAGTGCTGTCGGTTTAACTGAACTCGGAGGTTGCTCAGGGGGTCATGGCCCGCCGAAATAAGGAACTCTAGCTTTTGGAGATAGGGAGCTGTGGCGATCGCATCTAAAATCTTGCCGATGGCCTCGACGTAGGGATGCTGACAATCCCGATACCAGTCTGGGCGTGCCAGGTCAGGTTGGTCGAAGCCCAGGTGAAACGTCAGGGACGAACGGCCAAAGAGGGCGATCGCCACAGGTCGGGCTTCTTCCTGCACCAGTAAGTTATGGCCCTGGGCAAGCTGCCGAATTTTCTCCAGCCGTTCATACCGCTGAGTCATGGTCTGCGGTTCATCATTCCAGAGAATGGATACGGTCACCACATAGGTCTGCAGCAGCAAGTGTCCCAGCTTTTCCGCTTTCGTTGCCAGGTAGGCAACGTTATGCAAGTTCGCTTCCACTAAGAGAGGCACCCGGTCTACCATCTCCAGGCCATAGCCTTTGATGCCAGCAATTTTTCGAGGATTGTTGGTAATCAGACAAAATTTCCTAACCCCAATGTCTGTCAAAATTTGCGCTCCGATGCCGTAGTTACGCTGGTCGGCCTGGAACCCTAGCTTTTCATTAGCAGCAACGGTATCCAGACCCATGTCTTGAAGAGTATAAGCTTTGAGCTTATTCACTAGGCCAATGCCCCGCCCTTCCTGGCGGAGGTAGACCAGCACCCCATCTCCCGCTGATTCAATCATTTTCAGGGCCGCCTGGAGCTGCCCCCGACAGTCGCACCTCAGGGAACCGAGGGCATCCCCGGTCAAGCACTCGGAGTGAACCCGGACGAGAACGGAGCGGTCTTTGAAGGTTTCAGGCTCACCTTTGACGACGGCAACGTGCTCGCTATTGTCGAGCAGGTTTCGATAAGCATAGATTTTGAAGGTGCCAAACAGGGTGGGTAAATCTGCGACCGTTTCGCGGGTGACAAACCGTTCGTGCTGGAGACGGTAGCTGATCAGATCGGCAATGCTGATCAGCTTGAGCTGGTGTTGCTTGGCGTATTCGATGAGTTCCGGCAGCCGTGCCATAGAACCATCGGGATTTTGAATTTCACAAATGACTCCAGCGGGATACAGCCCTGCGAGTCGCGCTAGGTCAACGCCTGCTTCGGTGTGGCCTGCTCGCTTGAGCACGCCGCCTTCTTTCGCCCGGAGGGGAAAAATATGCCCCGGTCGGCGCAAGTCGCTGGGTTTTGTGGTGGGATTGATGGCAATTTGAATGGTGCGTGCCCGGTCGTCGGCGGAAATACCCGTGGTAACCCCCAGGTGGACAGCCGCATCAATGCTCACCGTGAACGCCGTTTGCTCACTTTCGTCGGTTTTGTTGCTCACCATGAGGGGCAGGTCGAGTTCATCGAGGCGATCGCCCGTCATCGCCAGACAAATTAGCCCCCGTGCCTCCACCGCCATGAAGTTGATCATGTCGGGAGTGGCAAACTGCGCAGCACAGATGACATCCCCTTCATTTTCACGGTTTTCATCATCGACTACAACAATGGAACGTCCGGCTTTCAAATCAGCCAACGCATCATCAATGGAGTCAAACTGAAAGCTGGGCGATCGCCCATAGTTCCCCAATGCTTGAATAGGTTGCGGTTCCACAATAATGTCCAGATCAAAACGCCTTAAACTCAGCCCAGCACCCATGAACCGTGCGCTGGTCCTGCTATTTATTTATTTTAACGACATCCGTAGTTTGCTAAACGCCTTTTGCAGAGGGTAGTGGGCGAAGCGAATCAAATTTTCGGTGGTGTTATGAAATTTGCGCTTCGCTCAAGGATTTATCCTTTACAATCAAGCGAACAAGGGTAACACTAGCAGCTTAAAGTCATGGTTATGGGTGATTCAGAGAAAATTCCCGTTGGCATTGTTGGTGCATCTGGGTATGGCGGCGTTCAATTAGTGCGCCTGCTGCTTGAGCACCCCAATGTGGCGATCGCCTACTTGGGCGGCGATCGCTCTGCCGGGAAAGCCTATTCAGAACTGTATCCCCATCTTGGGCACCGCACAGACCTGAAGGTTGAAGCCATTGATTTAGATGCAATTGCATCCCGATGCCGCGTGGTGTTTCTGTCGCTGCCTAACGGCCTTGCCTGCACAATGGCTCCAGCCCTGATTACGAAGGGATGCAAGGTGCTCGATCTCTCTGCCGACTATCGGTTCGAAAATCTAGACACGTACCATGCCTGGTATGGGGCGGAGCGAGATGATCAGGACGTGGCGCGTCAGGCTGTGTATGGCTTGCCCGAACTCTACCGCGATCGCATCCGAGAATCATCCCTCATTGGTTGCCCCGGCTGCTATCCCACGGCTACCCTGTTGGGGCTGTCACCGCTGATGAAACAGGGGCTTGTAAGTCCCGAAACAACGGTCGTGGATGCAAAATCCGGGACATCGGGTGGCGGGCGGAAAAAGGATATTAACCTCTTGCTGGCAGAGGCAGACAGTTCCATTGGAGCCTATGGAGTTGCCCGCCATCGCCATACTCCAGAAATTGAGCAAATTTGCTCGGATTTGGCTGGGCATGAAGTGCTCGTGCAGTTCACCCCCCACCTTATGCCGATGGTCAGAGGCATTCTTTCAACCATCTATGCCACGCTCCGCGACCCAGGGCTAGTGCGAGAGGATTTGCTTACCATTTACCAGGCGTTTTACCGGAACTGTCCTTGGGTCAACATTCTGCCGAACGGCACCTATCCGCAGACTAAATGGGTGTGCGGCACCAACCTCTGTCACATTGGCATCGAAGTAGATGCCCGCACAGGCCGGGTGATTGTCATGTCTGTGATCGATAACCTCATGAAAGGTCAGGCAGGGCAAGCAGTGCAGTGCCTGAACCTGATGATGGACTGGGATGAAACCCTTGGACTCCCCCAGCTTGGCTTTTATCCATAAAAATATAGGTTTGCCAATCCAAAATCGAAAATCCAAAATCGAGAATCCAAAATCGAGAAT
>CAYXJG010000345.1:4164-5916 GCA_964465285.1 uncultured bacterium
AATCCAAAATCGAGAATCCAAAATCGAGAATTGATATTAGCCTCGGCTCCAGTCTCGCTGCCAGTTCATGACCAGTTCCAGCAGGTTGAACCATAGCCGGTTGTTTTCTAGCTGCTGCGTTTGCCACTGGAGAGTAAGCTGGTTCAGCACATCGGCATCTGTAGATACTGGAAACGGCATGGAGGCAAGTTTTTGCAGAGGTAGATGGGCGTCCATTGCCAGGGCGATCGCCCCGACCAGTTCTGCTGCCGACTGTCCCATACCGTGGGCACCGAGAATGCTGCCGTTTCTCTTCACAATCATTTTTAGAAAGCCGCTTGATTCAGCCATCAGGCGAGCATGGAAGGCATCGGTCATGGGCACGGATAGCACAACGACATCATCCGCAAACTGGCGTTGGGCATCCGCTTCTGTAACCCCAACCCAGGCAGCGGGTGGAACGGTGTGAAGGGTACGAACCAGAGGGCGATCGCCCCATTGTCGCGTGGATAGAAAGAGCGCATTTTTCACCGCTTGCTCCGCTTGGTATTGCGAGAAGGTGAGGTCTTGCTGGGGAGCCACCGCTTCGCCACAGGCATAGATGCGAGGATGAGACGTTTGCAGCTTAGGTGTTACCGCCACTCTGCCCTTGGCAATGGGAATGCCAGCGGCGTCCAGATTGAGGGATGTGATGAGAGGGCGGCGTTCTGTTGCGAGGATCAGATGATCCGTGGCGATCGCCCGACTCCCCACCTGCACTCCTGTTTTTCCGTCAATGGAGGATACCTGCTCGACGGATGCCTCTGTCACGACCTCCACGCCTGATGCTTCCAGGGTGGCGAGAACGCCCTGCTTCATATCCCAGTCACAGGTTGATAATGGGTGGGGCGATCGCATCACCAACGTCACGCGCACCCCAAACCTGGCAAGGGCCTGAGCCAGTTCAACGCCCCGATTGCCATCCGCTACAATAGCGACGGCTCCCTGGGGAGGAGTATCCAGGGATAACAGGGCATCCATCGTTACATAGGGGACGGCAGACATCCCCTTCATTTCAGGGACGACAGGTTCAGAGCCGGGAGCCAGCAGATAGGCATGGGCACGCAATACTCTCCCCTCGGCAATGACGCCAAACCGGGGGCGACGGCAAAATTCTGCGGGAGCATCGCTGATCACAACATCAACGCCACGACTCATCAGCAATGGGAGGGAATGGTAATGCAGCTCTTGAATGAGCAGTCCCTTGACCCACCTGCGGAGCGATGCCCAGGACTCTACAGAATGCAGTGGGGAAGCCGCGACAGGGTTGCCCTGCGGCGATTGGACGTGGAGGCGATGCTGCTGCTGCGCAGCATAGTGAAAGGCTTGGGCGATCGCCCCTTCGACATCAAGCCCCACTAGCGACGCTTCCATGGATCGAGGCTCAACGAGGGCCACCCGCCCTTTAAAGCAGCGTGCAAAGTTGGCGGCATAGCGGGCGGTAAGGCTTCCCCCCAAAATGACCAGATTGTAGTCAACGGACATAAATTAGGACGCACACATAGGACGTACACATAGGGATGAATGGGGAGGACAACGCGCTTCCCTATCCAATAAAATACGCTAAATCCCAGGGTTCAAACCTGGTGAACGGATAAAAGTTGATAGCCACACCCCAACTCCCTCGCCCGCACTGGGGGAGAGCCCCAGCTCCCCTTCCCCATTTTGGGGTAGGGAGTTGTACACGACTTGGCAAGTTTCACACAAAGATAGGGGTTTGGCGCGCGCTCCGCG
>CAYXJG010000346.1:0-5907 GCA_964465285.1 uncultured bacterium
GAATTTGGGAACTTTGCCAAGTCGTATGAGAGGGGGAGTGGGTACGGGAGGGAGGAAATGGCATCATTGAACCATCTTGCTACTTTTCCATCTCCTGCTGATTCAGATTCCAATCGTAGGGAAGATAGCGAATAGGGGTGTTTGTGTCGGGGGGCGAGGCGGACGAAGGCGGTGCGAGATAGGATGCGATGTACTCCTGGATGGAAGGGGCGATCGCCAGAAAATCGTCGCGGTACCATTTGAAGATTTTGCTGCAATAGAGAGTATTGGTGCTGGTGTCGTAGCGCACTTTGTCGGGATTGGTGATGAAGCGGTGGGCATCATCTTCAAGCTGGTCGTAGATTCGCTGAGGATTATAGGCTTCCTGCCGCAACAGGGGACAGCCGAGAGACGCGCACACGAGGGCAAAGTGGATGCGGGGGTCTTGGAAACGTTGCCGGAGAATCTGGTGTTCGATGTGATTGAGGCTGATGGCGGTGCCATTGAGCCGATAGGCAGGACGCAGGAAAAAGACAAGAAATGCAATCCAGTTGGGGATGCCTAGAATTTTGGGCTGAATAGAGCGAATTGGATATTTGTTTAACACCTTTGAAATCGTCAGGGCATTGTAGAGGTTGATCCAGGTGGCGAGCTGTTCTGGCACGGAGATGTCTGAGGTCGATGGGGCAAGAGCTCGACGGTTTCCTCCAGAAAAGCACTCAAGCCATTGGTGCAATGAGTTGGCATCATGAATTTTCCATGTGCCATAGTCCACGCGCCCCCGGTCGTCTACGTAACGCTGCAACAGCATATCCCAGACGTTAAAGTCCATGATTTTTCGTCTCCCCCTAGTGGTAGCCCATCAAAATCTTTCAACTATGCGCTGTGCAAGCGCACTAAATACAGTTTGTTAAATGGCGGCGCAGAGCGCCGCCATTTAACAAATTTGGGTGTGCTCAACCAATTTGCACACCGCTATCGTTTTAGATCACGACTTGGCAAGTTTTACGCAACAATAGGAGGTTGGGGCGCGCGGAACGCGCCCCAACCTCCTATTGTTGCGTTGTGAATTTGAGAACTTTGCCAGGTCGTGTTAGATAACGGTAGCCAATTCCACGATACGGGCGATCGCCATCCTTTACGTTAAGAACAGCCGAATATTTCGTTGTCCACCTTAAACCGTTGTAAGATGGCATTCCAATCTGGCTTATACCCTGAAAGGGAATGTCTATGATGACACTATTGCTCCTCTTAATTCTTGCAGTCGGCGGCATTACGGCACTGCTCGTCATTAGCATCAGCATTGTCGAAGCGCCGTGGCCTTTGCTGCTGGGTATTTTGGTGGTGGGGCTACTCTTTATCCGATGGGAATCTGGCCAGGGGCGGGCGATCGCCCCATCGTCTACTCAGCGCCAACAGGCATCTGAAGATGCAGCTCCCCCATCGCCTCACGAAGAGGCATCCAGTGACGCATACAACACGGATGGAGCACGAATCTATCGCGGCATTCGATATACAGAGGAGCATTCCACCTCCGATAATACTGACGTCAGCGACTCTCATGGGGCTGACTATCTCAGTTTGTCGTCGTCCACTGAAGACGCTAATATCAGGCCAGATGGCCAACCTCCCTCTGCGCAGGCGATCGAAGGTGTGTACCGGGGACAGCACTGGCAGCGAAGCCGTGGTGCTCAAATTGAGGGAAAATCGTTGCTGCCTGACATCACCTATCGAGGACGAAAAGTTTCTCCCCATGCTCAAGCTCAGCACCCTCCACCTACAGATGGGTCAGATTCTTTAGATGTGTAGTGTCAGGGTCTATGCCTCGTTGAGGAGAAGCAGAGGCAACCCGGCACTATTCGCCCCCGCCATCATCCACAATAGTGCGCTAGTGCATCGTCACAACGTAAGATTTAGGGTCCATCCGTTCTGGACGAATCACGCTAGCCGATTGCGAAATCTGCAGCTCATGTAATACACAACTTGTCAAAGTTCTCAAATCCATAACAGCAATTCTCATTTTGGGAAACTTCGCGCCCTATAGGCGCTCACTTGTACACGCGACTTGGCAAAATTCTCAAATTCACAAGGAAAGAATAGGGGTTTGGGGCGCGCTCCGCGCGCCCCAAACCCCTATTCTTTCGTGAAACTTGCCAAGTCGTGACAGATAAGTAAGTCGGTACTAATAAACTCAGCTTAAAAACCTGGGGAGCGCTCCTCCGAGGCGCTCCCCAGGTTTTTAGATTTTGAGGTTACTTATGCTGGGTTACTTAGGGATCTGCGGCTAAAAAAGATACCGGAAGAAAAGAGCAGCGGGCGCAGCCCGCTACTCTTTTCCGGGTACTTTATTTTCTTGCAAGTCCCTTAGTGTAAATGATGTAAATGGCACAAATTTACGCTCTGAAGAAAGGTTTGCCAGGGGGATTGCCTGTTAAGCTTAAGCACACGTGCTGTGATCTCCTCCGTTGGTAAATCTCTGATGATGATAATGCATGTCTTGAAAGCAACTTGTGAAACGGTTCATTTCGGTGGGTTTTCTTCAGAACTGCCTCCTGCCTTGACGGTGAAGTCGGGCGATCGCATCCAGGTTGAAACTTTCTCCGGGGTTCCAGTATACAAAGACGCACCTCCTGAATTTTTGCCCCCTGAATTTCTCGACATCTGTGAGAACTTACCGCCAGAGCGCCATGTTGCATCTGGGCCTCATCTGCTCACCGGGCCCATTGATGTTGAGGACGCTAGACCTGGCGATGTTCTTGAAGTTCGGGTTGAAGAGGTATCCCCCCGTCTGCCTATTGGCTTTACCCTGATTCGTGCGGGCAGCGGTAGCTTGCCACAGCAGTTCAGCCGACCTACGGTCACGTTTACTCCCATTGATCTGGAGGCGGGCACGGTTGAGTTTCCTAGGGGAAGCGACATCACGCTGCCCGTTAAACCATTCTTCGGCATCATGGGCGTTGCCACGGACGACCCCCATCGCAACTCCATTCCGCCGGGGGACTATGGCGGCAATCTGGATAACCGATTGCTCCAGGCTCCCTGTCGGTTATTCCTGCCCGTTTTCTTGCCCGGTGCGCGGTTTTCCATGGGTGATGGACATAGCCTCCAAGGGGATGGCGAGGTCTGTGTCACGGCACTCGAAACGTCAATGAATGGGGTGATTCAACTGCGATCGCACCGCCACTTGTCACACCTCCCTCTCCCTCTAGCAGAAACCCCTGATGCCTGGATTACGATGGGCTTCGGCAAAACGCTAGATGCCGCCTTTGAGCAAAGCCTCCAGCGCATGATCTCGTTACTAGAGAAGGGAACAAATATCACTGCTGAAGCAGCCTACATGCTGTGTAGCCTGGGCGTTCACTTTCACATCACCCAGACCGTAAACTGCCCACAGAAGGGCGTTCATGGCATTTTGCCGAAGGCGATCCTACCCCATCCTCTTTTCCTGAAAGAGCTTGAGCCAGGAATAAATAGCGACACGTAATACCAATTTTGGATTTTGGATTAGCAAACCTATCGTTGGCATGGGACTGTACGCTCCTCTACTCCTCTCTAGACATGACTTGGCAAAGTTCTCAAATTCACAGCGCCAAACCCCTGTCTTTGCGTGAAACCTGCCAAGTTGTGTCTAGATGCAGACGATAAGGGCGATCGCCCCGTTGTCTGTGAGCAGCAAGTTCACACTGAAATTTAAGAACAGTAACAGAACGTCTGGATGCGTAAAGATTAATGTCCAAGCACGCAGCGGGTTGAAATGAGTTTGCTATGCTCAAAATTAAGCACTTAGCTTTGCTTATCCGAGCGATAGATAGGCTTTATCTACTTGACTATCAACCTCAACACCACAAGCTTAAACAGTGCTTGAGGCAAAACATTGCTTGAGGCATGTTAGAGACTTGCAAAAAAATAAAGTACCCGCAGAGAAGCGGCGGGCTGCGCCTGCCCCCCTCTTCTGCAGTATCTTTGTTTAGCCGCAGATCCCTTGACGATAGATTGTGATGAATAGCTAAGGGTGTAGCCGACAGAAATTGAGTTTTCCGACATGAAGCATTTATCTGACCAATGGATTCGAGACTGGTGTTCTGAAAATGGATGGACGGATCCGGTATTGGAACCCATCAATCAGTATTGGGCGTTTCCTCCCGGTGGCGTTATGCCAGAACCGATTCCTGCCGATACATTGCGATCGATTAAGTCCCAATATGGCATGACTAACGAGGAAAAGCTGTGGACAGGAACAGCGATCGCCGCTGCGGTTCTCATGGCATGGCTGAGCTATGTACTCAAGTGCCCCATGCCGTTGATTGCAGGGTTTGCGTACACAGCCTGCGTGGTTGCTGGGCTTGAAGTTGATGAGTTTTAGCCGACACACAGCCTAGGGGCAAGTACCACGTTGTCCCTACCTCTTTATCCCCAAAGCCAGCATCATTAAGGAGCAGAATTTAGGCAGAAGAGCGTGGGGTTTCCCGCGCTCTTCTGCTTGAGAGGCGATTATTCGGTACGTTGGGACAGGATGACACCAAACCACTGTTTTGGGTCTGTCCAAACGTGGACGGGCTCTAGGTGGTGCGATCGCAACTGTTGCTGTATCTGCTGGAGGTCAAATTTGCGAGACACTTCGCTATGGATGGTCTCACCCTGGGCAAAGGTGGCGCTGAAATTGAGGGCCTTGAACTGCACGGTCTGGTCGGTCAGGCTTCTCAGGTGCATCTCAATTTGATTTGCCCCTCGATTGTAAAACGCAAGATGCTCGAACTGCCCTTCGGCGAAATTAGCATCAAACTTTTGGTTCAGGTGACGCAGCATGTTCAGGTTAAAGGCCGCTGTCACGCCCTGGCTGTCATTGTAGGCGGCTTCCAGCACCTCGGGAGATTTTTGTAAGTCGATGCCCAGCAGGAAATAATCCCCCAGCTTCATGGCGTCTGCAATCTGAGCTAAGAACTGGTCGCAAGCCTTGGGGGGCAGGTTGCCGAGGGTGCTGCCGATAAACGCGATGAGTCGGCTGGGGAGGGTCAAGGGCATGAGGGTATGGAGTGCCTTCTGGTAGGTGCCGACGATGCCGTAGATTTTCAGCGTTGGATAGTCTTTTAAAAGTTGGTGGGCGCTGTCTTTCAAGATTCCAGCACTGACATCAATGGGAACATAGCGGAGGGGTAAGTCAGCCCGCTGGTAGGCATCCAGCAGCAGCCGGGTTTTGGTCGAGCTGCCGCTGCCGAGTTCCACCAGTTCACAAGCTCCAGTGATTTGAGCCAGGCTATCCGCATAGGTCTGGAAAATCTGAGTTTCCGTGCGAGTCAGGTAGTACTCGGGGAGTTCGCAAATCTGCTCGAATAGAAGGGAGCCGCGATCATCATAAAAAAATTGGGGGGGAAGGGATTTGGGCTGAGTGCCGAGTCCCTGGATAACCGCTTGGGCATCCTTGGAGTGCTGAATCGATGGAGATTCTAAAGATGTGCCCGATGATGAGTTTGATGATGATGATGTTTGGGGAGCCGTGAGATGGTGAATTTGGAGGCGATCGCCCCAATTCAGTTGATCAGAATCCGTAACCAAAGATTTTGAAAGTTGCATAATGCTGTAAACGAAACGACTGTGCGACAGCACGTAACGAATCAGAACTAAATAATTGGAACCAAATTTCAGCGGAGCAGTGCGGCATCGCCGCGCCGCTCCACTAAAGCTGGATTTTACTTAATCCTTGATCCTAGGGGAGCACTGTCCTACAAATGTGTCCGAGCTAATGGACAGGAAGGCTGAATTGATTTCTCGCTCCCTAGGCAAAATTATTCACACAATGGTCTTTAGGAACATCCCTACGGAGGGTGTTCCTTTAAGGAACCATGCATGGCATTCATTTTCCCCAGGACTTTATAGCGGTGTGCAAATTGGTTAAGCACACCCAAATTTGTTGAGTGGCGGCGCTCTGCG
>CAYXJG010000347.1:0-5905 GCA_964465285.1 uncultured bacterium
TCGAAGAAGTCGGGGGCGCGGTGGACGAGGTATTTCACCGCAAAGACGGGCAGCAGAAAGACGATGCGGGTGTTGAAGCTGTCGCGAAAGCGTTCTCGCTGTTGGTTCAGGTTGATTAGCGCCGGGGGCACGCCGTGCCAGCTATAGCTAAAGATTTTTTCGCTGCTCCAGCCTAGGCGTTTTTTCGACTCTTCGTAGTCCAGCAGCGACAGCTCTAGCCCCTGCACAAACAAGATCTGGGTACCGGCATGGTCATCCAAAAAGTGCTTGATGCATTTGAACACGTTGCCATCGGCCAGGGGCTGTTCTAGCTTCAGCACTTCAACTTGCTGAGCCGCTAAATCTTCCCGCACCCGCTGAATCATCTGCTCGCCGCCAAAGGGGGAGCACTGGACAAAAAACAGGCCAAACCCCTCGGTGCGGCGCAGGCCGTTGAGCACCATGCGGTATTCCGCTTCGGGGTCTGGGGTTTGGTCGTCTTCATCCCAGGCCAGCAGGTCGATGGTCATGGTGTGGTGGCCTCCGTTTCCAGGGCGGCCTGTGCCTGCTGAAACTCAGGGATGGCCTTAATCAGCGGGTGGGCATCGTACCAGCACTGCATTGTGCCGTCGTCGTCGAAGTAGCGATATTCCATCAGGCAGCGGCGAAACAGCAGGTCGCGGTGGGGTTCGTCATTCTGGATGGCGCGGGTTTTGGCTACCTGGACCAGCACTCGCCACTGACCCTTTTCCACCGTGCGGCGATAGGTGTCGCGGGTGGTGGCAAGGGCGCGGCGCACCGATCGCGTGGGGATGGGCAGCGCCTCGGTGCGGTTCATCGCTTCTTTCATCAGCAGCAATAGCTCCCGCACATGGCCCCCGCTGGCCAGGCAAAGCTGGGCCACCACGGCGTCATTTTCAAAGATATCGCGCCCCAACTGTACGTCCGGGATAAAGGGCTGAATCCGGCGGATCAGCACCTCCTGCATTTTGGCAATACCGGGGGGATGGGGCTGGCCGTCGGGGGTCTGCACCATCACCATCGGCAGCAGATCCGGGTTGCCGTAGACCTCCTTCAGGTCATTGGCCCGGTTGGAATACACCATGGAAATGGGGACGGTGTAGATCAGGTGGCAGTCCAGCCCCTTCAGTTGATCGCTGCGATCCAGGAAGATTTCGTCGTGGCTGTTGCGGCCATAGTCGTCGTGGATGGGGACGATGCGATCCAGGTTGTCGGCAATCACCACCAGGTGCTTTTTGTCCGGCGGCAATTTGGCCTTGGCATCGGTAATGAACTCATTCAGCGCCTTCACTAGGGTGATGGTGTGGGGGTTGATCTGGTCGCGAATCTTGCTGCGCTGGCTGGGCACCGCGCGGATGCTGGCGGTGATTTCGGCAAACTGAGTCGCCAGGGTCTTCACGTTGAGGGATTCCATCACCACCTGGGTCTGGCCAATGTCGTAGAGGGCTTTGCCCCGCTCTTTGAACCAGCTAATCAGCGGTGCCGGGTCGGCGTTTTGCAAGTCTTCTAATAAATGGCGGGTGCAGGCCAGCAGAATGTCGGTGTATTGCACATCCTGGGCGTCGATGTCGCCGTCATCCCCCACGGCGGCGAAGTACACCACAAAGCAGCCCTTGTCTTCTAAATCTGCCTTTAGCCGCAGCAGCTCGGTGGATTTCCCCGCCCCCCGGTGGCCGCTGTAGAGCTGGCAGGTGTAGCGACTGGAGCGGACAATCTCTGGCCCCAGATCCAGCAGCACGTTGGCGTCGCCCCGCTCGGCCTCGCAGTTCACATAGGCGGGGTCCCCCGGCTCCAAAGGCCGAAAGGGGTCAACGGCGTTGTAAATCTGGGTCAGTACGTCGCTCATGGTGCCAGCTTCTGGGGCAGAATGTGTCTTATATATTAGCTGATCACCCTAAATTACACGACTTGGCAAGTTTCAAGAAAAAAACAGGGGTTTGGGGCGCGGAGCGCGCCCCAAACCCCTGTTTTTCCGTTGTGAATTTGAGAACGTTGCCAAGTCGTGTAAATTAAATAATCAGCATTGCTACACACTGTTTCCCCTTGGAGGTAAGCTCCTTTCCACACCTTGAGGCGATCGCACCCCTCCAGCCCCTCTTCACAGATCGCATCGATCAGCAGGGTCTTAGAAACCTCTGGGCTTTCGAGGTCAAACCGTCACCTGGCCACCGGGGGAACGGTCGAACCGGATAACTTGCCTGAGGCTGTGGCCCAGGTGACCCTGGTGATGGCAGTCGATGGTGTCGTGGTGCCGAGCGACCTCAGACGGGACCCCCCCAGAGCAAGACCCGGTGGCTGGAAGTCAAAGTCGCGGTGCTCACCCGCTTACGCCAACGCGACGACCTCACCCCGTCCACCCGAAAGACTCTGATCCAGGTGCAGCAGTATCTCCAAAACCATCGCTCACACATTCACTATCACGACTATGCTCAACAGCAGTTCCCCTTGGGCTCTGGGATTGTCGAGAGCGCTTGCAAGTGGCTGATTCAGCAACGCTTTAAGGGGGTTGGCATGCGCTGGAGCAACGACGGACTGACGCATCTGCTCCATCTTAAACTGGCTTGGGTTAACCAGCGCCTTGATGAACTTTTCTCGGCAGACACGGCGATGCCTCAGGTGTACTCCCCCAACCCCTAACTACGCCCGTATTAATCGTTACGCCGAGCCCATTGATTCATCGGATACATTAGACTGAGCAGTAGGAGTTCAATATCTTGAACTAAATTTTGTCAGGGTGCGCGGCGATGCCGCGCCGCTCCAGCAAAGTTGGATTTTATTCAATCTTCGTTTTTTAGTGAAGATTACTCTTTAGTGAAGATTACTGAATTACACAATATCTAATTTCTTTTTTTACCCATTTTTAATAAATTTTACCCATTTTTAATGCATAGTTGCTTCATTGACCGATGCATATTAAGTTAAATGACCGCCAAGAGCATGTCCTGTGGGCAACGGTACGGCAATACGTGGCAACGGCGCGGCCTGTCGGCTCTGAGACCCTGTTAGAAGAATACGACTTAAATGTCAGTTCAGCGACGGTGCGCAATGCTATGGGGCGATTGGAGAAGGTTGGTTTACTCTACCAGCCCCACACCTCCGCAGGGCGAGTTCCCTCGGATTCAGGCTACCGCATTTATGTGGATCGGCTACTCACGCCCTCAGACACCATGAAACAGCAGGCTGAGCATCTGCTTACAGCCCAACTCAACTGGAAGTCATGGTCTCTGGAAGCTGCGTTACGGGGTGCAGCGAATATTCTGGCAGTACTGAGTGGTTACATCACACTGATTACCCTTCCCCAAGCCGTGTCTGCAACTCTCCGCCATGTGCAGCTAGTGCCTGTGGAAGCATCACGGATGATGCTCATCCTGGTATTGGACACCTATGAAACCCAGTCCATTCTGATCTCCATTCCTCCGCCAACGGATGGAGAGTACCAGGATGCCGACATCCTAAGCCAGGAACTTGAGATCCTATCGAATTTCCTCAATCATCATCTGAAGGGGCGATCGCTCCACGACATTAACACCCTGGACTGGGGAGAGCTAGGCCATGAGTTTGAATGGTATGCTCAGCTTCTGCAAGATACGCTGATTGAACTAGGGCATCGTATTCGCACCCAGGCAGGGTCGTCCCAGCTTTTAGTCAGTGGGTTGGCAGAGGTTCTGCGCCGCCATCCTGAGTTTTCTGAAGTTCAAAAGGTTCAGACTATCATCCACCTGCTTGAAGCAGAACGGGAAAGTTTGGTTCCGCTGTTTTTTGAATCTGCTACAGATTTAGACGCCCAGGCTACACAGGGAAATGTGACGGTGCGCATCGGGGCGGAAAATCCCCTGGAACCTATGCAAAACTGTGCCTTGGTGTCTGCAACCTATCAATGGGGCGAGTCGTCCCTCGGCAGCATCGGCATTTTGGGGCCGACCCGCATGGTTTACGAAGATGCGATCGCCCTCGTTGAAGCAACGGCCCATCTGCTTTCGGAAGTGGTGACGCAAAATGCTTGAGCCTCAACATGCATCAGTCTCAAAAGCCCCCGAATATACGGGTTAAAGATTGGATTCGTCACGGGGTAGAAAAATCGTCAATACTTCCCCCTGATGAGGATGTTGCCGGATGGTGAACTTACCCCCCAAGACGTGGAACAAATTCTTCGTGACATCCAGGTTAAGGCTCAGGTTGCCGGTTTCTGGCTGAAACATGAGCAACTGTCCAATAGATTTCAGAGTGGAGCTAAAGATGGACTCTGCCTTCGTGCCAGACAAATCGCTGCCATTTTGATCGGCGTGCGACACGGTCTGAGTATAATCGGGTACTGTAGAAAACACTTGGAGCTTAATTTGGCTCCCAGCAGGAGTTGCGCAAATTTCAATATGGCTTCCAGCGGGTAGGGCATGGGTGAGCTGGTCAACCAACCCCGACAATACCTGCTCTAGCATGATGGGGTCGCTGAGCACCATTGGCAAGGGTTTGGGCGAGAGTACCGTCAGCTTCAGGTTCCGCTGCTCTGCTTGCTTTTGCCACTGGGCATTGTTTTGCTGCAAAAGCTGACTCAGTGAAATTCGGGCTAGTGCCTTTGGGATATGGCTTTCTGGCTGTTCTTGAATTTCTGCCGCTCGAAAAATCAGCCCAAACCGATCGATTTGACGGGTACATTCTGCATCGATCATTGTGAGTTGGCGCAGTACCGCATCTGGCAGATTTTTCTTCTTCAACAGCAATCGTGTCAGGGTTCGAATTGTGGCGAGAGGCGTCCGTACCTCATGGGCGATCGCCTGGAGTAGCTCGGCGTCAAATCGCTCGTCACCCAGTTGACTAGATGAGGGCATGGAGACAGAGGAACCCTCGCCAGCGAAGGGAGTATCTACGATGCTTTCCTCCGGACGACTGTGCGCATTACCTGACCGAGAGACCGAGGAAACAGGGTGAACGCTATTTGCAGCAGATGTTTCATCGCTCTGGATTTCTTTTCGATGGCGAAACCCCGGTGACGGCGTCGCTTGCGTCACCACCGCAGACCGTCTGCGTCCTGTCGGTGGCTGCTCGGCCATCAAATCAGCAAAATGAGCCAGCATGAGTCGATTGAAATCTGCGACCAGGCGATAGTCGGGAGTGACAGGGGCAAACTGCTCAATGAGGGAATCTAGATTATTGATGATATGAGGCGTGGTTAGCTCAAGACGCGAACGGAGCGATCGCCACCCTTGCCACACCACTTCGGGTGTAAATGAGAACAGAAACTGCTCTGACTGCGGAATAGGCCGACCACCATCGTCCACGGTGACATGAAGGGACACCATCAAGCTAAACTCTGGAGTCAGCACCAGGCAAAAAGGCTCGGCTCCAAGGGGATCGTCCGGTAACAACGGCAGAGACACCGTAGAGAGTTCTGCCGAAGCGGCGATGTCTGCCGCTGGCAGCAGTTGAAAAGGATTAGGCACATGGGGCTGGCCGATGCCTCCCGTTAGCACCCAGCTTGAGAATCGCTGAATCAAGCCCACTCTGCCGAGAACGGGCAGGGGACCTGAGATCACCACCCCCTCCACTGGAGATAATGAATCCTCGGAAGCAATGGGTGGTGCAGTATCCAGTAAGCGATCCAGGAGCACATTCAAGCTCGTGATTGCGCTATACCACTCACACTGGGCACGGGATATAGTGGCTCGATGAGGTGAGGCAGAACTGCCCGTCTCGGCAGGCCGCTGCCGAACATAGGGAGACTCTGCAATATGCATCACCTCAGCTAGAGTGGGCAAGTACCATTTACAAGTCTGCATAAACGCAATCAGTGGCTCTACAGTTGGGCGTTATTTGTCTGGGCGTATTTGTCTGGGCGTATTTGTCTGGGCGTTATTCGTCTGGGCGTATTTGTCTGGGCGTATTTGTCTGGGCGTATTTGTCTGGGCGT
>CAYXJG010000348.1:0-5811 GCA_964465285.1 uncultured bacterium
CAGGCTGAGCCTGCCGCCCCTCTCTCTCGGATTTTATTTTCTGGCTAATCCCTAAGTACAGCACAGCAATTCTCATTTTAGGAAACTTCGCGCCCCATAGGCGCTCACTTGTCTATGTTTAAGGGGCAAAAAGGTCGCCTTAGGCGACCTTTTTGCCCCATTGAATCCAGACTGAGAATTGTTGCTTTAGGCCCAATGTGCTTATAGAGGCGTATAGCGAGCATACAGCCCGTTGTGGTTGATATCACGGACTGTGGGTGTCTGGATCAAAAAGTGATGAGAGTATTATCACGCGATCGCCCGTTCCAGGTCACAGGTGTACTGTCGTATTATCACTGATTCTCTTGCGTCGTTGGAGCATACTAAGGCATCCAACAAATGGCTGAGAGCAATCAGGGTGTTTTTCATCACTACGACGGAGTTGTGCAGCATTCCTAACATCATCTAGAGAACACAAATCGAATCCACTCCACATAACGATCATGCTGACTTCATGCCCTACACTAAGCAGAACTATGGATCAATCCTCTTCTAATTCAGTTGCCCCCAGCACAAATCCGGAATCTGATCACTCCGCAGCTTTAATGACGGCAAATCTGCTGGCAGTGTTTCCAGACTGCATGATTATGTGGGATGAAAAAGATCTCGATGGAGAATCCACAGTAACGGGCAGACCTGACAGCCAAACAGATTTCCAGTCCACTGACGGATCAGCCTTCAGTGCCGCAACATCAGGTCGTAGGGATAGCCCTCGTGCTGCTGGGGCCGTTCCGAAGCCCTTATCAGCCCTATCTCCTATGGAGGGCAAATCCCGTCTTGCCTCAGTGCAGTACCACATTCACTATCATCCGTGGAATGCTAGCCGCCTGATGGCAGCCTTTTTGGCAGGAGGGGCGATCGCCCTAATGGTCGGGTTTGTATTTTTCAGAACCTATCTTCCTAATGCCCCTGATAACACGGAACCGGGACAGGCTCGAGCATCGACCGAACGCCAGAGGCGATGAAAACCTAATCCGCTGCAACGCCCTCCTGTCGAGCGGCGTGCTGAACAGCCCCGGCTACTGCTGAAGCGACCCGGTCGTCGAATACAGATGGAATAATGTGTTCGGCATCGAGGTCAGAATGGCGAACGAGAGAGGCGATCGCCTCCGCCGCCTCCAGGTACATGGTGGTGGTCATGGCTGTGGCGCGACAGTCAAGGGCACCTCGGAAGATGCCTGGAAAAGCCAGAACGTTGTTAATCTGATTGGGATAATCGCTGCGCCCCGTTGCCATCACCGCCACGTCCTGGGCGACTAATTCAGGCTGAATTTCGGGTATGGGGTTTGCCATCGCAAACACAACGGGGTCTTTCGCCATGGAACGCACCATTTCAGGGGTAACAACACCCGGGACGCTCACCCCCAGGAAGATATCGGCTCCCGCCATGGCGTCTGCCAGGGAGCCGTTCTCATCCACGGCAAACTCACGTTTTTGGGCGGTGAGGTGCTGGCGGTCATGGCTAATGATGCCCTTGGAGTCGCACAGGAGGAGCTGGGTTGCCCCTGCCTTTTGCAGCAGACGAGCGATCGCCACGCCCGCTGCCCCTGCTCCATTCAGCACGATCTTCACTTCCTCCAGAGATTTCTTAACCAGGCGCAACGCATTGATTAATGCCGCCAACGTTACAATCGCCGTGCCATGCTGATCATCATGGAAGATAGGAATATTCAACTCTTTTTGAAGGCGGGCTTCAATTTCAAAGCAGCGGGGAGCCCCGATATCTTCCAGGTTTACGCCGCCAAAGACGGGAGCCAGGTTCTTTACTGTTTCCACGATAGCGTCTGGATCCTGGGTGGCGAGACACACGGGAAAGGCATCAATTCCCGCGAATTCCTTGAACAGCATGGCCTTCCCCTCCATCACGGGTAGAGCTGCTGCGGGGCCGAGGTTGCCCAACCCCAGCACAGCGCTGCCATCGGTGACGATCGCCACGGTATTGCCCTTGATGGTCAAGTCGTAGACCCGTTCGGGCTGGTCGGCGATCGCCCGGCAAATGCGCCCAACCCCCGGCGTATATGCCATGGCCAAATCGCTCTGGTGATTTAGAGGAAAGCGGCTCGTGACCGAGATTTTGCCTCCTTTGTGGAGCTGAAAGGTACGATCATAGACACTGAGAACCGTGATCTGGTCAAGGGTGTTGATGGCGTCGATAATTTCCTCAGCGTGGTCTTCGCTAGCGGCATCAATAGCAACCTCTCGCACCACGACTTTCCGGGTTTGATCAATGAGGTCAATTTGTCCAATATTGCCCCCAGCTCTGGCGATCGCCTGGGTAATGTCAGCTAACATACCTGCCCGGTTGGGAATTTGGAAACGAACGGTGAGACTATAGCTAGGGTTGGGTGTCAGGCTTACCATAATGTGTTGATGAGAAAGATGTTGATATTGTTGCTAATGCAGCGTCAAGGCTAAAAATTAGGGCACGTCTGCTTGAGACGAACCGTGCTAGCCGATTGCGAGAGAGGCATACATATCTGCAGATGACGCAGATCACGCAGATGCTCAAGAGAGTACTGAGCTTTGCAATATGCGATCATCTGCGTCGTCTGCGGATCACCCTTCCCTGTCTATGCGCATGGCAGAATAGAGAGGCCACATAACCCCAGCATGAATAAGTAGGTGGTCACAATTAGCTACAGAAGACACAAATTCTGCGTTGCCCGCTGCGCGGGCACCACAGAGTCTTTAAGTTGGGTTTTAATTGTGCCGAGGTACTTATCAACCCTAATGTCTAGAATTGACAGAGCACTAAGAGCGTACTGCCGAGAGGGAGTACAGACATGCTTACATTAGCCAGGTTCAATTTGAACGCACCTTAGACTACCTTAGACGGCAAAAACCCTCAAGATAGTATCCAATGCACTGCTTTTAGCTGATTTGTGGGCTATTGATGGCAAACAGATAGGGAAAATCCGGCTTTTGCTCAGTGGGTGGGCTGTGCCCGTTACCTCCAAAAATGCGTAAGGGATCTGCTGCTAGATCAAGATACTGGAGGAGAGAGGCGGCGGGCGCAGCCCGCCGCCTCTCTCCTGGTACTTTATACTCTTGCAAGTCCCTAAGCTCTGCCACGAATGTGGAGGCTTGGAGAAACTTGGGAACCCTACAGAAAAGGCGACTTGGCAAAGTTCTCTCAAATTCATAACGCACAAATAGGGATTTGGGGGCGCGGAGCGCGCCCCAAATCCCTATTTGTGCATGAAACTTGTCAAGCCGTGAAGAATAGGGATTGAATAAAATCTATGTGGTAGTCAGGCGACGCTGCACCATCGGATCATCATTGGGTTCAAGCTGCTCAATTGTCGTACCTGAGAATACAGCGCCGTGCCGCTACCCAGAAAACTGCACTTAGCGCGTTTGAACAGCGCGATATAGGCAGTTCTGGGTTCCATCTGCTTTTGCACTCTACATCAAGTCTTCCCCTGCACGGAGACACTAATGCTCTATGCCGACCATCTACATCGATATCGAAATTGATGCACCCCGTCCTCTAGTCTGGGACGCTCTCGTTCAAAAGAATGAATGGGTTCGATGGAATACGTTCCTCTTTGACCGTGACCCTCGCAAACGTTTCAAGCAGGGGCGATCGCTCATTCTTTCCCTTAAGCGCATGATGCGGGAACAGGAAACAGAATTTCAAGCCTACGTTACGCTGTTTCAGCCTGAGCAGTGCTTGCAGTGGATTTCTACTGCGCCAGGCTATCGCAGCGAACATCTGTTTGAACTCCAGGATATCGGCGCAAATCGCACTCAGTATCGTCACCGTGAGCAAATATCTGGAATTTTGTCTAATTTCTTTCTTCTTTTTATCCGCCAGGACGAGCATAATGGAATGCGGCGTATGGCAATTGACCTGAAGCACTATGCTGAATGGCTTCAATCAACGTAATGAAAACCGTTGTAATAAGTAACCCAACATAAATAACCTCACAACCCTAAAAACTGGGGATGCTCCCCCGATTTTTAGGCTGAGTTTATTGATACCGACCTACTCATATCGCTATGCAAGCGCATTAAGTACAGTGTGTTGAGTGGCGGCGCAGAGAGCCGCCACTCAACACATTTGGGTGTGCTTAACCAATTTGCACACCGCTTAAAAACTGTCTTGAAACCAACCCTGAAGGCTTAATTCCTGACCTTTAGACCCTCGTAATCCTGTGTATTCAAGTGCCGAAGAAAAATACCGCCGGCTCCGAAAGGAGTTGATGATCGGCGTACTGATTGTGGTGGGCATTACCCTCATCGGTACGGTGGGCTATCGCATCATTGAAGGATGGAGCTGGGTTGACTCTGCTTACATGACTGTGATTACTCTGGCGACTGTGGGCTTCACGGAAATTGAGCCGATGGGAGCCGTAGGTCGAATCTTTACCATCAGCATCATTGTGATGGGTTTGGTGAGTTTGGCGTATATCGCCAACCGCTTTACAGAAGCCTTCCTCCAGGGGTACTTTCAGGAAGGTATTCGCATTCGGCAGCAGCGACGATTGATCGAGCAGTTCAGAGACCACTACATTATCTGCGGCTATGGCCGCATGGGACAGCAAATCGCCTTAGAGTTTGCTGCTGAGGGAATTGCATTCGTTGTTATCGACCAGCGGACAGAATTGATCGAAGTCGTCAAAGATGAAGGCTTTATGGGCATTCATGGGGATGCGACCTTCGATGAAGTGCTGTTGCTAGCAGGCATTCAGCGAGCTACATGCATTGTTGCTGCCCTCCCGTCCGACGCGGAGAACCTCTACATTATGCTGTCTGCGCGGACGCTGAACCCATCGATTCGGGCGATCGCCCGTGCTAACACAGAGGAAGCAGTGAAGAAACTTGAGCGAGGCGGCGCTGATGCTGTTGTGTCACCCTATATTACCGGGGGCAAGCGCATGGCCGCTGCTGCCCTGCGCCCCCAGGTGATGGATTTTGTGGATGGCATCGTTTCAGGAACGGGACGATCGTTTTATATGGAAGAGTATCTGATTGATTCTCAATCCTGCGCCCTCGTGGGGCAAACCCTCCGGGAAGCCAGTCTCCGCGACCGGTCAGGTGCTCTGGTGGTTGCCATTCGCCGCTCTGATGGAGAGCTGATTGCAGGGCCAACGGCAGACGCCCGCCTCCATGAACGGGACGTGCTAATTTGCATGGGCACCTCAGAACAGCTACGACTGCTGAACCAAATTCTCAGTCCACTACGGGGGCGATCACTTCGTCCTCCTCGTCAAATTCCGGGGCATGATTACCGCTAGGGAAGAAAATCCAATGGTGCGGCGGCGAGATGATGCCAATTCTTGTGGTGTAGCGCCACAAGAATTGGGGCATTGCTTAATCTGGGTACACGATTTGGCAAAATTCTTAAATTTATCGCCCTACGGGCTTAGGTTCAAGAGTGTATTCCCCGCACAGCGGGGAATACACTTTCCTTTAATGTCCCTAACCTAAGTGCGTATTGCCACGACTTGGCAAGTTTCACGCAAAAATAGGAGTTTGGGGCGCGCGGAGCGCGCCCCAAACTCCTATTTTTGCCTTGTGAATTTGAGAACTTTGCCAGGTCGTGTATTGCTATAACTCCAGAATTGGATTTTGTTAAATCCTTGATCCTTAATGAATAACGTTGGGAACACTTTGTACAGAGCTTGATGTATCCAATGGTGCGTCAGCAACCCATAGACCGTTTCCATGCCGAGAGGATGCTAACTCAAGGGATGATGGGTGCAGGGGCGATCGCCCTAAATTGGCTCCGCCGAGGCACTACCGCGCTTCTGCCGCAAGACGTTATCA
>CAYXJG010000349.1:0-5806 GCA_964465285.1 uncultured bacterium
TTGCATATCGCTAACGTTGCATATCGCTAACGTTGCATATCGCTAACGTTGCATATCGCTAACGTTGCATACCGCTAATGTTGCATGCTGCTAATGTTGCATACGCTATGCGTATAGAAATTTTCTTATAGAATGTTCCCATGCTCACAGCTTAAAAGAACAGATGTTATGGATATCCTCATGAAGACCCGTTGTTGATGTTTCTTCTGTAAAGTTTGGCAAACGAAGAGGAGTGCAAGACCGCATCGCTCCACACGGTTATTCATTGTGCAGTGAACCCGATTTCCCTCAGCCACCTCGCAAAACCCATGACTCTACTCTCATTCCTATCCATTTTTTATCTTTGGCGTGCCCGGCTCCTGCTGGCGGTTTCAACCCTCATACTAGTGGTTAGCGTGGCTCTGCCAGGGGCTGCCTTCGCGCAACCCAGTCCCGGTGATTTAGAGTCCCTGGCATTCACGCGAGAATTGGGCATTGAAGCCATTAATACCCGCGACTTTAGTAAAATCGCACCTTACCTCCATCCTTCCTTTACTATTACTACCGTAGACAATCAGGTCTTCCATAGCGTCGAAGAATTTGAAGACTATTGGAATGAGCAGTTTTCAGACATTATTGATGCCATTACTCTAGATCTTCAAGTGGATCAAGAGCGGGTATTTCTCTCGCCGGAAACTGAAGTGGCTTATGGATTTGCCTCATCCACCTTTGATTTCAAAAGCGGGCACCAGGAAGAAATGCCCATGCGGTGGACAGCAGTGATGCAAAAAATGGGCGATGACTGGATGATTCAATCCATTCACTTTTCTTCTAACCTACTCGACAACCCTGTATTGGCCTCAGCCCAGCGGATTGGGCGATGGGGGATGGTTGCTACAGGTGTTGGCGGCGGCGTGGTAGGGGCGATCGCCGTCTGGTTCCTTCGCCGGCCAAAGCAAGCTGAAGTGTGAGGGGAAGTGACACCGCCTTTTAGCTTTTTAGGGGTTAGGCAAAGGTTGAAACAAAGCGGATTTAGTATGAGCCTCTGTCAACACGCCCTGGCAAAGTTCTCAAATTCACAACGCCAAACCCCTATTTTTGCGTGAAACTAGCCAAGTCGTGTTGAATATACAGTTAAGCCAAGCAAGGAGCTTAAGCCTCTTAAATTGGTATTAAGCGTTGAATGAGAGAAATCTTATGCACAGCGTAGGATTCCCCTCATTCAACACTTCAAAGGTTGTAGCCTGTGGCAGCATGGCCACCCAGTGAACCCCTAGCGACGCTTGGCACGAAACATCCCAAAGCGGCATAGTCCTGTGCCGAATGCCAACCGCATGAGTAATAGGGTTGGTACTTCCCGCACGGATTTGAGAAAGCCTGCAATGCCTAACTTCACGAAGCCTTGAGGGCGGATGATTCCCTGCCAGATGGAGTCCAGCCAGGAGGGTAGCGTTTCTGTTGTCCAATCAGCAGTGATGACGTTGCCATCCACTAAGCCAGTAGCTTCTAACAGTTCTGCAAACCCTTCAATGCTGGAGAATGCCGGGTGAGACCATTGATCGAGAAGCTGACGCATGACCAGTCTTTCCCATGTATTCAGAGGCTTCTGGCGATCATCCCGCTGATTCCAGTCGGCAACGACCAGGATACCTCCCGGCTTCAATACCCGCAGGAGTTCCTTGGCAAAAATTGCCTTGTCGGGCATATGAGGTCCTGCTTCTATCGACCAGACCACATCAAAACTTTCGTCAGGATAGGAAAGCGCCATGGCGTCGTCTACCTTGAACTGGGCGCTGACGCCCTCTGGGGTCAACTGCTGGGCACGGCTGACCTGCTGAGGGCTGATGGTGACTCCCGTGACCTGAAAGCCATAGTTCTGCGCCAAGATTCGACTACTGCCACCGACTCCGCATCCCACATCGAGAACTGTTGTCCCTGGGGGCAAATGGTCTAAGCCTCCCCACCGCACCATTTCATGGACAAAATCGACTTTAGCCCCTCGAAAGTCTTTTTGTATGGGTGGAGAGCCGTAGTGCCCTAGATGAATATGGTCACCCCAGTAAAACTCTAGGATGCCGTCTTCTGTCCATTCATCATAGGCATTGGCAACGGAGGCAGATGACTGATACTGGCGGGCCGTCCCGATATAAATGGCGATCGCCGCCGCGACGCCACCGGCGATAAGTCCAAACACTAACACAGATGTTATTCCCCCACTTCGCTAGTTTTTTTGATTTGCAAGTCGTAGTTCTCCAGGCGAACTTTGAGCCGTTGCCTGGTACTCCGTTAAATTTAGAAATCGGGATATGTCCCAGAGGGACTGACCCTAATATCCAATGATGACGCTGCACTTGTCACCAAGCTGGTGTGGCACGCGTCGCACCATACACCAGCTCGGCAATATTACTTTGGTGAACTACTCGTTCTTTTTATAGTGTGACGCACTCTTGAAACTGACGCTTTGACCTGGATAAAAGTATCGCCTGACCCTCAGATCCATAAAAAGAGGGGGCATGCAGCCCCCTCTTTTTTTAGACTCGCCAGGATAGGACCCAGGCTATCGCTGGGGAGTTAACGTCAGCACATCAGAGATGCGTTTTCCCTGGTGATTACGGTTATGGCGCTTGCCAAGGTTATGCTTCTTCATGTGCTGTTCAATCTCATGGCTGCGAGCATTGAATACAGCCTGAATCTTGGTCTGGGTCGAAGCACCTACCTGAGTCAGCAGTTCTTTCATAACGGGATAGGAAATCGCCCACTTCTCTTCAAAGGCGCGTCCAGGCTCGTCATTGTAAGCCATGATGGCATCCAGAGCGTTAACGACAGCCGCATCCAGGTTTTCGTCTTTTCTAGGAGTCGTAGGCTGCTTTTTCCTGGTTGAAGCCTTTGCGGTCTTACCGTTAGAGGTGCGATCGCCCTTGGTTGAACTGGTTGAACTGCTTGATTTGGTTGACTTGGATGACTTAGTTGATTTTTGAGTGGCTTTGGGTGTGGCTTGTTTTGCTTTCGTAGATTTTGGACGACTGCCTACTCTGCGCGCTGAGGTTTTCGTCTTAGAAGTAGGAGCTTTCCTAGATTTTGGCTTTTCCTCGGCTACCTCAGGTTCCTGGACAGCCCGACCGTTTGACTCCGCCGAAGAAACTTTCTCTAGTTCTTCATCCGCGTGTTCTGCAGATTTGGTGCCTTCTGAAACGTCTGGGATGACATTTTGAAGCTGGTTCTGGGCACGCCCTACCAACTTCAAGAGGGGTTCCAACTCTTTATATGTGTCTTTGAGACTCGCTAACTCTTCCTGCAAAGACGAGATCTGAGCCTTGAGAGAGACAATCTGAGCATCCTTATCTGCTACCTGCTGATGGAGATCCTCATAGTTTCCGTCAAGCTGCTGCTTCAGGCGATCGCACTCTTCTTGGGCTGCATCTCGCTCAGCCCTTGCTACATCAACTTCTCGGGAGAGAAAGTCAATGCCCGTTGACAACTTTCGAACAAATTCCAGATCGCTTCCAGCATTGTCTAGCAAAGATGAAGATGATGATGCAACACTATCCATTGTTGACTCCGTTGATTTTGTTGATGAACTGGCTGGTACTGACTGCTTTGACGACTTCCCTTTCTTACGTGAGGCTGTCTTCTTCGGCTTGGTCTGCAAATCTCGCCAGGTTGGTTGATTGATTGCAGGGTTAGATATGGAGAGGTCACGCTGTACCCCATACTTTTCTGCAACTTTTGCAGGCTCTTTTGTTGATAATACTCGAAACTCCCTCTTATTCCCCTTATATCCGCGCTCTACAGCACGCTCAAAGGCATCAGAGTAAGTCACTAATTCATATTTAGAGAGGTGTTCTTCGGTCATAGTGGATTCCTTTCGTGTCGATGTAGCATTAGGTTCTGTTTCACTTTGAGTAATCCCATTAGAGGTAGGAGCATAGTCAGAATCAGGCATTTGGGAATCAATGAGGTGAGGAGTATCCCTGCGAGATGCCTCGTCAGAGGTACCATCCCGTGCCACCCCTGCTAGGGTCCGCGCTTCTGTATCACGAGCGTCGGGCTGTTCCTGGGGGGCTGAGTCAGAAGCGGGGCGTTGAAACGGTTCAAGCACATCGACACTACGCTGGCCTAACTTAATTCCCTTTTGCCGCCTGCCGTGCTCGTCTTCAACGACATACTCGCCTAGAGATGGTCTGGCCTTCGATGCTTCTTGGGTGGGCAGTGTCTTATCGCGTATCAGACTTTCTTTATCTCCCAGACCGTAATTTCCCCGAATATGAGATTTGAATTCGCTGGCTGAAACCCAGGGAGGGCAATAGAAATAGTCGGCGATCGCCAGATATAGTTCATGCACCAAGTCGGGGTATCGCCGTTCGCTGCCAGATATGAGCGGCATCAAATCAGCCAGGTGACGATCGCACGATATCGAAGCTCCCCTCGCGTATCGGCTCATGAACTGTCTCTTTGACAACGTATCTGGCAGTGCCATTGCGCGCAATTTTGTAATCGCCGACAGCACATATTCAGCCCGGCAAAGGGTCGGCAACTCAACTTCAGTAGCCCCTGAGAGGTGACCTTGAGGCTTAGCGTCCTGATATTTTTCAGCAATGGAAAACATGACCGAAAAATCAGACTTTTCCTCAAAAATGCCTGTCCTCATGGTTTCGACGTGCGATCGCCCCACCAACACCGCGAGGCCACAGGCAATATCAGCCCAATTATTGCTGATCAAGAGCTGGGATGCTCGATACACTAAAGCATTTACAGATCGGGGAGACAACGTAACCTGAAGAATGGCAGGTGCAGCATCTGATTGTGTCCCCTGCAATGCCTCATCATGATTATCTGCTAGAGGTTTACTCAAGGTATTCAAGGCAAAGTGATCCTCACCCAGACGTTGCTGAATGGCGCGCCTAACCTTTTCAACCAGGTCACGCTGCTGACTCTCTGTGGTCAACCCTTCCTGAACCCATTTATCTTTCATCCACTGGGTACAGTGTTCTGCCGCTGCGTGTCCTTCATCATTATTGGGAAGTCCCACGAGCGAGCTAATGTATTCATCGATTAGTTTTTCGAGCCAATGTCGATTGGGCATTACGTTAGGGAAACAAAATGTAGTTAGTACACTAACAGAACGTCATGATGTCATTTAGATGTCATTCGTTAAGCACCACACTCATAAATAAGCGTTGGTGGGAACAAGCTTTGTAAAAAACATTGCACTTCTCACCAAATCATGACAAGTCACTGTAATGGAAGACCACCGTGAATGTAGATTCAGCACAAAGGTGGCAATGGCGAATAGTGTGGGAAGGTGAGCTATCTATACTCAAAAGCCTAGATACTGGCATGAATGGTACGCACGACCTATTCTTAGCTTACCAATATTCTAGAAATACAGCCGACCCAGACTCACTAATACTACAGATTAACTTAACTCAGGTAAATATCGCAATTCAACCACGCAAAAAAGCTTATAGCGGTGTGCAATTGGTTCAGCACACCCAAATGTGTTGAGTGGCGGCGCGGAGCGCCGCCACTCAACAAACTGTACTTAATGCACTTGCACAGCGCTGTAGGATCAAGGATTAAATAAAATCCAACGTTAGTAGCCCGGCGCGGCGATGCTGCGCCGGGCTACTAAAAATTAGTGCAAATTATTTAATTCTCGTTCCTTAGCTCGACTTTATCCATTAGGCTGCATAGCAAAGTAAGTCAGACCAGGTATCGAAGAGTTCTTTTGGAACTTTAACCATGTCAGGGGCATCCATCGACATCTGAAAAGTCTTAAATTCACGACTTGGCAAGTTTCACGCAAAGATAGGGGTTTGGGGCGCGC
>CAYXJG010000350.1:0-5801 GCA_964465285.1 uncultured bacterium
GCGCAGCATTGCTGATCCCTACACAGCAATTCTCATTTTGGGAAACTTCGCGCCCTACAGGCGCTCACTTGTCTATGTTTAAGGGGCAAAAAGGTCGCCTAAGGCGACCTTTTTGCCCCATTGAATCCATGCTGAGAATTGCTGATCCCTGCAGGGCTGACTTGACCTGTAGCTTCTTACATGCCCATAATTTCGTAGCCAGCATCCACATAGAGAATCTGCCCTGTAACGCCGCTTGATAGGTCGCTGGCAAAAAACGTTGCTGCATTTCCCACTTCAGTTTGAGTGACAGTGCGCTGCAGAGGGGCAACCGCTTCCACATGGCGAATCATGTCCAAAATGCCACCGACTGCTGACGATGCCAGAGTGCGGATTGGCCCAGCGGAAATACCGTTGACGCGTACATTCTGCGGGCCTAATTCAGCCGCTAAGTAGCGGACATTCATTTCTAGAGCCGCTTTAGCAATGCCCATAACGTTGTAGTTAGGCACAACGCGCACGCCGCCCAAATAGGTCAGGGTAATAATGCTGCCACCGGAATTGAAGAGAGGTTTCGCAGCTCCGGCAAGTTTTACCAAGGAGTAGGCACTGATATCAAGGGCTGTGGAAAATCCCTGGCGAGAGACAGCGCTGAAGTCTCCGGCAAGGTCATCTTTGCTTGCAAAGGCAAGGCAGTGAATCAGAATGTCAAATGTGCCCCATGTTTCTTTGAGGAAGCGAAAGACCGATTCCACTTGCTCGTCATCTTGTACATTGCACGGCAAGAACAGCGTTGGATTCAGGGGTTCGACTAGTTCTCTGACCTTCTTTTCGTAGCGGCCCTTCTCATCGGGCAAATAGGTTACGCCCAATTCTGCCCCGGCAGCATGGAGTTGCTGGGCGATACCCCAGGCAATGGAACGGTTATTAGCAATTCCGGTGACAAGGGCTTTTTTTCCATTGAGAGTTAGCATAGCAATTCTGATAGCGACAATCCTGACAGCAAGATGGAACGTGGCAACAAACGTATGCCTTTAGGAGAATACTGAAAAACAGGCCACAGAAGATAGAGGCTGCGCAAGAAATCTATAAATCGGTGTTTCTCTCGCCCATATAGGTGGAGGATTGGGATGAAATAGAAACGGGCAAACTGCACTCATTAGAGAGCGGTGGTTGGGTTTGGATATCCAGTTGTTGATAGTCGGTATTGCTTAATAGGCGATTTAGGGCGACTTCAGCCCGCTCGTTGGCTTCATCCAATAGGCCACTATCGCAGGCGACATTCACAATGCGAGTCAGGGTTTCCTGCTGTGCAATCTGCTGAAGTTCTGGTGCTGAGTCGGGGCCAAGCCCGAGAAATCCCCGGTCATAGTCGTAGACGCGCGATCGCGCCACGTCGATTTTACTGTCCAGAATTTCCGGTGGGGGGAGGCGCAGGGACAAGCGATCGCCCACAACGGTCACATCATCAACGTCCATATCGCTCAGGTCAATGCCCGCTCGCACTTCGCCATAGGCAATGTAGAGGAGGGTTGTTTTGCCAATGACATAGTCGCCAATGGTGCGATCGCGGCTGGTGGGCACGACTGACTCCATTGCGAACACGGCTGTTGTCAGTTCGCTGGCTCCCTGCACCTGATGAACCACAAGAGTTCGAGGATCGACCTGAGGCTCTGACACGGATGGCTGAAAAAATGACGCGATGCCCGATGTCAATCGACTTCCTGAGCGGATAATGCCTAGGAGAATAATCAGCGTCGCAACGGTAATCCCTCCCCGCAGGAGCGTCATCAGCAATTTCATTTGACCATGCCCTCTCTTCTATAAATGCCCTTTTGCAACGCCCATGCTAGCCATCTAGGTCAGCAGGTGCAGTTCGTGTCCACCGTGACCACAACCTATGTAGGATTGCTCTGTGAGGATGCTGCCATCAAACGGTGATGTTCAACCTTGATACACCTATCCATGATGACATTTAAACCGGCGTCTAAGGCTTTTTGCAGTGCCTGTTCATCAGCGGTACCTAGCTGTGTCCAAATGGTAGGGAGATTAAGGGCGATCGCCTCATCGAGAATACTGAACAAATGCTCTGGGCGACGAAACACATTCACAATATCGACCGAGATAGGTATATCACTGAGAGATGGGTAGCTGATGTCATTCCCGATGCGTTCAACGGCTGGATTGACAGGTATGACGATATAGCCAACCTGTCGCAAATACTGGGCAACCTGGTAGCTTGCACGGTCAGGCTTATCAGAATGACCAACAATGGCGATCGTTTGACTCACCATCAAAATTTGGCGAAGGACATCGTCCCTGTCATTCAGATATGGCATCAGAGAAATCTGGCATCGACAATACACTCAGAGGAGACATTCTATGGGTTAGCCTTCATCAGCATCATGACTTTCAGGCAACTGGTCACCTTCGCCCTGCATTTCGTTCTTAAACCCTCTCAGCGTTTTACCAATGGCTCCTCCTAGTTCAGGAATTTTCTTGGGCCCAAAAATCAGGAGTGCGACGATGAAAATAATAACAACTTCCGGCCAGCCTAATCCAAACATGAACGCCCCTCTTGTATGGTGATGTTGCCTTCCTGAGAACACTATAGCGGTTCTCAGCCCTCAGCAATGTAATCGGTAGAAATATAGTCGAGAATGCGATGCGTCGAGATTTGGGGCATGTCCTGCTTACCGAGTGACCTGAAATCCCTTATGGTTTTCTGGCTCCATATATTCCACCACCACTTCTCGCACGACAGCCGTGGGTGGGCCTTTATGACACCATCGGAGCATTTCTTCCACACGGTGCCGAGGTCCTTCAAAAACTGCTTCTACTCGGCCATCCCGTAGATTGCGAACCCACCCATTTACTTTAAGGAGGTGAGCCGTATCAGATGTGGATGCTCGATAGCCGACGCCTTGGACGCGCCCTGAAATAAATACATGGGCACAGGCTGTTTCAGCGGCAGTTGAAGCTTGAGCTTTGGAATGAGTAGAGGTGTTTTGGTTTGCCATAGCTCGCCTACATACTAAACGTCGTAATGAATATCGGTGATGGGATTTTTATGAGGTTTTTGTCTGGGCAGTGAGGCAATGCCTATCTCCCAGCGAACGCTGGGTTCAGACCCTCTGCTCTTCTTGCTGAGCGTTCGCTGCGGCTCTGATCCGCTAGTCCTCTGATGAGTCTCCGAAGTTAGGCATAGCTGTCCATCTCAATCACTAGGCTCGCACACTAGGCTCGCACACTGAGAGTAATGGGATCTCCAATTCTGAATAAGAGTAAGCCTTTGGAGGGCATATAAATAGAGGGCACATAAGTCATGACATCATACAGCGATCGCCCCAGATTGTCTGCATGCCGATGATGCCTACCGCAGCAGTTCGGGAACCCGTACCCGCCGCTCAATTGCATCTCGATTTCGAGATTTGTTAAATTAGCACTCTGACTTGGAGAGTGCTAAAATCAGCCTGACCTTATAAATGGTGATTCATTTCCCGTTAGCAGCATGATGAGCTTTCAGAAACGAATCACTCCAGGTTTTATCCATGAGTGTCACCTATTGGAGAGAAGTTTATGGCATCTGTAACGCTGAGTGTTTCAACCGTGAAGCCCCTTGGCGATCGCGTGTTTATCAAAGTTAGCGCATCTGAAGAAAAAACCGCTGGCGGCATTTTGCTGCCTGACACTGCAAAGGAAAAGCCTCAGGTAGGCGAAATTATGCAGGTTGGCCCTGGTAAGCGCAATGACGATGGCTCCCGTCAAGCCCTCGAAGTCGGAGTTGGTGATAAGGTTCTTTACTCCAAATATGCCGGGACTGACATCAAGCTCGGTAGCGATGAGTACGTGCTGCTATCTGAGAAGGATATCCTTGCTGTTGTTTCCTAAGTGTCTCGGCATACCAAGCACGTGTTGACTATGGTGCTTTGGGCTTCGCCGAAACACGCCTTAACGTCTGAAACCTAAAAACTGAGAACTAAGAGAGGAACTATGGCAAAGCGCATTATTTACAACGAAAATGCTCGTCGTGCCCTGGAAAAGGGAATTGATATTTTGGCTGAAGCCGTTGCAGTCACTTTGGGACCAAAGGGTCGTAACGTCGTTTTGGAGAAGAAGTTTGGCGCTCCTCAGATCGTGAATGACGGAGTCACCATCGCAAAGGAAATCGAGCTGGAAGACCACATCGAAAATACCGGAGTTGCCCTGATTCGTCAGGCAGCATCGAAAACCAACGATGCTGCGGGTGACGGTACCACGACTGCAACCGTCCTGGCCCATGCCATGGTGAAGGAAGGTCTGCGGAACGTAGCAGCGGGTGCGAACGCTATTTCCCTGAAGCGCGGCATTGATAAGGCAGCAGCATTCCTCGTCGAGAAGATTGCAGAGCATGCCCGTCCTGTTGAAGAGTCTACAGCGATTGCCCAGGTCGGCACCATCTCTGCGGGCAACGACGACGAAGTCGGTTCTATGATTGCTGAGGCGATGGACAAGGTGGGTAAAGAGGGCGTCATCTCCCTAGAAGAAGGTAAGTCCATGACCACCGAACTGGAGGTCACTGAAGGGATGCGCTTCGACAAGGGCTACATCTCTCCCTACTTTGCCACTGACACCGAGCGTATGGAAGCGGTTCTAGATGAGCCTCTGATCCTGTTGACCGACAAGAAGATCAACCTTGTGCAAGACCTCGTTCCCGTGCTGGAACAGGTTGCTCGTGCCGGAAAGCCTCTCCTCATCCTTGCGGAAGATATTGAGAAAGAAGCTCTGGCGACTCTCGTAGTGAACCGTCTACGCGGTGTGCTGAACGTAGCGGCTGTGAAGGCTCCTGGGTTTGGCGATCGCCGTAAAGCCATGCTTGAGGACATGGCGGTGCTGACTGGAGGCCAGGTTATCACCGAAGACGCAGGTCTGAAGCTGGAAGCCACCAAGATCGATATGCTGGGTAAGGCACGTCGCATTACCATCACCAAAGACGACACCACCGTTGTGGCAGAAGGCTTTGAGGCAGACGTAAAAGCTCGCTGTGAGCAGATTCGTCGTCAAATGGAAGAAAGCGATTCTTCCTACGACAAAGAGAAGCTGCAAGAGCGCTTGGCGAAGCTCTCCGGTGGTGTGGCTGTGATCAAAGTGGGTGCGGCAACGGAAACCGAGATGAAGGATCGGAAGCTGCGCCTGGAAGACGCCATCAACGCCACCAAGGCAGCTGTTGAAGAGGGCATCGTTCCTGGCGGTGGCACCACCCTGGCACACCTGTCTCCCCAGCTTGAGTCTTGGGCACGGAGCAACCTCTCTGGCGAGGAACTGACCGGAGCCATGATCGTCACCCGTGCGCTGACGGCTCCCCTCAAGCGCATCGCTGAGAATGCGGGTCAGAACGGTGCAGTCATTGCTGAGCGCGTGAAGGAAAAGGACTTCAACGTCGGCTTTGACGCTGCCAACAACGACTTCACTGACATGTTCTCTGCGGGTATTGTTGACCCTGCCAAGGTGACCCGTTCCGCCATGCAGAATGCAGCATCCATTGCAGGCATGGTGCTAACCACTGAGTGCATTGTGGCTGACAAGCCCGAACCGAAGGAAGGCGCTGGTGCTGGTGCTCCCGGCATGGGCGGCGACTTCGACTACTAAACTCGACCTGAAACTCCCTCATCGAAAGAAGAGCGGTAGGCCTGTCTTACCGCTCTTTTTCGTTCCTTCTCTCTCTGATGACTCTATCAGCACACGACTTGGCAAGTTTCACACAAAGATAGGGGTTTGGCGCGCGAAGCGCGCGCCAAACCCCTATCTTTGTGTTATGAATTTGAGAACTTTACCAAGTCGTG
>CAYXJG010000351.1:0-5788 GCA_964465285.1 uncultured bacterium
GAAAAGGGGGGAATCACGTTCAAAGTCCCCCTTTTCAAGGGGGATTTAGGGGGATTCAGTATTGTTCCAGCGTGTTATCAAATATTTTTCAAACATTCTCTAAGGCATTAGCCAAAAAATAAAATCCCAGAGAGGGGCAGCGGGCTAAACCCGCTGCCCCTCTCTGGGATTTTCGGGATTTTTTTTCATGCAAGGCTCTAAGCACATACCTGCCTCCATGTCCCAAAGCCTTGCAAAAATCAGCAATACCCATGATGGTTCTCTTTTTGTATTGCACTACACCACATGTGTTCCCCTGAACATCTAAATCTTTAGAGTAAGTCTTTCGTTTCTTTTGTCAATTTTTATTATCGATTTGTCACAGGAGTGGCGATTCATCTGCTCGACTCCGACTCTCTCGATTTGGTTATCTCGATTCCTATGGCTGACCCTATGGCTGAAAAGATTCTCATCATTGAAGATGAATCCCGAACTCGAGATTTATTTTTGAAATGCCTCACCTTTGAGGGCTTTTTTGCGGTGGGAGCCGAGAGCGGAACAGCAGGAATTACCTTCGCTCAGATTTATCAACCGTCCCTCATTGTGTGCGACATTATGATGCCGGATATGGACGGCTATGAGGTGTTGCGATCGCTCCGGCAGAATCCGAAAACCGCGATCATTCCTTTTATCTTCTTAACGGCAAAGGTCACCATGGCAGACTTGCGCCAGGGGATGAATTTAGGAGCCGATGATTATCTCACAAAGCCATGCACTGTTGACCAGTTTTTAGAGGCGATCGCCACCCGACTGAAACGGCAACAGGATTTGGAGAACCTATGGGGTCAACATTCCCAGCAAGCGACCTTCAACGAGGATCATTACTGTGGATTACTCCCGTCTATTTCAAGTCAACGGAAGGAGTCCAACTCTGCCTATGGCGGTGCCGATGAAACCACAAGCCGTTTAAGAACCACAAAAACATCACCACCGTCGTTTGCGTCACCTACAGCTACTATCTTTCCCGATTGCCCAAAACTAGATAAGGTGTTTCATTTTATCGAAACGCACTACCAGCAATCGATTAACCTCCGTGATGTGGCGCAGGTGGCGGGCTATTCGCCAGCTTACCTGACCAACTTAGTGCAAAGCCATACGGGACGAACAGTCAAGCAATGGATCATTGCACGGCGGATGGAGCAAGCCCGCATCATGCTGCTCAACACGGCGAAACCCGTCAAACAAGTGGCAGAAGCGGTGGGTTACGCAGATGTCGGTTATTTTGTCCGTCAGTTTCGAAATGTGCATGGATTGCCTCCCCAGTCCTGGCGTTCGACATCTACGCTGCAATCTGCCGATGCATAAATTTCTGTTAGTACACGTCACTTCGACAAGGGCTGTCCAAAGAGGAAGCATGAATTGGCCATCCGCACATTTGGATCAGCAGTGCTCAGATTGGAAGAATTTTGATGATCAGGGTTCACTTCGATACTGAGAGAAGGGGCGATCGCCACTCTCCTGGGCTGGGGTAGAAGCCCAATAGTAAGCATCGAAAAAAAGTTCAATTATGTTCGAAAAGTAATCCAATGTCATCTTCTGATGCACCTGCTACTCTCATAGCATCGCGCTCAAAAGACAGAAAGCACCTTTCTCGCTAGGGTTTAACTGACAGCACTATGGTAATAGCATCAACAAATCAAATTCAGAATCCCTGGGGACAGTTGTCCTCATCACGGGGTGAGCTATCAGACTTAGAACTTGCCTGCATTATTTGCGGTGGATCACACCTCACCCGCGACCATTGGGAATTTATGCAGACCATGCCCCAAGACCCGGTCGATATGATCGATGATCTGGTCAAGATGGGATTGTACAAGGATCAGCAGCTTCGAGCGGCTGATAAAGTGAATAGCATGGAGCTGCGGAAAGCGCTGTTCCTTAAGATGGCTGGCAAAGGTAGCCCAAAACGTGAACGGTTAGTGCTGGCTCTGGCAAAGCAGGCTGGCGGCTTGGAAAATGCCTTTGCGGCGGCATTTGGTCCCCAGGCAGGACTGTTTTTTGCGGATGCGATTCGGACAAGCGGATTTACTCGCCGGGAGTTTTTACGGAATTTGGCAATTGGAGCAGCTTTGGTGACGTTGACTAACTGCCAGAGAGCGCCTGAGGAACCATCTGCGGCTCCTGAAGAGGGTGATGCGCCCGCCGCAAACTTGGAGAAAACAGATCTCCAGGTTGGGTTCATTCCCATTACCTGCGCTAGCCCCATCATCATGTCTGAGCCTCTTGGTTTCTATGAGAAGCATGGGTTGAATGCCAAGGTTGTGAAGATGCCAAGCTGGGGTGCCGTCAGAGACTCGGCGATCGCCGGAGAGCTAGATGCCTATCACATGCTCGCTCCCATGCCCATCGCCATGACCCTGGGTCTCGGCTCAGCATCCTTTGGGGTAAAGCTCGCCAGCATTGAAAATATCAACGGTCAAGCTATCACCGTGGCGGAGCGGCACAAGGGCAGCGTCAACGGCCCCGAAGACTTTAGAGGCTTTGTGATTGGGGTTCCGTTCCCCTACTCCATGCACAACCTGCTGCTGCGCTACTACCTGGCAACGGGCGGACTCGACCCCGATGTGGACGTTCAGATTCGTCCCGTTCCACCACCGGATAGCATTGCTCAGATGGTTGCTGGAGATATTGACGCCTATCTCATGCCGGATCCCTTCAACCAGCGAGCGGTGTATGAGGGTGTGGGCTACATCCACAAAATCACTAAAGACCTTTGGGATGGGCACCCCTGCTGTGCATTTGCGGCTAGTGACCAGTGGATCAGCGAAAACCCCAACACCTTCCGGGCGCTCAACAAGGCCATCATCGAAGCGGCAGGCTATGCCCAAGACCCAGCGAATCGTCCTGAAATTGCTGAAGCCATTTCCGAGCGTGCCTTCCTGAATCAGCCCGTTGAAGTGGTTGAGGCTGTCCTCACAGGAAAGTTTGACGATGGTCAGGGGAATACCTTAGACGTACCTGACCGGATTGGGTTTGACCCCTATCCCTGGCAGAGCTTTGCCAACTGGATTTCGTCTCAGCTTGTTCGCTGGGATCTCCAGGGTGACGGAAAGGCTGCTGAAGTCATCACCGATGAAACCTACGACCAGGCGGGTCAAGACATCTTTTTGACGGACCTGGCGCGGGAGTTGGCTGAGGAGCTAGGGCAAACCCCTCCGACAAACATTTACCGGGTTGAGAAGCTGGCCTACGACGAGTTCAACCCAGAAACGCCTGGGGAGTATGTCAAAGAGCAAATCGACAAGTACGGCGTGTAGCGCCAGGATTTCGTCAGAGCGGCGTATCCTCCGTAGGGGCGCACAACCGTGTGCCCCTATTGATAAGGTTTTGAGGTACGCATGAGATAAATTTATTCACAGTTAGATCGTGAGGTAGCTAGACCGTTTGCACGTTCGCTTCTTCAACACATTCGAGGCATCTGAAGACTTATGGCAGTTAGCAAGGCAACAGTTGGACAGTTCAAAGGAGCTGAGCGAGGGTCGCCTTTTCTCAATGAGAATATGCGAGCACTGCTCCTGTTCCTGGGATCATTACTGATCTTCTTCCTTTTTTGGGAAGTGGGTGCCCGGTTAGAAATTTTTGCGAAAGGCATGCCCACGGCGACTAAAACCCTGGAGGAGTTTTGGTGGTGGGTAACCAATCCCTTCTTCAACAATGGCCCTAATGATTTGGGCATCGGCTGGAATTTGCTGATTAGCTTGCGGCGGGTGGCGATTGGCTACTTTCTCGCGTCAATCATTGCCATTCCCCTAGGCATTTTGACCGGAATTTCTCCCACCGCATACAAAGCATTTAATCCCTACGTCCAGTTACTCAAGCCTGTGTCTCCGCTGGCATGGCTCCCTCTGGGGCTTTATATCTTTCGGGATTCTGAGCAGACGGGGGTCTTTATTATCTTAATTTCCAGCATTTGGCCTACGCTGATCAACACTGCCTTTGGCGTTGCCAATGTCAACGAAGATTATTTAAATGTAGCTCGGACGCTTGGTTCTTCCAGGCTCCGCACTATTTTCAAGGTCATCATTCCTGCTGCACTGCCAAATATCGTATCCGGGTTGCGAATTAGTATGGGCATCGCCTGGCTGGTGATTGTGGCGGCTGAAATGCTTCTGGGAACCGGATTGGGTTACTTTATCTGGAACGAATGGAATAACCTGTACATCCCGAATATTCTGGTAGCCATCTTTATTATCGGGTTAGTTGGCCTTGCATTAGACAGTGTCTTTGGCGTGTTGGAACGGTTGGTTTCGTTTGGGGGTAAGTCATGAGAACGGCACCAAGGAATGGCTCAATGATGAATACTGATCACGTATCCGCCCACGTCTCGATTCGAAATGTTACCAAGGTATTTCCTGGCAAGAAGGGATTTCTCAATCGCGTCACAGGTAAATTCAGTCGGGATTTTATGGCGATTGAAGATATCAGCATGGAGATTGAACCGAACACGTTTGTCTCTATTATTGGCCCCTCTGGGTGTGGTAAATCGACATTGCTGGACATCATTGCAGGATTGTCGCAGGCGACTGAGGGCGAGATACTGCTCAACGATGCTCCCATTACAGGGCCAGGGGCGGATCGGGGCATGGTGTTTCAGAGCTATGCGTTGATGCCCTGGATGACCGTAGAAGATAACGTTCGGTTTGCGGTCGAAACGGTGTACCCCAAAATGGCGGCGAACCGAGTAAAAAACATCGTCGCTGATCATATTGAACTCGTGGGTTTGAAGGGCGCAGAGCGCAAGCACCCCCATGAACTATCGGGCGGGATGCGGCAGCGGGTGGGCATTGCCCGTGCTCTGGCGATTAACCCCAAGATCTTGCTAATGGACGAACCGTTTGGGGCACTGGACGCCCTGACGCGGGGCTTCCTGCAAGACGAAATTGAGCGCATTTGGGAGCGCGATCGCAAAACCGTGATCATGATTACCCACAGCATTGAGGAGGCACTTCTGCTCTCCGACAAGATCGTGATGATGACCCGTGGCCCTGCGGCGAAGATTGACGAGGTTCTAGATGTTCCCTTTCCTCGTCCTCGCAACCGCGAGACCATCGATCAGCATCCTGCCTATCACGACCTGAAGGCAGAGATGGAAAGTCATCTCTTTCGAGAAACCCGTGCTGTCGAAGCTGCACGGGTCAGCAAAGCAGCATAATTTTGTTTTTGAAATGGTTTAGGGATAGTGAGCGGTTCAGCTGCTTACGTTTTCATCCCACGTTGATACTTGAAAACGTTTATTGAGGTGCGAGTCATGGCATTGTCTGAAATCACTCAAAAGTTGTTGGCAGCGAAGAAAGCGAAAGGCGTCAGCTTTGAGGAACTGGAAAAAGCGGTCGGTCGGGATGATGTGTGGATTGCGGCGGTGATGTACCGCCAAGCCAGTGCATCCCAGGAGGAAGCTGAAAAGTTACTCACTGCTCTCGGCCTTAGCACTGACCTGGCAGATGAGCTGACCGAGTGTCCACTGAAGGGGTCTTTGGAGCCTGTCATTCCCACTGATCCGCTGGTCTACCGCTTCTACGAAATCATGCAGGTTTACGGTATGCCCGTGAAAGCGGTGGTTCATGAGAAGTTTGGAGATGGTATTATGAGTGCCATTGACTTCACGATTGATGTGGAGAAGGAAGACGATCCAAAGGGCGATCGCGTCAAAATCGTTATGTGTGGTAAATTTTTGCCGTATAAGAAGTGGTAGCGTCGCTTATTCTCCCTTTGTATGGGTCTTTCACCGGGGTGAACTAGCGGATTCCAT
>CAYXJG010000352.1:0-5785 GCA_964465285.1 uncultured bacterium
AGAAAATAAAGTACCCGGAAAAGAGCAGCGGGCGCAGCCCGCTGCTCTTTTTTTCGGTATCTTTTTTAGCCGCAGATCCCTAAGGAACGGGAATGCTAGTGTTGTGCCACTGAGATAAAAAACAGTCCCGTAGGTTACTCTGCTCCCCTCAGGACTGTTTTCCTACACGACTTGGCAAGTTTCGCGCAAAAAAGGGAGTTTGGGGTATGAATTTGAGAACGTTGCCAAGTCGTGTAAGCACACCCAAATTTGTTGAGTGGCGACGCTCTGCGCCGCCACTCAACAAACTGTACTTAATGCGCCTGCACAGCGCTATAAATCCAAAATCCAAAATCCAAAGCCTACACTACGGCGATCGCTCTACTTCAACCACGGGCGAATCGATGCGGTATGGACCAAGTATGTCGTCATCGGTGCTGGAATGATGAGTGATGTAATAAGTGGCGATCGCCCGGACTTGTTCCGTGGCTGGATACCCCCGCTGATTCTGAAGCTGAACGTCTAACTCCATATTTTCCAGGGGCATCAGCGTAATAGTCTGTGGCTCAGGCTGAGTAAAAAACACCTCGCGGGTTTCAACGCTGACCACCTCCACGGTTTCTAGCACAAGGGATTGTTCAGCATTAACAGGATTCTCAATGGTCAGAAATACCGATGCAAAGCCAATGGGACGGTCGGGAGTATTCGCTTCGCCAATGGTAGGAATGGCAGCTTCCCGGGCGATGAGGGTCATGTCCTGAATGATGGGATAGCGCTCTGGAGAAGAAGGTAAAGTCATCATCGTAAAGTCTTGGTATACAGCAGAAGAGGAGGGTGTTGACGAGTCTTCCTCGGGTGGTAAAGAGGATGGAAGAGATCCAGAAGATTCCGGAGAATAGAATGGGGCCAACGGTGAAGAACAGGCGATCGCCCCACCCATAAGGACAATAGGTAAAGCTCGTAGGGTTAAATAAGTCATTGTATCAGCCTAGTTTGGAGAGAAGACTAGAGTGATTCCGCAGAATGAGCAATCAGCCCTAGATTAATGTGTCATACCAATTCTCGATTTTGGATTTTCGATTTTGGATTAGCAAACCTATAGTTGGCATAGGTTACAGGTTAGCTATCTGTCGTTCTACTTTCAAGACACAAGAATTGGTAAGTACCTATGCAGAATTAATTACCAACAAGTTTCCTAGGGGCACACCCCGACGGGGTGTGCCCCTAGGAAAATATGTAAATAATTTTGCTCAACTACTTATCACTCATCTTGCACAGCGACTCAGGATCAAGGATTAAATAAAATCCAGTTTTAGTGGCGCAGCGCGGCAATGCCGCGCTGCTCCCTCCTGTATCTTTATTTAGCCACGACTTGGCAAAGTTCTCAAATTCACAATACAAAGATAGGGGTTTGGCGCGCGCGGAGCGCGCGCCAAACCCCTATCTTTGTGTGAAACTTGCCAAGTCGCGTTTAGCCATAGATTCCTTAGATGTTGCTGTATTGGAACCGGGCGTTCATGGATTGCAGTTCAGCCCAGGTGACATCGGCGTGAGTATTGCCCCAGGGGTTATGCAAACGGAAGGTTTGCGTCCAGGGATTGTAAGAGGACACTGTGTACGCGTGGTCGTTGATCACACCGGCAATCGTACCGTTCACAAAGCCTACTGTGAGCATCTTATTAGAGTTGACCAGGTTGATAGCTTCACTCTCAGTCATGCTGGGGGCACTCTCGGAAGTTGTGTCTAACCCGGAAATTTGATTAATCACCCTATCCATCCAGCCAAAAGCAATACCAGAGTAAGAATTTGTGCCATCCTGACCGATCCAGCCTGACTCATTCACCTGGGCATAGGCTTTTTCCGCCAGGGCGACCCACAGTTCGTTGTTCGCCTCGCTAACAGAACCTCCGCCCCATCCAGCATAGACGGCGTTGCCGCTGCCAGAAGTAGGTAGATAACGATCGACGGTCACATAGTCGCGGGTGCCATCGGGCTTGAAGAACCGGACAGTAAAGGTACCGTCGCCATTGTCGATAAACATATTGGAGATGACGTGGGGCTTATCGAGGGCTGCTGCACCCAGGGATGCAATGAAATAGCAGTCACTGACCCCTCCCTGGTCTACGTCAAACATGCTGATGCCGTTCTGGAAGAGAGAGCCGCCCGCTTCCTGGTAGCTCCCTGCTGCGTCTGGGCGATCGCCCCCAAAGAACCACTTGTCCACCAGGCTCTCAACCCGATTTGCGCTAGCCCCTCCATAGAGATTGCCAATGCCTGAAGTGCTGTTAGCAACATCACCATTCACCACCTTATCTGCCAGGTTCTCGACATATTCAGGCATCGATACCTTATCAACAATAGTACGAACCCCCTGCAACTCTGTTCCAGTAATAGAGCCGTAGTCCTTCGTCTCTCGCAGGATCTCGATCATGTCCGTGCGGTTCATGCCATCGGCAATAAATGCACGGGACACATTTTCCAGATGGTAATCGTGGACGTTATGGTCGTACCAATCCCCTTCTGTTACCTTGAACCACGCCTGTGCTCTATCGGCATCTCCAGCCCCTGTGGACGATAACGTAGATCCGCCGTAGCCATTGACATCGCCAGAAACCTGATTGGTCAGCAGGTCATACCAGAAGTTAATGTCGCGGTGGCCTGTCTTACCGTCTACATCAATCCGATCGTCTGACCCAGCAAAGCCACCGTCCTTATCGAAGATTTCGATACCAATGCTGACATAGCGGCTGTTCCCGTCAACTACGCGAGTATGAGACCAGTTGGGGGAAATATCGTTGTCGTTGCTGATATGCCCTGTGGTCTTGGTAGAACCATCAATGGTAATCTTGCTGTAGTAGTCGGCGTGATTGCCAAACCAACCATTATCTGGATTGTTGATTGCCTTAATGCGTTCTAAGTCTACGGTTACTTGAGGCTTCCGAGCCAGAGTCCGCAATTCGTAGCTACTGCTGCCAATGTCCTGGCGAATTTCAGCAAAATAGTTGCCGCTGCCCAATACTTTGTTAATGCTTTCATTAGAGGAACCGCTGCGGTTAGAGGTTGCTAACACGTCACCAGCATCGACTTGGCCATTGCTATTTTTATCTTGAATCAACCGCAAGCTGGCGTTGCCTTCAAGACCAGTTAGAGCAAGGGTTACATCCCGAACACCGCTGACATTAAATCGGAAGTAATCTACCGTGTCGCTGCTGCCTACGAGTCCTGTAGACTTTTTTAGCCCGGTGAGCGCATCCAGATTTCGGGCAGTACTCAGAGTGTTGTCGGGCCAGTCAATGGTTTTAATCGTCTGATTAAAGACTGAGTTCTTGAGTAAGATATCAGTGCTATAGTGTGTGGTGAGTTGGTTGACTTCTGACGTCATGAAACCGGATGAACCGAGTCCGTTGTGGCTGGGCTGGGAGGCGTTTGAGAGGCCGTCTAGGTGGGAAGGCACCATGCCAAATTGACTCAGTTGAGTCGCATCCAAGGGAGACTGGGTATTGGGAAATGCTGTGTTAGTCATGATTACTGTCCTCAAATACGTTGAAATGGAGTCGTTCGTTAAAGTCGTTCGTTAAAATTTTTGGTCGTGGTAGGTGCGATCGCGTTGAGCGTTGTCTACTCGGGTGTTTCGTTTCCGTTGTGAGTACAGAATATCTGGGAAGCCTTGCCCAAAGCGCCATACATCCGTTGGTGCTTCCGTTGGTAATTGAGGTGTAGGGGTGTGGGTAATTTCGTTGGTAATGAGCAAATCGCCATAAAACACGACCTGGCAACGTTCTCAAATTCACAACGCAAAAATAGGAGTTTGGGGCGCGCTCCGCGCACCCCAAACTCCTATTTTTGCGTGAAACTTGCCAAGTCGGGATAAAAAATCACTAGCGAGATTCAGTTGGGTGCAGCGGGCGCGTTATCTTAACTTTTGAATAAGACGACTAGAACCCAGGGCGATCGCCCTCTCGTATTCAGCGGCAGCATAGGGTATAGCAATACGCACTTAGGGACTTGCAAGAAAATAAAGTACCCACAAGAGAGGGGCAGCGCCCGCTGTCCGCTGCCCCTCTCTTCCGGTATCTTTTTAGCCGCAGATCCCTTAGGCTAAGATATTGGAGGAGAGTGTATCCTCCGCGCAGCAAGGGATACACTCTTGAACCTAAGCTCGTAGGGCTATAACACGGCTGATTTCAGAGATGTGTGCTGTCTCAGGTTGCTGATGGGTTGGCGATCCTTTACCCTTATGGTGTTCCGAGGTAGCTTATTAAAGACTCTGTTTACTCATTGCCTATGACTTCTCCCGTCTATGACATTCTGCTGAAGCAGGGCACGCTCATTCACCCCACGGAACCCGCCACCCAGGTAGACATCGCCATCCAAGGCGGTGTGATCCAGGTGATACATGCTTCGAGTAGGCAAGCCGACGCCCCTACCCTTGACCTTTCCGCCCGCCAGGAACTTGACCTAAATGGGCAGATGGTGAGTCCCCCCTTTGTGGAATCCCATATTCACCTGGACTCTGCCCTCACCGCTGGCAACCCCCGATGGAATCAGAGCGGCACGTTGTTTGAAGGCATCGATATCTGGCGAGAGCGGAAGCAGTCTCTCACTCTGGAGGATGTGATCGAACGGGCGATCGCCACCCTGCGGCAGCAGGCCATGCAGGGGGTTTTATTTGTTCGCAGCCATGCCGATGTGAGTGAGAAGAATTTGGTGGCGCTGAAGGGATTGCTGGAGGTGCGGGAGAAAGTGCGGGATTGGATGACGTTGCAGGTGGTGGCGTTTCCCCAGGATGGGCTGTATGGTCGCTCCAACAATGCTGAGTTGATGGAGGAAGCCCTGAAGCTGGGAGCCGATGTGGTGGGCGGCATTCCTCACTATGAGCTGACCCGCGAGGATGGAGTGGCTTCTATGCACCGGGTTTTTGAATTGGCGGAGCAGTACGATCGCCTCATTGATGTCCACTGCGATGAGATTGACGATGACCAGTCTCGGTTTCTGGAGGTGATTGCTGCCAATGCCATTCGCCGGAGTAATGGCGATCGCGTGACTGCCAGCCACACTACCGCCTTTAGCTCCTATAATAATGCCTATGCCTTTAAGCTGATGGGCTTTCTGGATCGGGCAGGCATCAACTTCATCGCCAATCCGCTGATCAACATCACCCTCCAGGGGCGCACCGACCCCTATCCCAAGCGGCGGGGGGTTACACGGGTGAAAGAGCTATGGCAGCGGGGGCTAAACGTGAGCCTTGGCCATGACTGTGTGCAAGATCCCTGGTATTCCCTGGGTACAGGGAATATGTTGGATGTGGCGAGCATGGCCGTTCACGTCTGTCAGATGACGGGCACCGACGAGATTAACGCCTGCTACAACATGGTCACTTGGTATGGTGCGAAGACCCTCCACGTTGCGGATCAGTATGGCATTGAGGAGGGTAAGCCTGCGAACTTAGTGGTGCTGGATGCGGGCGATCGCTACGATGCGATTCGCCGCCGCGCTGTTGTGCGCTATGTTATCTCCCAGGGTCGGCTGATCGCGACAACACAACCGCCACGATCCCAGTGGCAGGTTTAGGTCATCATCATGGTGAACGTATCACGTTTCGAGGAAAAGTAGGAGTAAGAATGTGTTGACTCTAAGCAACCCGCTTATGCCAAATCTCATCTGTAAATGCGTATCATCAGTCTACACAACTTGGCAAGTTTCAAGAAAAAACAGGGGTTTGGGGCGCGCTGAGCGCGCCCCAAACCCCTGTTTTTGCGTTGTGAATTTGAGAACTTTGCCAGGTCGTGTGAAAAGACAGAATAGG
>CAYXJG010000353.1:0-5747 GCA_964465285.1 uncultured bacterium
GCGCAGCCCGCTGCTCTTTTCTTCCGGTATCTTTTTTAGCCGCAGATCCCTTAGGTTAGGACATTGGAGGAGAGTGTATCCCCTGCTGCGCGGGGGATATACTCTTGAACCTAAGCCCGTAGGGCTATACATGGATAATTTTTTGCAAAATATTAAGAAATGTGTCAAACTAAAGGTATATACTTTTAAGATGGCTTCAAGCTATTCGATGTTTTGCTCGTGACGCTTTGCTTGTATTGCACAATATTGGCACTGTAATAAGTGTGCAGCATTTATAGCTAGAGTGGGGCGATCGCCCCAACCCGTAATCTCTCCAAAAACTCCGCAAAGGGGTTTTAGAGGGGTGCCAGAGAGCGAGAATTAAATAGTTTGAACCCAATCTTAGTGGCGCGGCATTGCTGCTTCATTGAAGTTGGACCTTATTTAATCCTTAATCCTAAGAACGAGACAACCTTACAAAAGGCATTTCTATGACATCGGCTTCAAACATTCAGATTAATGCAGCAGACAACACTCAGGTGCTGAGCCAGTTTCTCGAAACAGTAAAGCGTCAGGCAAACCTTGAAGACCTTTATGATGCTCGCGACATCGCAGAAGTCGTCTTTCGCACTCTGCGCGATATGATGACGACCGAAGCTTCAGACCGAGTTGCTGCTGAGTTAGAAGGCAAAATGCTGTCCACAGGTGATGGTGCATCCCAAGACAAGCTGGCTGAAATTTGGAAAGACACCAATTTGCTGGTTCGCTTCCTAAGCCGTATTCGCAAGCCTCTGAATATTGAAACCAACACTTTTCTGTTCCGCATCAGCCAAGAGGCTGGGCTGTCTCGGGGCGTGACTGCTGCCGCTGCAATTGAAGCTGTGTTCTCAGCTCTGAAGCGTGAATTGTCTGCTGAGCGATCCCAGGACATCGAGCGTGCATTGACCAGCGAGCTGCGTCAGGTCTGGCGCTCTGCTTAGGTATGCCTTGACCCATTCGGGGACTGGAGTTTTCCTTGCAGGAAAGCTCCAATCCCCGAATCGGGTTAGGTTTAATTGATATCGACAGCAAATCATCGGCTGAAAGGGTGGATTGCACTCTAATCCCTGGCATTTCGAGTAAGGATGATGGCTTGATTATCCTTGCTCGAAAAGGTCAGGGATTTTTGATTTGGCCGCGACTTGGTTTCAAACTCCCTAAGCACACGACCTGGCAAAGTTCTCAAGTTCACAACGCAAAAATAGGGGTTTGGGGCGCGCTGAGAGTGCCCCAAACCCCTATTTTTGCGTGAAACTTGCAAAGTTGTGTAAGCATCCAGAACTCTGGTGTAAACTCTTCGTGAATTTCTGCGTGTTTTTTCTGATTTTGTAGGGATCGTGGTGTAGTCATTAAGTAGTTTCACTGCAACACTCTACACTCGTCCCTACATCCTATGGCTCTCCATCCCGTTTTCTGCCAGTGGCGCTGTTGGCCAGGGCGATCGCCCTGGCGTACTGCATCCTGTTCCGCTCCTTCCCAGAACGCCGCACCCCTGCATGTTGAGGTTGAGCTAAGACCTGGGCAAGTGATTCGCCGGCTGTGGGCGATCGCCCTCACGGGACTGGTGGGGGGGGCAGTGAGCATGGCGATTGCCGTACAGCCTGTCCGGGCAGAACCCACTTCGGCCAACGATGGCACCAATACCCGCGTCAACCGCAGCAATAACCGCTTTGACATTGACGGGGGGCAACTGTCTGGGGATGGAGCCAACCTGTTCCACAGCTTTGAGCAGTTTGGGCTAGATGCCAACCAGATTGCCAACTTCCTCTCTGACCCAGAGATTCGCACCATCATCTCACGGGTGGTCGGCGGCGACCCGTCTAGCATTGACGGCTTGATTCAGGTGTCCGGGGGCGACTCCAACCTGTTCCTGTTGAACCCGTCAGGGATACTGTTCGGGCCAAACGCTCGGCTGGATGTGCCCGGTTCCTTCACAGCGACAACGGCAACGGGCATTGGCCTGGAGGGGGGATGGTTCAATACTTCGGGAAATAACGACTACGCCAGTTTGGTGGGTATTCCTAACCGCTTTGCCTTCAACACGGCAAATCCTGGCAGTGTCGTGAATGCAGGAGATCTGCAGGTAGCTGAAGGCCACAGCCTCATGCTTCTGGGCGGTACAGTGGTGAATACAGGAACCGTGGAGGCCCCTGGTGGTGAAATTCTGATCACGGCGGTGCCCGGTGAGTCGATGGTGCGGATCAGTCAGGACGGCCATGTGCTGAGCCTGGAGGTGCAGGCGATCGCCCCTGAGAGTTCTGACGCGGCTGGCCTGGTGGAATGGTCGGCTCCCGTATCATCCTTACCAGAACTGTTAACCGGAGGCGATGCCCCTCCGATCACAGCGTTGACGGTCAACCCGGACGGTTCCGTAGCCCTAACCAGCACGGGCACTGAGATCCCTGACCAGTCTGGAGTGGTGGCGATCGCCGGAGAGGTCAACGCTTCATCATCGGCACCGGATGGTGCGGGCGGTAATGTGGCGATCGCCGGACGAGAAATCGCGCTTCTGGATGCCACGGTCGATGCGTCAGGCACCACCGGGGGCGGCACTATTCTCGCGGGTGGCGATGTGCAGGGCAGCGGGGTCTTTCCGACGGGCGATCGCACCTACGTCAGCCCCGACTCTGTGATCCATGCCAATGCCCTGACCCTGGGAGATGGCGGACAGGTCATTGTCTGGTCAGACCAGGAAACAGGCTTCTTCGGCACCATCAGTGCCCAGGGGGGCACAGACGGGGGCGATGGGGGCTTCGTGGAAGTGTCTGGTCAAGACGCTCTCACCTTCCGGGGGAGTGTCACCCTGACTGCACCTAATGGCAACGCCGGAACCTTGCTGCTTGACCCCACCGATATCGTGATTCGCCCTGGAACCGCCGATGGCGATGATGCCGATGATTCAGAATTCAACTTTGTCGGACTGCCCAGCGGCATTGATGGGGAAGTGCAGGCGAATGACCCAACGCCCACAGAGTTATTCGAATCAGAACTGGAGGGCATTGAAGGCAACATTGAACTCCAGGCCACACGCAACATTACTATCGAACCCCTGGAAGACGGGATTCTACAGTTGACCCCCGGTGAAAGCGTCACGTTCACTGCTGATGCCGACTTGAATGGCGTGGGTGACTTTACCATGAACCCCAGCGATATCATTGCCACAGGGGGTCGGGACATCACAATTCGAGGAGCTAACATTACTACGGGCGACGTTGTGACCCGCTCCGTCTTTGAGGAAGAAGGTTTCTTCTTTGAGGAGGAGAGTGGCAATATTGATTTTGAGGCGACAGATGAGGTTTCCACAGGGCATCTCATCACTCGAAATAATGAATTCCCCTTTGAGTCAGATGACTTTCCGATTGATCCCTCTGCCGGAAATGTGACGATCAGGGCTCCCCAGGGCGACATTCAGGTGCGCTCCATTGATGCCAGCAGCCTTTATGGTGAGGGTGGAACCGTAGGGCTTGATGGTGATACAGTACGTATCGCCGAAACCATCGGAGATTCCCAGTTCAATTTCTCCTCCAATGACGCCTCTATTGATGTATCGAGTGGTTTTGTCGAATCTCCCCAGGAGCGAGAGTTCCTACAATCTCCAGAACAGCCCACCGAGCCACTTGTTTTCCCGGATACCAATGGCGACATTTTCATTCGCCATGCTGGGGGTGTGAACAACATGCCCTTTGTAGTTGGGGATGCCAGCGTAAACGGGAGCCAGGGACGGCTGCTTCGGGGTGAAGCGGAGATGGCTCCCATCCAGTCCTTCCCAGTGGCTCCCAATGGGGGTATTGACCCCAATTCCCTGGAGGGCATTACCATTGCGTCAATAAATACACCGCCGACCCTGATCGGGCCGACTCAGTTCTCCACTGAGCAAAATCAGTCTGTTGCGATCGCCGTTTCCTCCTACATTTCCGGTGATGTGAACCGCGACAATACCATCGTCACCATCAACACCATTGCACCGGGAGCCACCCTGACCCGCAACGGCGTGGCGATCGCCCCTGGCACAGCCGTATCCGTTGAGGACGCCCTGGTCTACACGCCTCCTACCGATGCAACCGGACTTCAAGATGCGTTTACCCTTCAGGCAAACGATGGGGTCTCCACCTCCACGCCCGTTGCAGTGCAGGTGGATGTGGGCGTTGTCGAAGACCAGCCACCCCCCAACGAGCCGAATGACCCCAATGGCCCCAATGACCCCAACGAGCCGAATGACCCCAATGGCCCCAATGACCCCAACGAGCCGAATGAACCTCTTGTCCCTGAAGACAACTCCTTCAATATTCCTGAACAGCTTGATCGGGAATTAAATGGCGAGGAACCCGAGGACATTGATGTTGCAAATCTTCCCAACCCCAACCTGATCAATCGCACCCCCGCCCTGGGCACCTATATTTCATCGCTAGAAACTGAGTTTAACCAAGATTTCTCGACATATCTGGGCCTGCCTGAACAGCCGGAAGTGGTGACGGCAGAAGAAGCCCAGGACATTGCCAAAATGATTGAAGATGAAACAGGTGAAAAGCCTGCCTTCATCTACGTCAGCTTTGTGCCAGAAGCATTGAATGTGTTGGTGAATGAGCAGTGGGAACCTAGCCCGACCGACCAGCTTGAGTTGGTGGTAATTACCGCTGAAGGCAATATGTTCCGCCAGCGAGTGCCCGATGCCACGCGGGAGAAGGTGATGGCAATGGCAAACCAGTTCCGCCAGGACATCACCAGTCCCTTCCGACGAGGCCGCCACGAAGCGTCTGCCCAGCAGTTGTATGAGTGGATGATTGCCCCCATTCAGGACGAACTCCAAGCGAGGGAGGTCACGAACCTGTCCTTCCTGGCGGATGTGGGGCTGCGATCGCTCCCCTTTGCTGCCCTATACGATGGCAGTCAATACCTGATGGAACGGTATAGCGTGGGTCTGATGCCCAGCCTCAGCCTCACCGACACCCGCTATGTAGACATCCGGAACGCTGAGATGCTGGCAATGGGCGTGTCTGAAAGCACCCAGGGACAGTCCCCCCTGCCAACCGTACCCGTCGAACTGTCTACCCTGGTATTTGAGGTTTGGCGCGGGAGCCTGCACCTGAACGAAGGCGCGACCCTAGACAATCTCAAGGATCTGCGGCAGCAAACACCCTACGGCATCATCCACATGGCAACCCACGCGGACTTCAAAGCTGGCCCCATTGAGGAGTCCTACATTCAGCTCTGGGAGGAACGGCTCCAAATGGATCAGGTACGCCAGTTGGGATGGAGCGACCCCCCGGTGGAGATGCTGGTGCTGAGCGCGTGCCGTACCGCTCTGGGCAGTGAAGAGGCAGAGCTAGGCTTTGCCGGACTTGCGGTTCAAACGGGAGTGAAATCGGCGATCGCCAGTCTCTGGTATGTCAGCGACACTGCCACGACCGCCCTCATGACCCATTTCTACAGCGCACTGAACGATGCCCCTATCAAAGCCGATGCCCTCCGGCAGACCCAGATTGCCCTGCTCCGGGGCGATATCCGCGTAGAAGACGGGCGGCTTTTCGTTCCTGGATTCCCAGAAGAGGGCATTGAGCTTCCCGAAGGCAGCCTGACTAACGTCGATTTGTCCCATCCCTACTACTGGTCTGGGTTCACCGTTGTCGGCAACCCCTGGTAAAAATCACACAACATTGTTCTCCGCGCATAGCGCGGGAATAGACATGACATCTCTCATTATGGAAATGTAGGGGACAAAAAGGTCGCCT
>CAYXJG010000354.1:0-5742 GCA_964465285.1 uncultured bacterium
ATCTTTTTTAGCCGCAGATCCCTAATCACGGGTTCAATCCAGCACTGTTTTTATATAGCAGTGTGCAATTGGTTCAGCACACCCAAATGCGTTGAGTGGCGGCGCAGAGCGCCGCCACTCAATACCCTGTACTCATAGCGCTTGCACAGCGCTATAAGTAGTTGAGCAAAATTATTGACACATTTTCCTAAGCTCTCAACCGAGGCAGAGTACATAGGTACCTCGGCACAATTAAAACCCAGCTACAAAACCTTGCGCTGCCTGCGCAACGGGCAGCGCAAGGTTTATGGGTTTTATACTTAATTATGACCACCTGAATTGTGACCACCTGCTTATACCCTATGACTTGGCAAGTTTCACACAAGAATAAGGGTTTGGCGTGCGCGGAGCGCACGCCAAACCCTTATTCTTGTGTTGTGAATTTGAGAACTTTGCCAAGTCGTGTGTGTTATTCGATGAGGGATTCCAGAGCTGTTTGCAGGTCTTGGGTCACCTGGGCGATCGCCCCTCGCCGTTTAGATTGGTACTCTGGCCATCGCTCCGAAATGCTAATGGGGTCGCCCACCGCAACCTGGGCATACCGCACACCCAGGTCAGGAAACTGATCAGCAGACGAGCGGCTAATTTGCTGCACCATTCTCCAGATCAGCAGAGTTGTATCGGCAAACCGTTCAATCGTCGGGCGTTCTACCACATACTTGCCCGTTACGCTGACAAAGGTTTCAACCAGGTGCATGTGCCAGAGCCGTAGACTCGTTTCTTCCGCTACGAGATCCACCAACCCCCTATCTAGAATCGAAAGGCTATCCGCATCCTTCAGCTCTGTGCGGTAAATCCGATCCCATCCCGCTTGTTCGGCACGGCGGCAGCGATCGGTGAGGGTGCCTTTGGGTTTGATGCCCAGGGATTTCTCTGCGACCTCTAGAGCCGCACTAAGCAGGGCATGGAGCCGTTGTTCAAAGGAAATCTGAGATGCTGGCTGATTGGTCTGGAATGCATCCGTCTGGGACTCTGGCTGGGATGATGATAAGACGCCCCCCTTGCTCTCCCACCCGTAGTAGGTGCGGTAAAACCCCTCCATTTTTCCGAGAAGATGCTCGCCCAGGGTGCGAAGGCGGTGATAAAGCTCCTGTTCCTGTGCTTCGCTCGGGGGCTGTCCGTCTTGGAGGGATGCCAGAAGCTCAGATGGTAGTGTGTCGGGCGATCGCAACCCACTGTCTACTTCCAGTTGGCTCAGCAAGTCGGCTACTTTTTTCCAGGGGGGTGTTTCAAAGAAATATTGAATGCCCAGAGGCACGATCATCACCTCTTCATCGCGCCCTGCTTTTTTCAGGTCTTCTACACACCAGAAACCAAACTGGGCAATACCCGGCTCAATGGCGCTCACAATCTCGTTGTGGCCGTTGATGCCGCCCTCCGGTGCAGCCGCCATGGGAAATTCTCCATTGGCAAAGAGATGGCGAATCGATCGGAGGCCCATTGTATCCAGGCTGCCCCGCCGAATGGGAGTGCCGCCCAAATGGGAGATAAACCAGGCCACCAGAGAACCGGCCCAGAGGGGAATGCCCCGGTCATAGATGAAGTGGACGTGGGGAGGACGGGAGAGAGGCTGTCCCTGCTTATGGGCGATCGCCGCAATCTTGTTCCACACCACATGACTGACCAGCGGTGGGTCAATGGTCGTAGGATGGCGAAACGCAATTAGAAACCTTACCCTACCAGCCTGAAATTTTTGGTAAAGGTCAATCAGTGTCTTTGCGTTTTGAACCTCTGTGTGGGTAATGCCCTTGCGCAGGCGCAACCACGGCTTAATAATGCTTTTTCCCAGCCAGCGCACCCAGGGCTGATAATGAGGCTCGATAAAATCGAGGGCAGGTTGAGCTTGAGTAATCCGAGAAGTCACAGTAAGAATCCTTATCACCTACTCAGAAGAATGCCCCCAAAGCAGGGAAGACCGCTACAGTCCTGTGACGAATCTTTGCCTGGACGCGAAAACCAGCAAAAAACATATCGGCTATTCATGAGCCTGAGTAGGCCCCAGGTATCTCTCCAAATAGGGAGAGAACACTTCGTAGATGAGCGTTAGGGGTTGTCCGTCATGCCAAAACAGGTAGTGCCTTCCCCAAAAGGGACCGGATTCCCCGAAAGACTCTTCCAGAACCTCAGAGGTACCGAAACAGATGCCTCGTACATCGCGATACAGTTCTGTGCGGAGCTTCGCCAAACTCGCCCAGATAGGTAGCGACCGATTTTGCAGATACTCATCCACGTGGTTCGCTTCCCACCAGGAGGTGGCATAGGCAAGACGCTGACCGGATGCCGTGCGGAGCCAAACCTGTCGGCGCAACCGGGGGCCAGGAACCTGCTGAATGACTGCCGGGGCATCATCCAAATCATCGCCGATCATCGACATATCAATAACATCAACTTCGGTGCGTTCCCCTGTCAGTAACTGCAAATGGCGGGTGGGTGACCCGTCCCCCAGCAACAGCACTTGCCAGGTCGGGGAGAGTTGCGAATGGGGCAAGCCCTGCTGAACGACAGAATCGCCTCCCTGCCAGAGAGGCGTGAGGGCGTGCCACATGTTGACAGGAACCGTGGAGTTGCTGAGACTGAAAAGTAAGCTCAAGGGGTTTTACAAAAATTTATCTGCATATCTAGCATCATAATAGATATTGCAAGGGCACGCAGAACGTCCCTTTCTCATCCTCCTATTTGCTTTGCTTTTTGATACATCTTGCCCTTTTACACGGAGCCATGCCCCATGTTGACCGACCTGCAAAAGCGGAAACTGATCAAGCTGTTCAGCATGTATGATGCCAACTATAAAGGCACCATTGACCACGATGACTTTGATAATATTGCCAAAAAGCTTGCCCAACGCAGGAACTGGTCGTTACGATCGCCCCGCTACATCACCTTGGCTAACCAGTTGACCTATGATTGGAAATGCCTTAAGCGCAACGCTGACAAGCAGCACGACAAGCATATCTCCAGGGAAGAATGGCTGAATTACTACGACGCCGTGTTGAGTGACCCAGAACAGTATCAAAAAAGTGTCCAGCAACTGATGGATTTAGTGTTTGACGCCTTCGACCACCAGGAAAACGGAAAGATTTCTGCAGAGGAATGGGGTGAATTTTTAAGCGTCTTTAATGTCTCCCCCGTGTATGCGCCGATGGTGTTTCCCATGCTTGACGGTGATGGCAACGGATTTCTCAGCAAGGAAGAAGTCAAGAAACTATTTCACGACTTTTTCTACAGCGATGATCCTCACGCTCCCGCCAACGAAATGTTTGGCCCTTACTAAAACCTATCGGCTACTCTTATCAGGGTCTTTTTAATTTTTGAGTCGAGGAAATCCTTTGCTGAGCGCAGGATTCCCGGTTAAGCGATTAGGTTGATGACCGAGCAAGGTCTTTGGGATCGGCATCACAACAGAGGTGACGGGTTTGGAGTAAGAAATGACGGGTTTGATGAAGCAACTCCGCCTATGGAACTTGTTCAATGCGAGGCTCTCCCAGATAATTGTGCTGTGGGTATTCGCCAGCATTGTGGTGATTGAAGCCATTATCCTGGTGCCGTCTGTGTTTCGGCGCGAGCGCGAGTTGCTGCAATACCTCGGAACCATTTCCGCGGCCAAAGCCTCCGGTATTCTCGAAGCCAAAGATTTAAACGTCAGCGATGAGAAAATTCTCGACTATATGGCCTCCCTAGAGTCGAATGAGGTCGTAGTTGGGGGGGCGCTCTATCGAGAGGACGGCACCCTGGTGGGCACTTTTGGAGAGCCGCCTGAACTGACGCTCCGGGATGTTAAGAACCAACGCCGACGAACCCGTTTAGACCGGGAAGATATCCGATATGATGCCCTGTGGGAGATGTCGCCCCTAAGCGGGCAATATCAGCTCATCGTGCGTCATGACGCGACGGATGTCCGCAATGAGTTTTTCTATTTCATTGGCCGGATCGCTGGGCTGGTCGTGATTATTTCTGCCTTTGTGACCATCGCCACCTGCATCGTGCTCGACCGCCTGCTCATTTCACCTATTTTGATGCTGCGAAAAGATCTGCTGGAAGCTGGGGAAGCCTTGAGCCACGATGATACGTGCGGTAGCCTGCTAGAGTTCAAGTCTGTGAATGCCCAGCGTCGGGATGAGCTAGGGGATGTGAATGTAGCATTTCTGGAAATGGTGCGCCAAATTGCTGAAGCCAATGCCATGCGAAAACAGGCAGAGGACGAGCTGAGGCTGTCTGAGGAGAAGTTTTCCAAAGCCTTTCACTCTAGCCCCAACCCCATTACCCTTAGCACGTTGAAAGAGGGTCGAATTCTGGAGGTCAACGATAGTTTCCTCAATTTGCTGGAGTGTACATCCGACGAGGCGGTCGGGCGCACCGTTGCCGATATTCAATTGTGGGTTAATCCGACAGAGCGCGATCGCATGATTCAGACGGTGCAGCAGCAGGGCTACGTCCGCAATCACGAATATCGGTTTCGTTCTGCCACGGACACCTACCGGACAGCTCTCTACTCCGCTGAGCAAATTCAGATTAACGGTGAAGACTGCCTGCTGGCCGTATTCAACGACATCACGGAACGAAAAAAGGCGGAAGAAGCCCTCCGCAACAGCGAAATTCGATTTCGGACCTTGGTGCAGCAAGCGGTGGATGCCCTGTTTGTTATCAATCCAGCGGGGCGCATTGTGGACGTGAATCAGCAAGCCTGCCGCAACTTGCACTACAGCCGGGAAGAACTACTCTCCCTATCCGTTGCTGACTTTGTGGCGGAAACGCCCGTCGAAAATTTTGCCGACCTGTGGATACAGCTCGAATCCACCTCGTCAATGACCATTGAAGGGAAACATCGCCGCAAAGACGGCTCCATCTTTCCAGTTGAGGTACGTTTGGGCCTGCTGAACTACAGCGACGAGAGGCTCGTCCTGGCACTGGTGCGAGATATTTCAGAGCGGAAGAGAGCCGAGCAAATGCTGGCTCGGCTGGCTGAAATTGGAGAGCTGGCGTCGATGATTGTCCATGAGGTACGTAACCCGCTGACGACGATCTTAATGGGGCTCAGTTCCTTTCAGCATATGGAATTGCCGGAACGGGCGAAGGCACAGCTAGATTTGGCGCTGGAAGAATCAGAGCGGCTACAGCGGTTACTTAATGAAATTCTGCTCTATGCGCGAGAACAGACCCTAGACGCCCATGAACTGGATCTCAACCAGCTCCTGACGGACCTTCTAGAAACCATGCAGGAGATGTTATCGGCTGAGCACTGCACGATTGAATTTGTGCCGCTCCCCCATCCCGTGATGGTAAGGGGCGATCGCGACAAGCTGAAGCAGGTGTTCATCAACTTGGTGAGCAATGCCTGTGAAGCCGTCCCAGCGGGCGAAACTATTCGCTGGCAGGTTCTCAATGGTTCCAACCCCCACCGGATTGAGGTGTCAGTGCAGAATGGTGGTGAGCCGATTCCTCCCGATGTGCTTCCCCGCCTAACCCAGCCCTTTTTTACGACCAAATCTTCGGGCAACGGTCTTGGCCTCGCCATTACGAAACGCATCATAGAGGCCCATAATGGGACGCTGACCATCACGTCTACCGCTGAGGACGGGACAACCGCCACTGTTTCCCTGCCACGGATGGGGTGAATGTAGCTTGAAACGAGCAGTCCTAAGGGACTTGCAAAAATAAAGTACCCGGAAAAGAGCAGCGGGCTGCGCCCGCTGCTCTTTTCTTCCG
>CAYXJG010000355.1:0-5741 GCA_964465285.1 uncultured bacterium
CGCGCCCCAAATCCCTATTTTTGCGTTGTGAATTTGAGAACGTTGCCAAGTCGTGTAAGTAAGGTAGGACAGAGTGTAGACGCGCCAGCGGCTTCCCGCAGAGTAAGGATAACAGGGTGATGGAGGTCTCGGTTCTAGCTTTTAGGTTCCAGGTTTATCCTGCCGACACCTGACACCCCACTCCCCCATTCCCCCACTCCCCTACTCCCCCACTCCCCCACTCCCTCACTCGCCTTCAGGAGCGGGCTGGCCGTTGGGGCCAAAAAGGATCGCTTCACTCGAATAGGTCGTCCCAAAGTTATTGGTGAGATTGGCAACCTGACGGAGTGCTGATCGCAGATCATCCTCCTGCAAAGACGATAGGGGATGCACAAACAGCGATACCAGCATGTTATCGGTGATGGCATAGCGGGCATCTAAGGCTGTATGAAAATTAGCGATGAGAGTGTTGCCCACCTGCTCGGGTGTGAGTTCATCGGCGGGAATGACGGGCGTGAAGATTCTCATGCGATCGCTGGCCTCATCAAAAATCACCAGCAGAGTTTGATTTTCCAGGTCTAACTGCAACTGGTTGCCTTGCGATCGCACATTGGTTCCCTCGTCTTCTAGAATGGCGATCAGTCTTTCCGCCGTCATGATTCGCTCCTGTGAAGGATCGAGAGGTTGCGCCTGAGCTACCGGTTGCAGCCCAAGCGATGGAGCCGCTTTGATCACCGAACTACCGATTACGATCAGTCCGGTTAAGCCACCTAGGGCAGCCAGCATATAGCTAAATTTCATAGCCCAACCTCAATAATTACTTTGTCACTCACCCTAAAGAAATTGTCTGAGGGTGCCCTGAGAATTCTTTAAGAACCTCCGCTAGCGATATTCAGGATTGGGAAAATCAAATCGGCAGCCTGCGGCCCACTGCGATCGCTGATTACCGTGAGCCGGAATCCCCCCAGCGGCCTTGAGCATGTGAGCCATATGGAGCAGATTCCAGGTCATAAAAGTCGTATTGCGGTTGGTGAAGTCGTTTTCTGGCCCTCCCGAGCCAGGGTCAAGATACGACGGCCCCGGTCCGGCCTCACCCAACCAAGCCGCATCGGCCTGGGGCGGAATCACATAACCGAGATGCTGCAAAGAATAGAGAATGTTCATGGCACAATGCTTCGCGCCGTCTTCATTGCCCGTAATCAGGCACCCCCCCACTCGGCCATAGTAGGCATACTGTCCGGCTTCGTTTAGCTCCCCCGAGGCAGCATACAGCCGCTCAATCACCTGAGTACACACTGAAGATTTCTCCCCTAACCAGATTGGCGTGGTAATCACCAAGATATCGGCAGCCATAACCTTTTCTAAGATTTGCGGCCAATCATCCACGTCCCAACCATGCTCGGTCATGTCAGGATATACGCCAAAAGCGAGCTGAAAATCAACAGGGCGAAGCACTTCAACGGTAACGCCATTTTTTTCCATAATGGCTTGGGCGATCGCAATCAGCCCCTCAGTATGGGACAACTGAGGCGTCGGCTTCAGCGTGCAGTTGAGAAACAGCGCCTTCAGGCGAGAAAAATCCCAGGGATGAGACTCGCACAACGCGACTTGCTGATCGGTTAGGGACATCACAACTCCAGTGTTAACTTGACTTCCAATCATGACCATACGCCTCGATCCTTAACCCTGGCTGAGTTGGCATAAGTCGGTGGTCACAATTTGGGTGGTCACAATTAAGTATAAAACCCATAAACCTTGCGCTGCCCGCGCAGCGGGCAGCGCAAGGTTTTGTAGTTGGGTTTTAATTGTGCCGAGGTACTTACAACGTTACAGGGCAATAGGTGAAGAGTTTTCCCAGCAAACTCCTTGAGCTTTCTCAGGTCGCGTTAAGGAAATCCTGAAGAAATCTTCTAAGTTAAGAAAGACCCAAAATATTGCGAAGATAACTATGACTCTTAGAGAGCCGAATTGGTGGCGACACGGCGTTGTCTACCAAATTTATCCCCTCACCTTTGCCGACGCGAATGGCGATGGCTTAGGAGACTTGCAAGGCATTACTCAACGACTCGACTATTTAAATGATGGCAAATCTGAGTCATCATCCTGCTTAGGAATCGACGCTATTTGGCTATCCCCGATCTATAAGTCACCAATGGTCGATAATGGCTATGATGTCAGCGATTATTATGACATTTGCCCCACCTTTGGCACCCTCGAAGACTTCGACCAACTGCTAGAAGCCGCGCACCAACGGGGCATCAAAATGATCCTCGACTTGGTGGTGAATCATACCTCTAATCGCCATGATTGGTTCATCGAATCAAGCAGTCGTCGAGATAACCCCAAAAGTGACTGGTACCTCTGGCTTGATCCCGCTCCTGATGGGACAGTTCCCAATAACTGGTTATCTTACTTTGGAGGGCCAGGGTGGACTTTTCATGAGGCCAGACAGCAATATTATTACCACACCTTTAACGCCAACCAACCAGACCTCAACTGGCGGCAACCTGAGGTGAGAAAGGCGATTTACGACATGATGCGTTTCTGGCTTGATAAGGGGGTGGATGGCTTCCGACTCGATGCCTCTAGCGTGTTCAGCAAAGATGAACTATTTCGGAATAATCCAGTCAAATTTGAAGCGACCGATCGCAACGATTACAACAATCAGTATCAAATTTACAACAAAAATTTGCCCGAAAATCACAGCATCATTCAGGAGATGCGAGCCGTCACCGATGACTATGATGAACGGGTCTTAATCGGTGAAACCTTTATTGATAGCCGCCTGTATGACTCTACCATTTTCTATGGCAAACATCATCCAGAATTGCACCTGCCGCTAACCTTTGAATTCCCTTTTAGCCCCTGGTACCCCGGCTATATTCAGCGAGAAATTGAGAAAAAAGAACTGGTTACCCCTAACGGTGAATGGCCCGCTTATTTCTTAAACAATCACGATATTCCCCGTCATCTTTCTCGCTGGATTGAATGTAGTTTGTGTACTGACTCCACCGCGATCGCCAAAGCCGCCGCCACCCTTTTGTTAACCATCCGGGGTACTCCCTTTCTCTACTACGGCGAAGAACTGGGCATGGTCAACCACGAAGATATTCCGCCAGAACTGGCCCGTGATCAGGCCGCGCTACTTTGCGGCCTAGACGGTGAATGCTTGCCCTCGCGGGATGGTACACGCACTCCCATGCAGTGGGATGATTCGCCCCATGCAGGCTTCAGCTTTGGCCAAGAGGTGCAGCCCTGGCTCCCTGTGAATGACAATTTCAAGACTTTGAATGTTGAGGCCCAGCGCCCGGATCAAGACTCCATCTTCAACTTTTATCGCCAACTGATTCAGCTCCGCAAAACGAGTAGCGCGTTGAGTTGTGGACGCTGGCGGAGTCTGATTGACTACCCGCTAGAGCATTTTGCCTATCTGCGCGAGAGTGATGATGAGATTGTGCTGGTGTTGATCAACTTTTCCTACGAAAAGGATTTGACCATGGATGAGCCCCTTGCGATCGCCCAGTGGGAAGTTCTCCTATCGACAACAGACCACCCACTTGGAGAGGTGATCAAACTTCCCCCAACCCTAGATCCCTTTGAAGTTTCGATTCTCAAAGCGATTCAGTAGCCAGAGATTACCTTTACAACTAACAATACTGGGTGCATCCCACTTTTGCTGGGTAGGCGGGTGCAGCCCGCCTACCCAACAAAACAAAATTAATCAATTTGCAAAAGTGGGATGCTCCCACAATACTGGAGTCTTGAGCCAGCAAATAATGAGTAAATACAAAGTTGCGATCGCCTTTAGCCTGCTAGCGACCTTCGGAGTCGTGGCATCAGTCAGCTATGAGCAGTATTTTTCCAAAACTTCTCCCATCGCCCACGCCCAAAAAGAACAGCATCTCATTCATCTAGAATCCCATGAGGCTCACGAATTAATACAAGCTCACCGCGATGATCCCGATTTTGTGATTTTGGATGTGCGGACTCCTGCCGAATTTGCTGAGGGGCATCTGGCTAATGCCATCAATATCAATTTTTACGCCAACACCTTTGAACAAGACATGAGTCAACTCGATCAGGACAAGATCTACCTCATTTATTGTCGTCGAGGAGTCCGTAGCGATCGCACTCTACGACTCATGCAAACGCTGGGGTTTCGGCGAGTTTACAACCTGCTCGGCGGTACTGTTCGCTGGCAACAAGCAGGATTTAGCACAGTTCTTTAGCAAAAAAGTTGAATTGCTCTATGGTGATTTCTCAATCGTCAAGCCGCTTTAGCCAAGCGGATCTGACTTCTCAAGAATCGGCTGTTTTATCCTCCACGACAGACGCTTCACCGGCCATGATGGAGGCGGTGGCAATGCTCTTGAGAGAGCTAGGCGAAGACCCCACCCGCGAGGGGTTGCTAAAAACGCCCAAGCGAGTTGCCGAAGCCATGCGGTTTCTGACCAGTGGCTATCGGCAAAATTTAGAGACGTTAGTCAATGACGCTATTTTCAATGAAGCCCATAACGAAATGGTTCTGGTGCGTGATATCCAGTTTTTTAGCCTGTGCGAGCATCATCTCTTACCGTTTATGGGCAAAGCCCATGTCGCTTATATCCCCAATGAAAAAGTGGTCGGACTGAGTAAATTGGCCCGCATTGTGGAAATGTATGCCCGTCGCCTGCAAGTGCAAGAACGTCTTACTCGGCAAGTGACCGATGCCATTCAATCCGTACTCGAACCCCAGGGCGTCGCCGTGGTAATGGAAGCCAGCCACCTGTGTATGGCGATGCGGGGAGTGCAAACGCCAGGGGCGTGGACTGTCACCAGTGCTATGAGTGGTGTCTTTGTGGAAAATGCCGCCACTCGTGAAGAGTTCCTCAACCTGATCCGTCATCAGCCTGCTCTGATGTGATCTCCGGGAAGTCTTATTCATCTCTCAGGGACTTCTCATGGTGGTCTGAAAAATTAAAACAAGACACGAAAACAAAATTTGGAGATTTTCTATGAGCCTGACCCAAGATTTAGCCAATCTCGCGGCTCAAATGGCGGCTCAGATGCCAGATGACGTCAAAAACAAAATGGCTGCAGCCGCTACAGAGCTAGCCGATTCAGGCATAACCGACAAGGTGCTAAAAGAAGGCGACACGATTCCTCGCTTTACGCTGCCGAATGCCGCCGGACAACCCATTGACAGCCAAGACCTGCTTCAGCCTGGCCCAGTGGTGATTTCATTTTACCGAGGCGGCTGGTGCCCCTATTGCAATTTAGAACTGCGAGCTTTGCAGCAAGCCCTGCCTGAAATTCAAAAGGCAGGAGCGCAGTTAATCGCGATTTCCCCTCAGACCCCAGACAACTCGCTTTCCACAGCAGAAAAGCATAATTTGTCTTTCGAGGTACTGAGTGATGTGGGCAACCAGGTTGCCCGCCAGTTCGGTCTAGTCTTTACGGTGCCCAATGAACTACGACCGATTTATCAGTCTTTGGGCATTGATTTGCCTGCCCACAACGGGGATAACAGTTTTGAATTACCCCTTCCGGCAACCTATGTTGTTGACTCCAATGGTAGAATCATCCATGCTTTTGTCAATGCTAATTATCAGCAGCGCCAAGATCCAGAAGGCATTCTCACTGTTTTAAAGAACTTGGAAGTCACTGCTTAAGTCTGCCAATCCAGCTTTCACTCCCTAAGAATTAGGGTTCTCTCTAAGTCTTTCCTGCTTGTAATTTAAGCCGGGAAATCCTGGATGGGCAAGGAGCCAGAATCTAGGAGT
>CAYXJG010000356.1:0-5736 GCA_964465285.1 uncultured bacterium
GCGCGCCGTAAACCCCTATTTTTTCGTTGTGAATTTGAGAGCTTTGCCAAATCGTGTTTATTTAGCCGCAGATCCCTCAGCCATAGGGATTCATTCGTTTCTTGACCCTGCTCGCACACCGCTATATGCTTCCTCAGCAGCCTGAAACCGGCTACATCATATTTTCCCCTGCACACTGGTCAAGCAGCCAGATTAACTCGCCGCTGGGTTGAATCAATCGAGAAGGATACTGGCTACTGTCATCTTCTGCCGCAAAAACGTGGGACAGAGCCTCTCGCTTATTGGTGCCAGCTATCATGAAGATGACGCATCGAGCCTGATTAATCAGCGGAACCGTAAATGTGATACGAGGGGTGTCGCCTTTGTCGCCTACGGTGACAAGGCGATCGCCCACGGTCAGAGCTTCCGTGTGGGGGAACAGCGACGCCGTATGTCCATCATCCCCCATACCTAGCAAGATGATGTCGAACGCTGGAACCGCGCCTAGCTCTACTCCAAAAAAGTCACGCAGTTCTTTGTCGTGCTTTGCTGCCGCATCTACGGGGTCGGCCTCTGCGGTAGGAACAGCATGAATATTGCCCTCAGGAATCGCCACGCGATCAAGCCATGCTGCCCGCGCCATGCCCTCATTACTGTCGGGGTGATTGGCAGGGACATAGCGCTCATCTCCCCAGAATACGTGGATTTTATCCCAGGGCAAAGACTGGTCGGCGATCGCTTCATACAGTGGTTTTGGTGTGCTGCCCCCTGACAGGGCGATAGTACATAGACCGTGGTGGGCGATCGCCCTTTGCATGCGATCCAACACCAAATCCAGACATCGCTGAATTAACGCTGGCTTATCTATCAGAACTTCTACTGTCCGCGACATATTTACCGTCCCCTCCAGAGATCAAAATGTTTGGGTACCCAGTGCCCTGTCAATTCAGAATATTAGAGCCTACACGACTTGGCAAAGTTTACGAAGGAAAGAGGGTTTTGGGCGCGCGATGCGCGTCCAAGACCTAGCATGGCATAGATTAATGGCTGTGCGTTGGAACTTTTTTGACCTGACCTGGTCTAGGTCAGATAAGAGGCGAGCGATTCATTGTTCAAAAGTCCCTAGATACTTTCCCTAGGCCATGAGAATTTAATAAAACACTGCTTCCAGTGCTGTTTTCGTTCCTTAGTGCCTGTCCAAATCCTTGCTAGAGTTTTAGAATTAAACCCTCTGACAGGGGGTTCGGATAGATTCTTAGGGATTCAGTAATGCGTCTGGGCAATACGCAACATTCCAAGATTACGCGACAGCCAGCGGCCTGTTGTTTGCTGTGCCTACGATAGCAGTGCTTTGGGCGCAAGATGTTGTGCTCCTGAAAAACCACTTGGGAATGCTTGCTTAGTAACGTTTCCTGCATGTGCCCTTAACGCCAACCTGTTAAAGCGTCATTTTGCGAGGCACCACGCAGCTGAAGATGCCGAGATCCCCTGGCAGGAGACAGTCTGAGGGAAAGATGAGGGAATTTCTGTATGCGTGACAATGCATCTACCTCCTGGTTTATCCAAAGTTAATCATGAAGGAAATGTTGCATGAAAATTTTGCTCTCTGCCTATGAGTGCGAACCCAATCGAGGCCGGGAACAAGGACGAGGCTGGAATTGTGCCCTCGAACTTGCGAAGCTGGGCCATCGGGTGTGGGTGCTAACGCCATCCAAGAATAGAGTGCATATTGCTCCCGTGCTTGCAGAACAAACCGTTGAGAATTTGACCTTTGTATACTTGGATGATTCTGATCTGATTCGTCGGTATGTGGCCAATAAAACAGGCACAATACTTCGCTACTTTCTGTGGCAATGGAAAGTCTTAGGGATCGCCCAGGCGCTGGATCGGGAGCACGATTTTGATTTGGTTCACCATGTTACGATGGGCAGCCTCACAGGAGGTTCCTGGCTTTGGCGGTTAAAGAAGCCGTTTGTGTTTGGCCCTGCTGGGGGAGGGCAGATAGCGCCTCCAGCATTTAAGCAATACTTTTACGGAGCATGGTGGACAGAGGCATGGCGATCGCTCCTGGTGAAGCACGTTATTCCTTTCAACCCTTTATCACGGGAAACGTTCAGCCATACTCAACTCGTTTTGGCTGCCAACCGTGACACCATTGCCCTAGCTCATCGCATGGGTGCTTCTAGGGCAGAACTCTTCTTTGATGCAGGTTTACCGGATAATTACTTTCCCCCCCAACCGCCGAGGCGATCGCCCTCTGATACGCTAAGACTGTTCTGGGTTGCCCGCATGTTTCCCCGCAAGGCGCTGCGGCTTGCGCTAGAAGCTGTAGCAGGCTTGGCCCGGTCGGTTCCGGTAACGCTTACTATTGCTGGAGGGGGCACCCAGCAGCGAGAGTTGCCGGGATGGATTCGAGACTTGGGGCTAGAGGATCGGGTAAAGTACTTAGGCTTTCTCTCCTGGGATGAGGTAAAAGCAGAATATTTAGAGCAGGACGTTATGTTGTTTACCAGCCTGCGAGACACCGGTGGAGCACAACTGCTGGAGGCGATGGCATTAGGGCTACCGATTATTGCTCTCGATCATCATGGAGCAGGGGATCACATTCCTGACCGGGCAGGCATTAAAGTTCCTGTGACTTCTCCTGATGAAACTGTCCAGGCACTTACTCAGGCAATTACATATCTCTATCACCATGCCGACGAACGGATAGCGATGGGGTGGGTCGGCTTTGAATATGCCAAAACCCAGACCTGGCCTAAGAAGGTCCGGAAAATCAGCCAGTTTTACAGCGAACTCATGGCGCAACGCAACGGGGGTATCGGTAGTGGTGATGCTCCCCATCCTGGCCCTACCTTACTCCTTGAACAGCGTCATTAGTGGCTCTGAAGAGATTTTAAGTCGTTGGATTCTGGCGATCGCCCAGTAAGCTTCTTTCTATCATCCCAAATTCCAAATCCAAAATTCAAAATCCAAAATCCAAAATTCAAAATTCAAAATTCCCTCTTGCCTGTCTTTCCTATCACCTTGGAGTACACAACCCATGTTTGCCATTCATGGAGCCTATTACGACAATAATTTTGGCGATTTGCTGCTCATGCGAATTTTCGAGAACTGGGTGCAGTCTGCATGGCCCGTGCCCGTGGTGTATCCTTTAGTGCCCAAAACTGAATATTGTCGGTTTGGTCGGCTGTTTCCTGATTCTCAATTTGGTATAAAAACCTGCTCCCGGTGGAGGGGGTTGCTCTATGCGGGGGGAGGCCACTTCGGGGAACCCCACCGCCAGGCTCAGGTTGGATATCGAGGCTATCGGAGCTGGAGCCTACGGTTTTTCCTGCGCCATGTGTTACCTGCTGAGATGTGTATTCGTAGAGGGATCCCGTATCTAATTGCAGGGGTTGGAGTTGGCCCCCTCACAAATCCACTCGTGCAGCGTGAGGTACAGCGTATCTTTCGCCATGCATCAGCCGTTTCGGTACGCAACAGCGCGTCCCAGCGATATGTTCAAACAGAACTAGGCATCGAGAATGTTAGGGTGGTCCCGGATGCAGCTCTGACGCTTTCCCGTGAGGACATTCCGACCTCGGTAAGGAAGTCTGTCAATACTCTTCTGATACCCTATGGCGATCGCCCCCTGCTAGGCATTCACCATCCCCGCTATATTCTGGCAGAAACACCTCAAGCTGAAATCCTGAGAACTCAGCTTATTGATACTCTGATCAATGCGCCCGATGTAGTACCCGTTGTGTTTGCCGATGATGGGGGCGGGCAGTTTTCGGAGCCATGCGAGCGCTTGGCCCACCAAATTCAAAGGGCGACTGGACAGTCCTGTCTGACAGTTCCCTTCAAAGGTGTGTGGCACACCGTTGCGCTCATTTCTAGACTCTCCGCAGTGCTGACCACCAAGCTACATGTGGCAATTGTAGCTTATGCAATGGGCGTCTACGCAGAGTCCTGTGCCGTTCACCCTAAAGTTCAGCGGTTTTTTGAGCAAATTGAGCGATCGCCCCAGTGCACCTTAATCCACGACCTGGACAGGGCAATCGCTGAAGAAAAAGTAAAACGAGCCATTCGCCATGCCTGCGTGCCCACGTCCGTGCAAGATGAGACCTGGATAAAGGTAAGAAAAAGTGCGTTCGTGAACCGTGACATCATCGCAGCATTTGTGAACAACCGATTAAGTCCCCTGTACTGAGATAAATTTAGTATGAAGATAGTTCAAATCATAAACGTTACGCCCTAGTCAGGCGTCAAAGTACCAGGTAATGTTCTGGGAGTATGCTCTGGAGGGGGCTGCCCCAGTTAAATATGTAAAGCCTTTCATATCAAGACTAAGGTCACTCTACAATCGGTATCGGCGGTGCATCTATCTCTCTGTTCATTTACCTTGATGGAGGTCGCCATGAAAATATGGCACGTCGGTGCATCGGCATCGCCCAGGCGCGTTAGCGGACTAAATATGTCTGCCTGGCTGATGGCAAAAGAGCAGGCAATGCTAGGCCATGAGGTTACGTTTCTGGTACATTCTCCCTCCGACCAGGCAGGACAAGACTACGCTGCTGACGCAGGATTCACCGTTTTACATGTACCCGCGAACCTCTGGCACTACGATTCTCGCATTCTTCGCCAGCACCTTGATGCCCGACCGCCTGATGTGGTTCACATGCACTCAGTATTTCAGGCAAAGCAGGCAACTCTGGCGTCCCAACTCCAGCGGCGCGGCATTCCCTACGTGATTAAACCCGCTGGGGGTCTGCTGCCTCAAGTGTTGAAGCGGGGACGCATCCAGAAGATGTTCTTTAGCTGGCTCCTGGAAAAACGGCGATTTCAGCATGCAGGGGCGATCGCCGTTGTTACCCCACGGGAGGAAGATGCAGTAAGAACGTTTGTTCCTCAATACGGTGGCATCGTTCGGTGGATGCCCAATCCAGTAGACATCCAAAACCTGGAACCGCAGGCGTGGTGGAATGTTGATATTAATCAGCTAGCGCCCAAGCGAGTGGTCTATCTAGGCAGATTTGATGTCTTACATAAGGGGATTGATCGACTGGTGGCGATCGCCCATTACCTACCTGATGTTGAATTTCACCTGTACGGTACAGAAGATGCGAAGACTAAGTCATGGCTTGACCGTATTCGCCGCGACCAACCGAGCAACGTCTTCTTCCATCCCCCTGTTTATGGAGCCAATAAATTTCGCATCTTGGCAGAGGCAAGCCTGTATATTCAACCTGCCCGGTGGGAGGTCTTTGGCATCTCCATTGCAGAAGCTATGTATTTGGGTACGCCCTGCGCGATCGCAGATTCTATTCATTTTGCAGAACTCTTCCAGCAGTACAATCTAGGCATGGTCTTTCCCGGCGAATCCTCTAAAACTGCCGCTGATTATCTCGAAGCGACCCTTGCAGAACCCGAACAGCTCAGTCAATGGTCAGCTAATGCTCAAGGATTTGCTCATGAGCACTTCGAACCTGGAGCAGTTGCTAAAAATTACCTCCAGCTTTATCAAGATATCTTACCAACGCTCCACGCAATGAGACCCCCTAACCCCAACATTCCATATAACCGTAGAGGAATTGCACAACAAGGTTTTCCCCATTGCCAGATTCATTAGCTGCCCAATTCCCATCTGGGCTATCGTGCCTCAAGCCCTATATCTGGCTAAAAATCAGAGATTTAGCTTTAGATACAGAGTTGCTGTTCTTAGAGGATGTTTGAGAAGTCCTCAGTGCTACTTCAGATCCCCCCTTGCCCCCC
>CAYXJG010000357.1:0-5703 GCA_964465285.1 uncultured bacterium
CTCAAATTCACAACGAAAAAATAAGAGATTGGGGCGCGCTTAGCGTACCCCAAACCCCTATCTTTGTGTGAAACTTGCCAAGTCGTGAATTGCCCAAAAAGGATCAAACCGTAGCCCTGATGGGCGATTATGGGGACGGGAGTTGTGATTTCAGGGGTTCTACGGAGATGTCTTCCTAAAACAAATCCGGATGCTCAAAGCCAACACAGAAAAGATTAGTAAGTCAACTAAGACAGGTACTAATCTTATGCGCTTTATTTCCTGTGTCTTCGCGGCTGGCGTCCTCGCAGTCGGTGTAGCATCAGTCGGACAAGCTGCAATGTTTCAGTCCTCCCATCCGGAGACAGTGACCGAGCACATGGCTCGGGGTAGACACAATTCTGGCGGCACAGCCCATCGTGGTAGCGGTCGACGCCGGGTCCTTGCTGTTACGCCTGCCCCCTTGGACAGCATCGCTGATCATATCGCGTAGCGGCTTGCCATACTCAGCATTCAATGTGCAGCATAGGGCTTGCTATTGAGGTCTGTCAGTCTCTATTTCTTTGAATCTGCAATCGAGTTGAGCGATGCTGCTTTGCCAGATTCTACTTCTGCTGAACCCTGTCATTTTCGGCGATACTTCTAAGCTTTTGCACGTTCAATAAAGCAACAGGTCAGGGCACAGTGGGCAACTGCCTTGGTGGCTGCGATGATTCGGGTTGCTGCGCGTCTGGTCGCTGCCTACTGAATGACTGCGCATTTGGCTGCTGGGCTTCTAGTTGCTGTGCTTCTGGCTGCTGGGCTTCTAGTTGCTGGGCTTCTGGCTGCTGGGCTTCTGGCTGCTGTACTTCTGCCTGCCGTAGCAGTTGCTTCGCTTCGCTGATCTGAAATTGAGCATCGTCGTAGCATCCCATACGACCTGCATCTAGACATAATTTAGCAGATTGCTCTAAATCGTCAATGGCTGCTTCAAAGTCATTTGCATTCATGCGTGCGATCGCCCGGTCGTAGTATGCAAAGGTGTGGTTTGGATCAAGGTTAATAGCCTGCGTGTAGTCGGCGATCGCCCCGACTGTATCGCCGACCTCTATGCGGGCAAGTCCACGGTTGTAGTAGGGGTCTGGATCATCGGGGTCAAGGTTGATAGCAATGTTCAAATCTTGAATCGCGCCTGCGGTTTCCCCAATGCGACGACGCACCAATGCCCTATTTTGATACGCCATCACCGAGTTAGGCTCAAGGCGAATTGCCTGAGTACAGTCGGCAATCGCCCCCTGGTGTTCGCTGATATTTGACCGTGATAGGCATCGATTGATGTAGGCGGCTGTGGCGTTGGGGTCACGCTGAATCGCCTCATCATAGTCGGCGATCGCCCCTTCATCATCTCCCAACTCTGCCCGAACACTGCCTCGGTTGATGAAGGCTTTGATGGCTCCTTCAGGATTAACGTCTATGGCCTGAGTGTAATCTTCTAGGGCTCCCTGGAGGTCGCCCAAGCCATACCGAATATTTCCTCGGTAGTAAAAAGCATCTGCGTTGGTGCGGTCTAGTTCAATGGCCCGGTTCAGGTCTTCTTGGGCAAGCAGAGGGTCATCAGTCAAAAAATAAGCGATACCTCGCTGGGCATAAGCATCAGCGGAAGGGAATGATTTTAGGGCGTCAGTATAGCGGGCGATCGCACGATCGGAGTTGCCCTGATGCTGTAATGCGTTACCTTGGCGCATGGCCCAGGCCGCTGCCATGCGTTGGGGAACCTGCCCGACAATAAGCGCCATCCCCGCGACCACAAGAGCGCTGACCCCGGCAGCCATGAGTAGAGGACGCTTGAAGTGGTTTCGCGATGGCTTGCCAGATAACACAGCCTGGGCAGACTGAATCTCGGTTTTCCCGGACTGCATGGCCGTAGATGATGCTGTCAGATGACCACACAACTGGTCAAGTTCTTGCAGAGCCTCAGTAGCAGTGGTGTAACGCTGTTCGGGTTCGGGACAGATCATGCGATTAAGCACATGCTGAAATTCTGTACTGACAGATGCATGGCAATGCCAAGACGTTGATGCAGGACTGCTGTTCCCATTAAAGGGTTCCATCTGTCCAATTTGCCCCAGTTCCTGAGGCGGCAGTCCCGTCAGCGCCTGGATGCCAATCATCCCAACGGCATAAATGTCATTACTGAACTGACGCTGGCCTTCTAGCTGGTCGAAGGGCACGTAGCTGGATGAACCATTTTGGTGGTTAGGAGAATGGCGATTACCTGAACGTTTGCTGTTAATCTCCTTAAAAATACCAAACCCGGTTAAAACCAATCGGTTATCGGGGTACCGCTGAATCAGGTTAGAGGGCTTAATGCATCGGTGAATCACGCCCCAGCTATGTACGACTTGAAGAATTTTCAAAATTTCTCGAACGAGGCGCTGAACGGTGACTTCTGGAAAGGTCTTTCCTGGCTTCAAAACTTCACTGAGCGGGCGACCTGGAATAAACTCTTCAACCAAATAAAAGAAGTTATTTTCTTCAAAATATGCAAGAATTCTAGGGATTTGGTCATGGTCACCAACGTGTTTTAGGGCCTCGGCTTTTTTCTCTAGAAGTATCAAAACGAAACGGGTCACCTTTGACGTCTTACCCATAAGGGGAAGCTTTTTTACCACGCATTTAGGCTGATCATCTGAAAGAGTATCAATAACTAGATACGTGCTTCCCTCCGGATCAGAACCAAGCGTTTTGACAAATTGATAGCGGTTACCCAGTAATGGATGGTCTGTCATCAGCACCCCGAACAGACGAAACAAATAGCAAGCTTAATTCTATCTTTCCCGACTCTCTTTTATGAAAAGCAATCGTTTATGAAGGGGGCATCCCACTTTTGCAAATTGGCTTGTCATTTAAGCCGGGAAATCCCAGATGGGCAAGGAGCCAGAATCTAGGAGTCAGAATTCAGGAGGGAGCTGGCTTCTGGCTCCTGTCTCCTGGATTCTATCCTTGGGAAAACTTCCCGCCTTGAGGAATACGCCTGCAAATTGATTAATGTTTACGACTTGGCAAAGTTCTCAAATTCACAACACGAAGAAACAGGGGTTTGGGGCGCGCGGCGCGCGCACCAAACCCCTATTCTTGCCTGAAACTTGCCAAGTCGTAAACCTACGCAAAAAGTGTGCTGATGGCTGCTCCAGGATCTGTATTGCGTATCAGCGATTCGCCGACTAAAACGGCTGATGCGCCTGCCTGAGACACACTCTTCAAATCGTCGGGGGTATGCAGCCCAGACTCACTCACAACCAGGAGGTCTCGACTTTGGAGAGTCTGTTGCCGCTGGTCTAGCAGCAGACTGGTTGTAGCCAAATCGACGGAGAAATTCTCGAGGTTGCGGTTGTTGATACCAATGAGTTGAACGCCATCTAGAGCCAGCACCCGATCCAGTTCCTCTAGGGTATGCACCTCAATCAATGGCGTCAGGCCGAGGACCTTGGCAATTTTCACGAAATACTGCAAATCTTTATCAGACAGGATGGCGGCAATCAGCAAAACGGCGTCGGCTCCTTTTACCCGTGCCAGGTACATCTGGTACGGATAAATGATGAACTCTTTACAGAGCAGCGGTACGTCAACGGCATCACGAATCTGGCTGAGGTAGTCCACACTACCCTGGAAGAACTTCTCATCTGTCAGCACGGAGATGCAGGAGGCACCCGATTCAGCATAGCGGCGGGCGATCGCCACCGGGTCAAAGTCTTTTCGAATCACGCCTTTGCTGGGAGATGCCTTTTTCACTTCAGCAATCAGGGCAGGAGTCGTTTTGCCGGACTTGAGTGCCGCCAGAAAGTCACGAGGCGGGGGCGCGGTTGTCACCTGCTGTTGGAGATCCCGCAGGGGAATGCGATTTCGCCATTGTTCTACCTCGACTTCTTTATGCCAGACGATTTCCTCCAGGATGTGATTGGGATGGTCATCGACCATGTTGACCTTAAAGTGGAGGTTTTGAACTCTGACCTTAGGATTGGGCGGACGGCGTCGAATTTGCATGGGTGTGGTGGAAACATGAGAAGTGACATAAGTAGGGGCATACAGCCGTAATCCCCACAGGTTTTTTGAAGCAGAAATTAGACGGTGAGTGCTCGTTTGTAGGCTTCGTCCAGCACTTCGGAGAGGGTAGGATGAGTGTGAACAGAGAAGGCCAGTTCGTTTACGGATTTACGTTCGGCGATCGCATTCGCAGCTTCCTGGATCAAATCCGAGGCGTGGATGCCGATGATGTGGGCACCCAGAACTTCCCCGGTATCTTTGCGGTAGATGACTTTGGCGAGGCCGTCCGTTTCCCCTTCGGCGATCGCCTTGGAGTTGCCCTTAAAGTAGGAGCGCACCGACGCTACCTCAAAGCCCTGCTCCTGACCGTATTCCTTGGCAGCAGGCTCCGTCATGCCCACGAAGCTGATTTCGGGGTGGGTGAAGGCGGCGGCGGGAATGCTGCGGTAGTCCACTTCCCGATGCCGTCCCGAAATGTTCTCAATAGCAGCAATGCCCTGGGCAGAGGCAGCATGGGCAAGCATCATCTTGCCCGTGGCGTCTCCAATGGCCCACAGGTGGGGTACAGGTTCCCCGTCGCGCAGCACCGCCATCTGGCCATTGACGGCAATGAAGCCCCGACGGTTGGTTTCCACGCCCAGGGTTTCCAGGCCCAGGTTCTTGGTGGCGGGAATGCGACCTGTGGCCACCAGGCAGGCGTCTACTTCTAGCACTTCCATGATTTCTTTGGTCTTCGCGTCCGCCAGTTCAATTACCACGGGGGAACCAGGGGTGACAGTTTTTGCCAGGGTGCTGACGTGGGTTTCCATGTCGCGGGGGGTGATGAGCACCCGCTGGGCTTGCTTGGCGATATCGGGGTCGAATCCTGGCATGAGCTGGTCGAGGGCTTCGATCATGGTGACTTCGCTGCCCAGGGCAGTGTATACATCGGAAAACTCCAGCCCAATGTAGCCGCTACCAATGATGGCAATCCACTGGGGAAGCCAGTCAAGCTTGATGCCGTCGTCGCTGGTGAAGACGGTTTTGCCGTCGGTTTCAATGCCGGGGGGAACAAAGGGCACCGACCCTGGCGCGAGGATCACGTCCTTAGCGGTGATGGTGATTTCTCCCTCCGGAGTGTCCACGGTCACTTTCTGGGAACCCGCAACTTTGCCCCAGCCCCGGATCACCTCAACTTTGAGGCGGGTAAGGCTGTTGGTGAGGTCGCCCCGGATCTTGGTAACCAGATTGCCCGCATGGTTGGCGATCGCCTGTCGGTCGAAGCTCACACCGCCCACGTGGACGCCCAGGGCACCCAGATGCTCGGCATCCTGCAATTCTCGAACGCGCCCGGATGCCGCTAGGAGGGCCTTAGAGGGAATGCAGCCCCGGTTGACACAGGTTCCGCCCATGTCTCCCGCTTCGATAATGGCGGTTTTCAATCCACAGGCAACGGCATGGAGGGCGGCTCCGTGGCCTCCTACTCCGGCTCCCAAGATGACAACATCATAATCAAATGCTTGACTCACGGCGCTTATCCTATTATCTAATTCTCGTTTCTGAGGGATCTGCGGCTAAATGAAAGATACCAGAGGGGGGGGCGGGCGTAGGCCGCCGCCCCCTCTCCTGTTACTTTATTTTTTTGCAAGTCCCATAGTGTTCCAGACTAGTCCATGTTCTCACGTTTTTTCCAGGTTTGGCAGTGGGCAATGAAGCGGGCGG
>CAYXJG010000358.1:0-5568 GCA_964465285.1 uncultured bacterium
TAAGTATAGCAATATGCACTTAGGTTGGGACATTGGAAGAGAGTGTATCCCCCGCTGCGCGGGGGATACACTCTTGAACCTAAGCCTGCAGGGCGATACCAGTAGAAGGGCGGCAGGTACAGCCCGCCGCCCTCTCTTCCGGTATCTTTATTTAGCCGCAGATCCCTAAGTTTATGACCTGGCAAGGTATAGTCTGAGAATGATTCGAAACAGACTGCCACAACGGCATGGAACAGAGTATGATGATGCAGATTTACGGTTGAATGACGGTATCGAATCCCAGATCTTCATGACGCTACAACTACGAGTATTTGTCCCACCCCATCCCCTAATCAAGCACTGGTTGGGGGTTGCCCGTGACGAATCAACGCCCTCTGTGCTGTTTCGCAGCGCTATGACTGAACTGGGGCGTTGGTTAACCTATGAGGCCACGCGCGAATGGCTGCCGACGATCGACACGACAGTAAAAACTCCTCTAGCTCCCTGCCCAGCTACCTTTGTAAACCCCGAAGCAGCGATCGCCATCATTCCAGTTTTGCGGGCAGGGCTAGCACTCATGGAAGGGGTGCAGGCGATTCTTCCCCTGGCATCTACGTTTCACCTGGGTATGGTGCGGGATGAAGAAACCCTGGAACCCAGTTGCTATCTCAATAAACTGCCCGACACCTTTGCCCCACAGACGCGGATTCTGGTGAGCGAGCCTATGTTGGCGACAGGAGGCTCTATGATGTCAGTGATGGAGGAATTGACCCAGCGGGGCGTTGATCCGGCTCTTGTTCGCATCATTTCGATTGTAGCGGCTCCTCCAGCGCTCCAGAAGCTGAGTGCTGAATACCCAGCTTTAAATATCTTTACTGCTGCCATTGACGAAACCCTGGACGAGAACGGGTTTATCGTTCCAGGATTGGGGGATGCGGGCGATCGCACCTTTGGCACATAATCGTTGGGAGAACCGTCTTCATGGGTTTAGTTTGGGGTGATAATGTAAGTACCTCGGCAAAATTAAAAACCCATTTCAAAACCTTGCGCTGCCTGCGCAGCGGGCAGCACAGGGTCTGTGAGTTTTATATTTAATTGTGACCACCTACTTATCCTACCCACCATTGGGGTCAATGGTTCAGTCATTTAGTCAACAACTCTGTTACGAGCCTGTAAGCCCTGCCTGTACCCGAAAGACGTAGAGAGGATACGACCATGAGTCAGCAAGATAATTTTTTTGGCGGCTTCGTTTTGGGGACGTTTTTTGGCGGCATCGTTGGTGGGGTCGCCGGAGCTGTAGTGGTTTCACGCATGTCCTCCTCTGAGTCCTCGGATAAACCTGACGGATCAACAGGCGACACGCAGCAGGATCTGGATCTCAGAAGCGAGCAGGGGATTGAAGCTGCACGACGCAGCCTAGAAGATAAAATCGCTCGGCTAAACGAGGCCATTGATGATGTACAGCACCAGCTTGAAGGGGTTGAAGGCGTCAATGGTGGCGTCTATCACGACAATGGTGAGCAAACTATTTCGTGAGGTCCATTGATGCCCCCAAAGATGCCCCCAAAAGCCGCTTAACCCGAACTCAGGTTTTCTTAAAAAACTTTTGAGAAATGTTCCTGTCCCTTGATTAACGTGAGGGTCGCTGATATCCGTTAAACTAGAACAATAAACACCTTCCTGGTTTTGCGTTAACGTCTATTTCAACACCGTAAGGACTGCATTTTAGACATGATTATTGCGACTGCACTTGTCATTGAAACCCTTCAGACTACTATTCGCATTTATTTGCTCTTGCTCTTTATCCGAGTCTTGTTAACTTGGATTCCAAACATCAATTGGATGAACCAGCCTTTTGCAGCCCTGAGTCAAATCACAGACCCCTATCTCAATCTGTTTCGCTCCATCATTCCTCCTATTGGCGGGTTTGACCTGTCGCCCATTCTGGCATTTATCGCGCTTCAGGTGGCTGAGCGGATGTTGCTGATTGGCGGTGCGGCGATCGCCAGCAGCTTAATTTAGCCGGCGTATTCCTCAAGGCGGGAAGTTTTCCCAAGGATAGAATTCAGGAGACAGGAGCCAGAAGCCAGCTCCCTCCTGAATTCTGACTCCTAGATTCTGGCTCCTTGCCCATCCAGGATTTCCCGGCTTAAGTTACAAGCCATTTAGCCTGGCAAACCAAAACGGACTTTCAACTAGACTTCATAAGGGACTTGCAAGAAAGTAAAGTACCCGGAAGAAGAGAGCAGCGGGCTGCGCCCGTTGCTCTTTTCTTCCGGTATCTTTTTTAGCCGCAGATCCCTAATTTCAATTAGACTTTATGAAGGGCAGCGCGATGAGTGCGCTACCCTTCGTTTTATAGGCGATATGCAGTTGTGTTCACTATCAAAATGGTGGCGTGGGGCGCGGCGCGTCTCACGCTGTCGTGCTTCACCTCAGCACATAGCGCTGCAATGATGACAAAACACTAGCTAGCGCCGTAGGTCGCTGTGAGCCGAAACTCACTACCAGGGGCAAGGGTCACGACATCATCGGCTGCATTAGTGGTCTCCACACAGATGAACCGCTTGTAGGCATCATCTTCCAGGTCTCCAGACTTCACCGAAACATCCACCCAGGGATTCCAGACCACCGCCGATTTGCTGCCCGTAGAGGTGATATGAATTTTGCGGCCCAGTGCCGGGTCATCAATGACTAACTCGCTAGGAACATCCTTGTAGATGCGATCAACTTCCTGGGCGATCGCCACCGCTCCGCTCTGGACCCGCTCTGCGCCACCGTCCACCTTATCGATGTACCAAGTGTTCTCCAAGCCGGATACCGTCACCTGGTTTACCTCACCAATGGCGAAATAAGTGTGGAGCGCCTGGGTGATGGCCATTGGCTGCTCGCTCCGATTAATTGTGATCAGGGCGATCGCCAGCGTTGCCCCCACCGAGATTTCGATCCTCAAGTCAAAGTCATAGAGCCACAGCTCTTTTGTCTCGTCAGTGCTGGCCACCCCCAGCGTCACCAGGGTTTCCCCAGTAACCGTGGTGTCCGTGGCGAGCACCGTCCACAGTCGATTGCGCACAAACCCGTGACTTGGACGCCCCAACCCCTCAGGGTCGGGGCCAAACCACGGCCAGCAGATAGGAACGCCACCTTTAATCGCCTTGCCTTCCTGATAATAAGCAGTTGCACTCACAAACAGCAGATCTTGTTTCTGGGACAGAGGCTGAAATGAGAGCACCTGGCCCCCATAGACCGAGATCTGAGCAGTGGCATAGTCGTTTTTAATATCGATCATGGGAAACCCGCCTTTGCCCTCAGTAAAGGTGAGTTGGTCGGCAATCCCAAAATCAGTATTGAGTTGGTCAATTGTCGTGGCGTTCGTCATAGTATTGCTTGCTGAACTGCGCCCCTATTATCTACTGAACAGGTGAAGCCTGGGTTATCCTGAGACGTGACCGTTCGCAAATATACTCCAGGCTACCCAATTAGGTCTCATAAAGTCATATTTTTGTGAGAGCCGTAATCTTTGCCAGCTTGTCTCGACTTAAAGCTTGCAATTCATCAAGCTGGAGCCATCCATCTCTGACTAGTTCTGCAAACACGAATAGCATTGATGAATAGTCGTACTCATACTTGCCGTCAATTTCATGCCGACGGGCACTTATATAATCGTGTAGCCGCCACAGGTCATCGAGCTCGGCGATCGTCGCTGCCTTTTCTTGCACATCCTGAATGAGCGCACCAATTTCTCGTTGGTATGCGCGATGAAACACCTCCTGAGCAGTGTTCTTCTCTGTTGTAGTCCAAGCATCCTTAAGTTGTTGCATTATTCCAATCAAAAATCTATATAAACTATTAACTTTGTCGAATGTACCTTAATATTCTACCGAAATGTAAACCTTCGTAAAGCATGATTTTAAGGTTCTAATATTGTTCTTGAGTAGCCATTAATACGGCTGGGGAGTCAACAGCTATCGTGGCAAGACGCAGCGAATTGGCTAAATTTCAAGTAAATCCAGGTTGAGAACTGAGTTAACCCCAACCCAACGAAACTGGCTCCCTACCTCTGGTAGGGAGCCGATAGCTATCGGTCAACTAGGTGGATGGGGCACGTTGACGCTAACCCATCGATACAAAGTTGGTGAGTGTGGGCGATCGCCCCAGTGCTCTGTCAATTCTAGAAATCAGGGTAAACCCCTGCGGAACTTACCCGAATCCTTACGCGCAACACTGCACTAGTTCGGACAATCGACCGGTTTGGCTACATCGCCCACATTAAGCGTTGCACTGGAGCCCGATGTAATTTGGCCAACGCTAGAGCGGTCATCCACATCCGTCAGCTGAATTTGACCAGCAGACTCAGTAACCTGGCGCAGCACTTCTTGGGTTTCTGGATCAAGGACTTCTCGCACCACACGCTCCACGGATAAGCACATTCCAGACCGATAACCATCCGTCGTTCCCCGGTTGAGAATCAAGGTTGCTCCGGCGACATCTGCAATCACAGAGGTTTGGGTTGGCAAACTAGGCGGAACCTCTGCAACAGCGTCGACCGAACCATTCAGGCTATCGGCCACCTGGCTAATGGCAATGTCATAGGCTTCCGAAAGCACTTGGCGTACGTTATCAGGATCTGAATCTTGACCGAAGACCCCAACGACACTGACGGAACTGGCTGAATCCGAGGCTTGGCCATTGCCTTCAGCCGTACGAATGATTTCGGCAGTGCTGGTATTAACCATCCGAACGTTGATCTGAACTTCTGCTTCAACGATCTCTCGTCGGTTCCCGATCCCAAATACTCGCACCCCTCTATTCTTAACGTCGTAGTTGAATTTGGTAATTGAGCCAATGACGACGGACTCAACCCCAAGGATACGGCCAATTTGGGCCGCCGTGCTAGCATCAACTCGGCCCGATGCCCCCAAGTTTTGTTCGGCTAAGATGGCATCAATTTGGCTGCGTTCGATCACTGTGTATTGACCACCATTGACCAAACGATCTACCAAAACATCGCTAACCCCTGCGGCAGAACCGCCGTAGTACCATTGCAGATAAGGTGCAGCATCCGGTGTGTAGTCAAAATCCAGAACCGCAATTCTGGGTCGATTCGTTGTTTGGGCAATGGTTATCACATCGGCTGGATTCGAGGGACTTTGTGCAACATGGTCAAGAGGGTGATGGCGCTCTGAGGATGTCAGCGATGCTTGCGATGTTGCAAGCGCAGCCATCGGAGATGCTGTTGCCACCATCAATCCTGAAAGCACAGTCAGCGGAATGCGTACATAATTTAATACCATAGGTGTATCTTCTCCTCAAACATGGAAACTCGTTAGTATAAATTCGATGCCTTTCCAATCATTCAGCTTGTAAACCTAGAATTCAGCAAATGAGCACAATTTTATAAAGCCTTAAAATCGTGTGCTGCTTGCTGTGCAAGCAGCATAGAGTTTTACTTTCGCTTTTTAGCTGTGCCGAGATTCTAAGAACAACAATCCTAAGAACAGCAATCCTGAGATAGCGTTTCTAAGTGATTTGTGAAATGAAATGTGAGAGGTGGGGCGGGCTGCGCCCGCCCCACCTCTCACATTTCAT
>CAYXJG010000359.1:0-5522 GCA_964465285.1 uncultured bacterium
GCCCGCTGCTCTTTTCTTTCGGTATCTTTTTTAGCCGCAGATCCCTAAAAACTAGAGGAGTGCCCTGAGGAGCGCTTCCTCGGTTTTTAGGTTGAGGTTATTAATACCGACCTACTTAATGAGTCGTCAAGGAGAGGCGATCGCCTCTCCTAAATCACCTTACAGGCCCACTATCCTACCGCCCAATGCCGACATACTGGAAGCCGATCTCTTCGAGCTCCCGCTTGTTCAAGAAGTTACGGCCATCAATCATGACAGGCGTGTGCATCAGCGATGCCATTGTCTTGAAGTCAAGCTTCTGGAACTGCTCCCAATCCGTTACGAGTACCAGCGCATCACAACCATCCGCCAAGCGCTCTGGATCGGTTTCCACCATTACGTTCGACAAGCCATCCCGCAGGCCAGACTGAGATACGATAGGATCATAAGCCTTCACCTTTGCGCCTAACCGGGTCAACTGCTCAATCAAGTTCAGGGAAGGCGCATCACGCATGTCATCCGTATCCGGCTTAAAGGTCAAGCCCAGGAGGCCAACAGTTTTGCCCTTCAAAATCTTCAGCACCTGCTGAAGCTTCTCAACAGCGATAAGCCGCTGGCGCTTATTCACATCGACGGCTGATTTTAGGAGAGAGGCGTCATAGCCGTAGTCATCTGCCGTGTGAACCAGGGCCGCCACGTCTTTCGGGAAGCAGGAGCCACCCCAGCCAATGCCCGCCTGCAAAAATTTATTGCCAATGCGAGAGTCCAGTCCGATACCCTGAGCCACCTGAGTGACATCCGCCCCAACGCGATCGCAGATATTTGCAATCTCGTTGATGAAGCTAATTTTTGTAGCTAGGAATGAGTTAGACGCATACTTCACCATCTCGGCAGAACTCAGATCCGTGACAACCACAGGAACCGTCGGCAGCGATTTGTCTTCGGCAAATTGACGAGACACGATGGGGGCATACAGATCCTTCATCATGGCGATCGCTCTGTGATTATTGCTACCCAGCACGATGCGGTCAGGGTTAAAAGTATCGTAAACAGCCGATCCTTCCCGCAAAAATTCGGGGTTGCTCACGACATCAAATTCCGGGGGCGCATCAACTGTTGCAGTGCCACCACCAGCTGAGACCAGTTCTTTCTTCCGTTCAGCCACACCATCTAGAATAATCATGCGAACCCAGTCTCCTGAGCCAATAGGCACAGTAGACTTATTCACAATGACTTTGTAGCCCCCATTCAAATGGTTCCCAATGCCACGGGCAACAGCCTCTACATATCGTGTGTCACTCTCCCCCGTTGGCAATGGCGGCGTGCCGACAGCGATAAACAATACGTCTCCGTGAGCAACTCCAGCTTCCAGGTCAGTCGTGAACTGAATCTTATCGTCTTGAATAGCCTGTTGCATTAGGTCAGAAAGGCCAGGCTCATAAATCGGAGACTGCCCCGCCTTCATCGCTTTGACCTTTTCCTCGTTATTGTCTACGCAGATAACATCATGCCCAATATGAGCCAAACAAACACCTGTGACCAATCCAACGTAGCCTGTACCAATAACACAAACACGCATAAAACTCTCCTTGCAAAACTAAGAATAGTAAGTTATTTGAGAAATAAGGGTTCTCCATCATTCATCCCTAATAATGACTAGGGATGATAATCAGAAGCTTTATTTCTTTTTGTTTAGAAAATCTGATACTCCTGCCTTGCCCGATGATTGATGAGTCTTCAGAATTGTTATATCAAGCGACTGAGCGAACTGTGACCATACAATCTTTCACTGGAAAAGGAGTAGCTTCCAAATCAGCAGACTTGATTTACGATAAAACTGTTTCAGCCACTTCTGTAGAAATGCGAGCCTTAAAATCGTCAATCGTCAACTGTAACCCTTCCCTTAGCGGAATTTGGGGCTCCCATCCCAGAAACTCTTTGGCTTTAGTAATGTCAGGTCTACGGCGACGTGGATCATCTTGGGGAAGAGGTGTGAATTTGATCTCATTAGCCGGGTTGACCATTTCCTGAATTGTTTGAGCTAATTGTAGAATCGTGTACTCTCCAGGGTTGCCAAGATTGACCGGACCAACATAGTTACTATTCATTAACCGAATTAAACCATCAACTAAGTCTGATACATAACAAAAGCTGCGGGTTTGGGAGCCATTTCCATATACGGTAAGGGGGTTTCCTTTAAGCGCTTGAACGATTAGGTTACTGACAACACGACCATCATTTTCAAGCATTCTCGGTCCATAGGTATTGAAAATACGCGCTACTCGAATATCTACATCGTTCTGCCGATGATAGTCAAAGGCAAGAGTTTCAGCTACACGTTTGCCCTCGTCGTAGCAACTTCTAATACCAATTGGGTTGACGTTGCCGCGATATTCTTCTGGCTGTGGATGAACTTCAGGATCACCATACACCTCGGAAGTCGAAGCTAATAAAAAACGTGCCTTCACGCGCTTGGCTAGACCAAGCATATGAAGCGTTCCCATGACATTTGTCTTAATAGTTTTGACAGGGTTATATTGATAATGAACAGGGGATGCTGGACACGCTAAATGATAAATTTGATCAACTTCTAAACGAATCGGTTCAGTAATATCGTGCCGAATTAATTCAAAATACGGATTATTAATCCATCTAAGAATATTTTGCTTGCTGCCTGTGAAAAAGTTATCCAGGCAGATTACCTCATATCCTTGCTTCATCAATCGATCAATAAGATGCGAACCAATGAAGCCAGCGCCACCAGTGACAAGAATTTTCATAAAAGCTACTCACTCAATCAAAGTCAATTAGGAGCTAAGTCTAGCAAATACCTTAAGCTTTATCGTAAACAGTATGTATATCAGGTGCATCCCATTTTTGTTGGATGGGCGAGCTGCGCCCGCCCATCCAACAAAACAAAATTAATCAATGTGCAAAAGTGGGATGCTCCCATGTATATCTGCATATTGCATATCATCTACGACAACGTTTGAACGATATCAGTTCCTCGCTTGTTCCGAGCCAAGATACTAGGAAAATTTATATAATCTTGAATTTACCCCAGCATTGAGATGATTTCAGTATAAAGCAGTGAACCCTTGACTCATTATTCCCCTTATCCAATCGGATGCATCACACAACTTGGCAAGTCATGTGTATCACTGTGCCAAATCCTAGTTTGAACTTTAAGGGTAGGAATGGGTCTGTACGCCCCCTTGTATTTTGCTGGGACACTGCACTTATGTTTTCCAGGGTATGTATTTCTGAAGGTGCTATCTATGGCTGTAGCACCTACACCACAATTGATGGAGCATTCAAGGGCACAGACCTTGTCCTCTGCTGCACAACTGGCATTTTCTTTGTCGGCAATCATTCTGAATGGTTGTTCCCCTAGCCAGAGAAGACTCGGCATAACTGAGGTAAGTACCTCAGCACAATTAAAACCCAACGACAAAACCTTGCGCTGCCCGCTGCGCGGGCAGCGCAAGGTTTATGGGTTTTATACTTAATTGTGACCACCTACTTAGTCGCGAATGGCTTCATTTAAGGATATCGTTAATTATTTTCGGCCCTACTGGCCGATTGCCCTTCTGAGCATTGCCGCCAGTAGTCTGTTCGAAATCTTAGACCTGCTGGTGCCTTATGCCACTGGCCAGATTCTGAACGTGTTGTCCACCGGAAATGTCGATCCGGTCAGTCACCGGGCGATCGCCACCCTAGCCAGCAGATTCGGATGGCCTATGACCCAAGCCACGATGCTGGGTGTCCTGCTAGGCATCATCTTCATTGTTACAGTGGTGCGTGCGCCTGTTCAGCCATGGATTGGAACCTGGTTTCACTGGGATATTCCGTTGCGATCCCGCCGGGATCAGTCCGGGCGGGTGATGGAGAAACTGCTGACGCTGCCCCTGGAATTCTACGACGAGAACAATCCAGGACGCATTGCCGGGCGGGTTGCCCGGGGCTTAGCAAACCACACCTGGACTTACCCAGAGGTGGCGGGGCAATTGCTGCCTAAACTGTTCCGTGTAGTAGGCATCTTTGTGGTCATCAGCTTCATCGAGTGGCGCATTGCCTTGGTGTTTTTAATCTCTTTCGTAGGCATTCTGGGCTTCACCCTGCATAAGCTACGGCGGTTAATCAAACGCGAGGAAATTCTCGATCGGTATATGGAAAATACCGAAAGCCGCACGTCTGAAATCATCACCAACATTAAAACGGTCAAGGCATTTGCCACGGAGGGCAAGGAACTGAAGCGACAGCAGCAGCGGTTCCAGCGAGAATTTCAAGTGGTGGTGAATGCCATCCACCGAGGGTATGTGCGACTATTTACCTGGCAGCGGTCAGTCATTCAAAGCTGCGTATTCGCAATTTTAGCGCTGACGCTATGGGCGACTCTTCAGGGACAAATTTCCCTGGGCCATTTCATCACGACCCTAACCATCTCCAGCATGGCCTTTGCAGAGCTGGAGCCCATTAGCATTGTCGCTGAGGTATTTGCCCGCCGCTATGCGTCAATGCTGCGGTTTCACGAGTTTATGCAGCAGCCTGTAGGCGTTGATGCAGCAAGTGCAGTAGCTAAACCAGATGCGGTCATGGCTTATCAATTTACAGGCAAAGTGCATTTCTGCAATGTGTCATTCGCCTATGAGAGCGATCGCCCAGTGCTTGAGCACATCGACCTGATGATTGAACCAAACCAGACCGTTGCGTTGGTGGGGCGATCGGGTTCGGGAAAGTCAACCTTAGTGAAGCTACTGTTTCGTTACTTTGAGCCGAAGTCCGGCAAGATTCTCATCGACGGGCAGGAGATTCGCCATTTGGATGTGACGGGATATCGCCGACGGTTGGCGATTGTCCATCAGGAAGTCGATGTGTTCAACGGCTCGCTGCTCGATAACTTGACCTATGGAAATCCAGACGCCACTTTTGAGCAAGTAGAGTTTGCCTGTCGAGTAGCACGGGTAGACGAGTTCATTCACCTGCTGCCCAAGGGGTACGGCACGGTCGTGGGTGAACGAGGGGTTCGCCTATCGGGAGGCCAACGGCAACGCTTAGGTATTGCTCGCGCGTTGCTGATGGAACCGGATGTGCTAGTGTTTGATGAGGCAACATCCAGTCTAGACTATGAGTCAGAGCGGTCGATTCAGCTTGCCATGCGAAGCATTTTGGGCACCCGCACTACCCTGATCATCGCTCACCGCCTGAGCACAGTGCGGGAAGCCGATAAGATTGTCGTGCTGGATCAGGGTCGTATTGCGGAGGTCGGGAGCCACGATGAGTTGCTGGCTCGTGGTGGCATTTATCATCGGCTCCATGCGCTGCAAGAGACAGGGGAGCTTATGGAGTAACGAGGATTTTGGATTTTGGATTTTGGATTGAGCGTTTTTTCCTATCCGATACGGTGAATCAAAGAAGGAAGATACCTGGAGTGAAACTCACCTTTTTACGACTTGGCAAAGTTCTCAAATTCACAACCCCCTAGTTGTGCGTGAAACGTGCCAAGTCGTGCTTTTTCGCAGCTAAAGTCGATTGGAGCGATC
>CAYXJG010000360.1:0-5517 GCA_964465285.1 uncultured bacterium
TGATCCTGACCGTAAATGTCTTAAAAATCAAGAATCTTAGGCTCAAGCGCATGATGCTGCATGATTAATTTCGCAAAATGAATCTGGCAGAGCCGCACTCCCTACCTTGGCACATGCTTTGGTGAGTATATCTGGCAGATATCCAAAGGCTTCGAATATATATCCAGAATCTAGGATATGGCAGGTTTTTGTTATACCAACTACAGGGCAGATGCACTTATTCATGGCAAGCGATCGCCAGCAGTAGAGTTGTTACCATAGGGATAGAGTTAGGGATAGAGTCTGATTAGCAGGGTTCCCCGAAATGTTCCAAATATATGCATTTCATGTTTATATTTAATGAAATGTTTGGTTCAATAAAATGGTTAACAGGTTTTCATTTGCTTATGACCTGTTTTGCGAACACTGAATTCTACATTCTAGTTGGCGTGTTGTGCTCCAGTAGCTCAGTGGATAGAGCAACTGCCTTCTAAGCAGTCGGTCGTAGGTTCGAATCCTACCTGGGGCGTTTCTTTAAAGCCTTTTCAAGTAAAGATTTTGGAGAAATTTTTGAGGCTTTTTATGATCTCAGAATTAAGCAACTTGAAAAAATTCTGGTTTACACGATTTCATCTAGGTCAGTTGGCATCCGTGCTGATATTAAGGAATGGAAGAAACGAAGTAACCCAACATAAGTAACCTCAAAACCCAAAAACCGGGGGAGCGCCCCGGTTTTTAGGTTTAGTTTATGAGTACTGACCTACTGATATGTAATCTTATGTGGTGGTTTCACGATTTCATGACCCAACTCCGGTATTTTTGCGGAAGATTGAGGAATTTTGGATATATACGTATGGATACTGCACTACAGAGCTGAATTGTCTCTTTTATCTGGGCGATCGCCGATGACTGTCTGCGTAATGTGTATGTGGGCACGACTTGGCAAGTTTCACGCAAAAATAGAGGAAAACAACGAGGCAGCGGGGGAGCACTTCACCCCCCGGATAATCAAGTTGATGGCCCATGTATTGTTTATCCCGATTAAGGATGAACTGTCGCCGGTGTTGACGGTGTATGACGGGGCTTGTGAGTCGGGGGGAATGCTGTGATTTACATATCGAGTTCACGTTGGAAAACAGAGATGCTCACCGGGTTAAGTGCGCTGTTCCTTTAGCTTGAATGGTGAAGGGCGATCGCCAAAAGCGGCATTAGCGCAACACAAAGCGTTACCCACCCGATGCCTGAGCTACGCACATTCTCCTCCTGGGACAGGAGGGCATTGATCCGCTCCTCCAACCGATGAACTGATGACGGAGGGTTAAATGCAGCGCAGTTTGACAGCGGCTCTTGAACCGGACACCGCACTATTTCCAGCAGGGCTTCTGCCAGCAGCAGCGGGTCAACCGTCTGGGCAGCCTCCCGATCGGCACGCATTTCCCGCAAAAGCAGTAACTCTTGCCATAGCTGAGGAGTCAGGGGAAGCCAGCAGGTCAGCACTCGTACCCAGCCCAGCCAAAAAAACCAGAAGGTATCGCGGTACGTGGCATGGGCGGCCTCATGGGTAAGCACGGCATTTACCTGGTCGGGCGTCAGTGCAGTGAATAGCCCCCGGCTCACCACAAGGCTTGGCTGCCAAAATCCCACCTGTGCAGCAAACGGCGCAGAACTGTCTAGCAGCTTTGCGCCGCTGACCTGCTCACACATATCAAGGGAAGGAAGCCTTTGGATGCGTCGGAGCGATCGCCATGCCTGAATACCCAGATATCCCAGCACTAGTCCTGCCAATCCAACGCTGCCGATCCCCATTGCAAACCCAATTTTGCCCACCGGAACGCCCAACATAACACCTTCAGTGCCCATCTGAATCATGGCAGCAGCGGTCATCACCAGCAGCAGAGGCGGAGCGAGAAATGCAGTCAACGCATTCTGCCAGCGCTGTGACCATGATGCGGATTGCCGCTGTAAGAACCTCCACAGCATTCCCTGCAGGCTACTGGCACAAATAATCATGATGGCAATCATCCAGAGATGCATGGGCTATTCTCCTTTCTGATGCGGGCGACTCTCATACTGGCGGGCACTTCGGGCATCTCGCAGCCGTTGGGCGATCGCCTCTATCTGATTCAGGCTAGCGTGATCCAGGCTATCGGCAAACGCTGCCACAATATCGGGGTTACCAATGGCGAGGAATTGCTGGAGGTTCTGGTGAGCGCGAATCACATGAGCCTCATGGCGCGACACGCAGGCCCGCCACCAAAAGGAGCGATCGCGCTTAGCTGACGTCACCCACCCCTTCTTTTCCAGGCGGCGAAGCACCGTCATCACTGAAGGATAGGTAAGCTCCCGGTCTGGATCGGTAAGCAAGCGATGATGGATGTCTTTCGCAGTAACACAATCGTCATCCCAAATGATGTCAAGGATTTCAGATTCCAATGGCCCCAAGGAAAGCTGTTTGGGCGAGTGATCGGGCAGAGGAGCCATAGCGTTGTTGCCGTGAAAATGAGTAGCAATGAAAAAATATGCATTCTATCGTAGCGCAAGCATTTGAATAGGATGCTTTTGCCTGAACCACCTTGTAATATGCCGTAATGATCGACGTCATGTCTTTTGACTCCCACGCTTCGCTCTGGGCAGGATGAATAACTGTGACCTATAAGGGACTTGCAAAAGAATAAAGTACCAGGAGAGGGGCGGCGGGCGCTGCCCCTCTCCTCCGGTATCTTTATTTAGCTGTAGATCCCTCAGTCTTCAGTTCTGAGGAATTTGAAATACCTATGAAATCTGTGATTCGTCTGTTAATTGGAGCCGTGATGGTTGTGCTAGTGGTAATCGGCGGGTTTGGAGCAGTTCCGGCGATCGCCGCTGACTTGACCAATGGCGCACGGGTCTTTACCGCCAACTGCAATGCCTGCCACATGGGCGGAAACAACTACGTCAACGCCATGAAAACCCTGAAAAAGGATGACCTGGAAAAGTACGGTATGGCATCTCTGGATGCTATTAAAACCCAGATAAAACAAGGCAAACTGGCAATGCCTTCCTTCCTTGGCAGATTATCTGAAGCTGAGATCGAAGATGTTGCTGCCTATGTCCTCGACCAAGCTGAAAAGGGTTGGTAAGGATGCTGGTAAGAATTAAGGGTGACGCCTCAATCTGTGAGGAGTGAGCACGGTCTACCCCCATCCTAACGATGCGATAAAAATGCGCTAGAAATGCAGGACTTGCGTAAGCCCTATCATCCATGTCTGTTGTTAACCCCGCTTGAACGCCATGATTTTCACATCGATTAAGGAACGAAGATTAAATACAGTCCAATTTTGTTGGGGCTTAAGTTATTTAACTCTCTTTTCTAAGCCTATAGGACTCCTCTGTCCGGTGCTTTTGGTTGCCTCTCTCAGCATTATCCCAAGTCGCGCCAGCGCAGATGCAGGCCACAGCCACTCAGAGTCCGATGCGCCTCACCATCAAATGCACCATGACACAGTAGAGCATGATGCTCCTAGACCAGATGAAACAAACCACCATGAGGCACAAGAACATAGCAATCCAGGTCACCACGGTGACGGGCACCACCACGGCTCAATAAATGTATCTAATGCTACTCTGATTCCCTCCCTTGAGTTGGCTGTGTACGATGACCCTATGAATGGATGGAATCTCCACCTTGTCACCGAAAATTTCGACTTTGCCCCCGAACGGGTTAATGGAGACAGCCTCATCAATGAAGGCCACGCCCATCTTTATATCAACGGGGAGAAAATCATGCGCATCTACAGCAATTGGCATCATTTACCCGATCTGACTTCTGGCACCCATGAGATTACCGTCACCCTGAACGCAAACGGCCATGAAGAACTGATCGACCAGGGAGAACCCATTGCCGACACCGTGGTAATTTCAGTACCTTAGTGCAGCGTCATAGAGCATATCCCAGGTACAGCCAAAAACGGAGAGGGTGGGATTCGAACCCACGGTACCTTTCGGTACACTCGATTTCAAGTCGAGCGCATTCGACCACTCTGCCACCTCTCCAGGGGAGTTCACTAGTACAGAGCTTTCATTTTACCCTGAGATGCGAAAACTTTACGTTCATCTCGCTGTTCTTGAGATAGCCCTGAGTTAAAGCTAATGCTCTGTCAACACGACTTGGCGAGTTTCCCGAAAAAACAGAGGCTGGGGCGCGCACTGCGCGCCCCAAGCCTCTGTTTTTTCGTTGTGAATTTGAGAACCCTGCCAAGTCGTGTGTGCTGAACCAACTGCACACTGCTATAAGAATGTGGATGTTTAAGGATGTGGATGTCTCCGTCGCAAGCATCTAGCACTGTTTATCTCAATACCTGTGGCGCTGAACTAGGGAAGCACTACATTGAGGCGATCGCCCCGTCATGGGCATAGAGAGAATGGGTTGCTTGCACGGCATACTCTTGATTGATCCACACTAGCGATGAGCTTGAGATACCTCCGTGGTTCATTATCACCAGGGAGAAGTTCCGACACTTGATGCCGTTATTTTCAACAATGCGAGGGACGCTGGCGGCGTTGAGGTGGATGGTGTGCTGTTCATCTACGGCTAGTTGTTCGCGTAGGCGATCTTTGCGGTGGCGTAAGCGATGATGCATGTGCCCGAAGGTGACAAGGGGAACGGATTTGCCCAGGGAACGGGCGTAGGCGATGCCTTCAGTGAGGTCTGGATCACCAAAGTCGCCGCCGAGGGGTTTCCAGTCCCGTCCGCAGATGTCTTCTGGGCGATCGCCCAAACCCTTTGGACCACAGTGCCCGACGAAGATGAGGGTGTCAAAGGCAGCTTCTCGGACGGCTGCTTTAATTTTTTCGGCGGATTCCATGAAGTTATGAACGCCATACCATTCTCGATAGAAGGTTTTGTTGCGCCATTCGGAGCCGCCCCAGCTAAAGGGACGCCCGCCGACAACCGTGATGCCGAATTCAGGAAAGTCGAGCTTGCCATAGCCGACGTGGGTATGGCCCAGTAGGTTAAGTTGTTTGGTAACGCGATTGTCTACCGTGCGATTGTAGGGGCACTTTGCCCGCCCCCATGAGGTGGCGTTGTACCAGGCATCATGGTTCCCCAGGATGACGGCTTTCGGGATGTCCAGGTGGGCGATCGCCTCGACAATGCCCACTGCTTCGTTGCCAAAATCTCCCACAAAGAGAACCAGGTCTACTCCCAATCGTTTGAGGGCGATCGCATCTTCGGTTTCCCATTGGTCGTGCACATCACCAATGACAGCAATTTTCAGTGGCGACGGTGCTGTTGATGATGCGGAGACAGTGTTATGCGTTGCGGCCTGTTGTGGTTCACGGATCATGATAGGTCCTTAGTTGCGGCGTCGGAAACGGCGTGATGGGTTCCCTTTACCATTAAGCCACTTCATTGCCATTTAAAGCATCGGGAGGTTCTCTATTTTATGGCAGGCCATGCGCTTCGCTAATCGATGTGATGGAGGAGATACCAAGCTTTGAGGGACAATTTGGCAACGTTCTCAAATTCACAATGAAAAATAGGGGTTTAGGGCGCGC
>CAYXJG010000361.1:0-5514 GCA_964465285.1 uncultured bacterium
TAGACCCTGAACCCAAATAGATAACTTAACAATACGCCCTGACCGATAACTCAGCTGGCTAACGGTAAAACGTAGCGGCGGCAGACAACCTCGGCAACCCTGATAGCAGCTTGCAACCGTCCGCTGCCGTGACGTGTTAGCTGTCGTGCATCTCACGATTGTTCTCTTGATTCCAATTCTTGTTCTTAAGATGCCAGTCAACCCAATATTCATAACCATTTTTAAGAAAACCCAACGGTATAGGGTTTAAAGCCAAAGGGTTATGAAATAGTAAAAGTGATTTACTGATCTCAACTGGATGATTAAAGACATCTACACATGAATAAATGATGGCGCTTATCCCAGAATATTCTGCATTCAAAAACGATGTAGTCTCTGTTTCTGTGCCAGAAGCTTTGATGACTCCTCCTTGATACTCGTGACTGGTGTCAACTAACTCTAGCGTTTTCGTATCTAGATGCAAAACCTGATGTCCAAAAGGCAGAAGCGATCTTACAATTCTTGGAATCTCGCGCTCAAGACTTGCTGAAGGAACCTGAGCAGCATTAATGGCAATAATGTAAGGCTCTTTTGTACTAACCCAATTTTTTTCTATGTATTTTTTGTATTGTCTACTTTTTTCAACAAACGCATGAAGCAGGCGTAGCTTAATCTGGTCATCAGGTACATCCCTTATTACACCAAGCTCTGTTTTTTGAACAGCATCATTACCCTGCCCAGAGGATACCGTTACAGCTTCTACCCATACCCTTGATTGAGCAACATTAATACAAATGTCTGGACCATCACGACCGCTACTTTTCTCTAGATGTAGACCTGCTTCTATCAGAGAGGCAGCCAAATATATTTCCCAAAAACGCTGATGGAACTGATTTGGTAGTTCAGCAAGGACATCTGGATCTACATAATTAGATACTCTTACCCAAAGCTCCTCAAGCAGCTTTTTTGCCTCTTGGCAGCGAGGATTTATCTCATCTTTAAGGGCACTGTAAACTTCGTCTGCCCCATTTGCTTCAAAAATACTGCTCATATCCTTCCGATACATTCAATTGATGAGACAGCTAACGGTGCCCATCACCCGCCGCAGATCACCTTTGCATCGTCACCGATTAACTTGCAGCGGTCGGTGTGCATGGGCGTTGTTAGGCGACAACCGCTTACTTCAAGGAATTTATATGACCATGGTGCGTTTCCAGAAAGCTATCGGTGAATTAACAGAGGTTTTAATGGAGAATAAACCTACCAGATTGGAGATCGTCCTGACCAACAATCTACTTACCCATCAACGTCTTCACGCGCCAAAGCCCAAATCATGATGGTGCCCTGGTAAGAGGTGCCTTCCGTATCCTGCAGGGCAGCTACACCTGATGTCACAAATGTTCTGCTATTGGGGACAAAATCTATTGAATAAACATGATGGAAGTCGAGTCCAGAATTAAAAGTCTGAACAACCTCTTGGCGTTCGACACTCCAGACTTCGATCAGATCACTGAGACCTGCAATAGCAATAAACTCTCCATCGGGACTAAAAGCGATTGCATGGGGTCGTACTACGTTTGTCTCCAAATCGGCAATGACGGCTCCGGTGTTCGGATTCCAAAATCTTACTATGCCAGCACTATAAATGCCTTCATAATAGCCAGCCAGGATATTGCCATCAGGGCTGTAGGCGATAGAGTCAACACCACCAGAAGTATCTCCATGTAATGTTTTGATAATCCGTCCTGAACTTACCTCAATGATCTGGACTGAGGGAGAGGGCTGCAAGCGCCCAATTCCTCCGAATCCTCGACTTGCTAACCTTGTTCCATTAGGAGAGAATTCGATTGCGACGACATTATTTGAATAACTAAGACCATAATCGCCTTGGATAGAAGGAACATAGGCTTGGATCGAGCGAACGAGTTCTAACTCCCGATTCCACAGATTAATGACACCTCCGCTATGACCTGTTGCAATGAGTTCGCCATCAGGGCTGATATCCACCGAATATACATTTGCTAACGGCGAGTCTTGTACTTGTCTTAAATTATCCTGCCATTGCCACAGCCGAAGTTGCCCCGCAACAACACTACCTGAAATAATTGTGTTGCCATCAGGGGTAAATTCCACAGCTTGTGTTCGCTCCGACCTACCACTGCGCCAGGTGTGCAGTTCTTCTCCGGTGGCAATGTCCCACAATTGAATTTCATCCTCATCATCACCACTAACCATCACCTGACCAGTTGGACTGACCCGTATAGAGCGCACCTCGGCTGGATCAGACTGTCTTCTTGCGGGTATAGCAGACAGTTCCGGAGAGGAAAGACTCTCATCAGTATTCTGGGGTTGTTCACTATCCAGTGCAGGAACCACTCTAGAAGGCTGTAACTCAACTCTATCATCAGGATTTATATTGCTTTGAGTTGAGCGTCTTTCCGGTACCGGAGGGGTGGAGCGGATGGGGCTGACATAACTGTCTGCCCCCTGAGCATCAATAATTAGTAGTGGCAGCAAGCTGTCGTCAACAGGCTGTCCCTGGTTTATTTCTAGCGGCGAGGCTGAAGCTTTTAGCGTTGGTCTGCTAGCATTGCCGACCGAGACGGCCACTAGGAGCGTCATCAAGCAGGTACTAAGAGGGAGTAAGAGCAGGTTTTTCATGGCATATAGCTAAGAGAGATGCACCTGAAGAGCATGGTCATTTAAACAGTACAAGCAACAAAACTACCGAACAGTTACTTGTGCCTAACGGTAGAATGCAGCGGCGGTCGGTATCCTCGAACTCAGCATCAGGGGCTTTCGTCCGTCCGCTGCCATGCAGGGTTAGCTAGCGACCTTTGGGCGATCGCCCCTCCCACTGCTCTCCCAACCTCTCGCCACCAACCAACACCCTGATTCTACTCATCCTTTCGCTGAGCACAGAAAACCTTTCGGAACACTTAATCTTTGCGAAAACCTTCAAGAACTCAACCTTTATTGCTGGGGGCGTTTCGCTGCGCGACATGAAAGGCTTTGCCTGTGCGGGGCACGTATCGCCACACCCACCCGCAACCTCTCGCTACGGTTCGGAAAGCAGCACCTCCGAGCGATCGCCCCAAAACACCTGCTGGGACACCCAACTCAGATAAGTAAGCCAAATGGACTCAACCGTTTACTATGACTGACAACCTTCTGGGACTGGTCGCTTCAACCGATCGCCCTGATGAACTGAACCTGGAATTAGGGGGCGTTGGCTTTGCCTGTGCGTAGCACGTATCGCCAACCCACCGATCACCATCAAACCGCGTAATCTCTCGCGTTCACCAATTCGATAGCACTGTGACAGAAGCAAGCTAACGGCAAAACGCAGCGGCGATGGATAACCTTGAACTAAGCACTAGGGGCTTTCGTCCGTCCGCTGCCGTGATGTGTTAGCCTGCAACACTGATGACAAATCACTTAGTATCTCAGGATGTTTATTAAGATGCTTCCATGCCCAAGGCTGAAGATTGAATGGAAATGAGGTGTAATATGCACCTATGTTTGATGCGCAATAAAGGATCTTCTTTGCAACCAACCCATTGACAATGCCGTCGCTAATTTCAAAATACCTTGTAGTCTCTTGATTCTCGATGTACTCACGCAAGACAAGTTTTTCTGGCGGGCTTAAATTAGCTATTTGATCGTGCCAAGATTTGAGTTGTCTTCGTTCAAGATAAATTTTTTTGCCCGTGATCCAGACCTCTTCCGCCGCATAAGAACCTAAAAAAACTATGGATCCAAGAAAAACAAGACCAATCCATGACCTCTGAGAATCACGGAAATCTTTAAGACCAAGTCTATCTAGAGATTCTGAAGGCAAGAATAAAAGGGAGCTGGATAGCAACAAAATGCCGAACCAAAAACGTGGCTTAAGATTAATCCATTCTGCGATTTTCGAGAGATCAAAGCCCATATCCTAATAATCGATGGAAGACTAAATTCCTGAAGTGAACAGCGACGAATGTAGTCAGCAAACTATTTCTTATCCTTTGGAGGCATCGGATCGTTACCGTGGCTATCAGTGCGCTCAATAGAACCATCCTTCCTATGCACAATGAATTCAGTGTTTTGGTTGCGGCTTACCTCACGTCCCCAGGTTTCAGCTTCCTTCTTAGTATCAAAATGCTTACTTGCTCTTTCTGAACTACCACGCTTAACATCCCAACCATCATCAGAATTTGGCACAACGTGATGCGTCTTTCGCTTAGACATAGATTTATCCTCAGCAGGCAATAGTACACCCATTCTAGCCACATCGCAGAAAGATGTCAGATCACAGATAGCGTTATTCCTTAAAAAAATATGATCTTTTGCCCAATCCATGTTTCTAAACCGTTGGGCTTCAAATGGTTTGCTTAATGTCACTGCTCTGGATGACAACTCAGCAGGCTAACGGTGAAGTTGTGCGGCGGCAGATAACCTCGAACGCTCACAGACAAGCTCTATACCGTCCGCACCAACGCCTTGTTAGCCTGCGCTGCTGCTACGACGCAACTGCAAAATCTGTGTACTGTCGCATCTTTGGCTCATGAAATGCCAACACAATATCCTCTCTAGGAACCCCTGCACGAACTAAATCAGTAGCGATACCGTCTTCAGTCCAATCCTCCTCAATCCAGAATTTGCCATCCCGAATCCGAACATAGACGGTCATCCCATTAATACGCTCTCCATTCTGCCAACCAAGACTCATCCAAATGTAGTTAGCTTTTTCCTCATCTATAATCAAAAAAGTCTCAATACCTGGATTGGGATGACGGTTACGCAGTTCCACATACTCAGTCAAAATGCGCTTAATTAACTTTGAATAATCGGTTAATTTATCCATTGCATAATTTCCTCTATCTCTATGTCTACAACAATGATTGGAAGTTGATGCCTATTGAGAATCAGCTGAGTTACATCCTGAGTAAAAAAGGTATTGTATGCAACGTTGCTGATAGCGATGTACAACTTACGATCTGGAACTGTTTCTTCTAGAAGGTAGCGGTAGATGTCATACTGACCAAGAGCTTCTTTTAAGTCTTGTATTTTTGATGCGCCAATAAAGCTTTTCACTTCCACAACTAGCTTCTGCCCATCTCGTTCAACCGCAATCGGGCGTTCAGCACCAAGATCAGCACATAGCACAGTTCTTCGATACTGAATGACGTAAGGATCATCTGTAATCAACCAGCCATCCTTTATCAGCGCGTTTTTTACCGCATTGTGGATAATGTCTAATCTGGGCATAGTTCAAGTATAAGTCAGCCTATTCTTGGTCACGATATAACTCCAAATTAGTTTGCAAAGCATCAAGTCTAGGAATAACCCATCTTTCGTACCAGTAATTCACTAAATCTCTCTGAGTAAAGCTTTTCCACGTCACTCGGTTTGTATCTCCCAACAGATATTCTTGCCAACGGTGGAGGCCAGCGGTGGCAAACAACCTCCGACTCAGCACCAGCAACTCTCAACCATCCGGTGCATTTGAGTTATGGGGGGACAGGACTGAAGCAGAAGGTATACACTCAG
>CAYXJG010000362.1:0-5498 GCA_964465285.1 uncultured bacterium
GAGCGCGCGCCAAACCCTTATTCTTGCGTTGTGAATTTGAGAACTTTGCCAAGTCATGTATCCCTCCTACAGCTAACCCGAAACAGGAGCCTATCCGTTTACAATGCATTAAGAGCAAGAATTAAATAGGTTGAACTAAATTGTGTCAGGACATCGCGGCACCGCCCATCGTCCGGACAGAGGAGGTCTTCATTTAGTCCTTGATGCCCAGTGTTTGCACAACGCAATATGTGCGCAGTCCATTGATTCAAGCGAGAACTAGAATAAACTGCACGACACCATGAATGAAACGACATCGGTGCCAATGAAGTGGGTCAGTGCCCTATCTACTCGACCGTCCCTCGAAGCGGCTGTCAATGACGTTGCAGAGCAAGCGAAGCAATCCTTAGAAGGCGTGCCAGATTTTGGGATAGTCTTTATTTCTTCCACATTTATGAGCGAATACCCCCGGCTTATGCCCCTGCTGCGGGGACATTTTCCCTCGACTACCTTTGTAGGATGCAGTGGAGGAGGGATCGTTGGCTCTGATGATACGGGCCAATCGGTCGAAGTAGAAGGACGCACAGCTCTTACCCTGACCCTCGCTTCCCTTCCCAGTGTGACTATTCATCCTTTTCATATTCAAACCCGATCTCTGCCTGATTTAGACGGCCCACCTCATCCCTGGGTCAATCTGGTAGGCATTGATCCTGGGGATCACCCTCAATTTGTAATTTTGGCTGATCCGATGTCGCGGGGCATTAACGACTTTCTCCAGGGCCTCGACTTTGCCTATCCTGGTGCTGTTAAGGTCGGAGGATTAGCTAGCATTGGTAGCTTAAACGGGCAAAGCTGTTTATTTCTCAATGATCGACACTATGATGATGGGATTATTGGGGTAGCGCTGAGCGGAAACATTGTGTTAGAGGCGATTGTGGCGCAGGGATGCCGACCCATTGGGAATCTGTATCGGGTTGTAGAGGGCGATCGCAACATTATTTTGCAAGTGAGAGAAGAGTCTCCTGATGGCACGGAGAGCGGCACAGCTCAACCTCCTCTCGAAGCCCTTCGAGGCATCATTCAGGGACTTAATCCCCACGACTTAGAATTAGCGCAGAACTCTCTTTTTGTAGGTGTTGCCCAGAGCGAGTTTAAGCAAAACCCAGAGCAAGGAGACTTTCTCATCCGTAACCTGCTTGGCGTTGACCCAAAGCTAGGCGCATTGGCAATTGGTGAGCGAGTTCGTTCAGGACAACGCATCCGGTTCCATTTACGGGACGCAGATACCTCGGCTGACGATCTATCATCGCTCCTCCAAGGCTATGTAACTGAAAAGCAGCCCAGCAAAGTGATGGGGGCTCTTATGTTTTCATGCTTAGGCCGGGGAGAAATGTTGTACAAGAAGCCTAATTTTGACTCTGGGCTGCTGCATCGCTATCTCCATAACATTCCTGTAAGCGGGTTCTTTTGCAACGGTGAAATTGGCCCTGTTGGAGGAACTACCTTTATTCATGGCTACACATCCGTATTTGGAATCGTCCGACAACCGTAGCCCCTGGGGATTGGCGTTAGGGTTCATAATATGGTTCAGCCATGCGCACTGTTTGGGGCCACGCTGTTTTGATGAGTTGCAGCCTAATAACGGTCTTTGGCCTAATAACGGTCTTTGTAGGTATACCGTTCCTTCCAACTGCTGCGTCATATTTGTAGCCATTAATTATCCCATTAGTTTAGTTAGCCCATTAGTTAGCCCATTTCAACCTATGCTAGGCACATTCCAACAGAGCCAGTTACGAATTGAAATAAGCGCTCCTGCGTCGGTAATCCGCGACGCTATTGTATGCCCACCAGAGTTTAGCCAGTGGATGTGGCCGCAGCGGGTCTCAGCAGGATTACCAAATCCCTTGACGGACGGGCTGAAGTTTACGAGTTGGATTGGCCCTGTTGCCATTCAGCATGAGGTCATCTCTGTCACCAGCCAGGAATTGCAAATGCTCCTCTCTCAGGGAATTGATGGCGTTCATCAATGGTGCTGGGGCGAGGGATGGCTGCAGTCGTCCATTGAAGGCATTACACTTCTGCCCCTTAATTTAGGGCAAACGTTATCACTGCTGAGGCTGCGGCAGTTCTTGGAGCGGCGAGTGCAGCAAACAGCAGCAGCCCCACGCTAACCGATTGGCACTGCATTCTCTCAAAATCGTTTCTCGTGGCTCGCGCAGACAATGTCTCGTGCTTCTGTCGTACTTTCCTTCACATGCTTCTAGCCGTTCGCCAAGCAAATAACTAGGGGGCAAGGCGCACCCGTATCCAGCCCACTTCTGCTCTCAAGTAGCAGAGGCGATCGTGTAGCCGACTGGGGCGGCCCTGCCAAAATTCCATGCGATCGGGAACCAGACGATATCCTCCCCAGTGGGGAGGACGAGGGATTTGGTCAGCTCCACCATATTGCTTCTCTAGAGCAAGCTGCTTGTTCTCCAAAATCTGGCGACTCTCAATCACTTGGCTCTGGGGAGACGCCCAAGCTCCAAGACGACTTCCCTTCGGGCGACTATGGTAATACGCATCTGATTCTTCATACGTTAGCTTTTCGACCGTGCCCTCAATGCGAACCTGCCGCTCTAGCGGTTCCCACCAAAAGACAAGGGCACCGTAGGGTGTTGCAGCGAGTTCCCGACCCTTACGACTGTCATAGTTAGTAAAAAAATTAAAGCCTTGCTGATCAAATCCTTTAAGCAGCACGATGCGGGCAGACGGGCGGCCATCGGTACCCACGGTTGCCAGGGTCATGCCATTAGGTTCCGGTACCTCTGCCCTCAACACATCGTTCCACCAGTGCTCGAACTGCTCAATGGGATCGGCGATCGCATCTGATTCATCAAGGGTGCTGGCGCGATAGTCCCGCCGCAGGTCAGCAACGCTCATAGTTATTGACTTCGCATCGCCATTTGTACTGCTAGAGGAGGAGAATGGAGGAGGAGAAGATGACATAGGGATTAATATCAGTGTTCAGCCAAGCGCATTCAGTAGATGGACAAATGATTTTCACTTTTCCTCCAGGTAAGTAGGTCGGTATTAATAATCTCAACTTGAAAACCGGGGCGCTCTCCCGGTTTTCAAGTTGAGGTTGTTTATGCTGGGTTACTTACATCTTGGAGAAGTGCACCTATAGAAAAACCATCGGTAATGGATTCTGCTCAGGTTCAATTGTTCTCGGCTTGAGTTATGAGCCGAATCCTTTACTAGCTTATCAACAAAATTTGGCTCGAAGCCTCTGGCACACCCAGGAATAAATGTCCCCAACAGCGTCTTTGCAGTATCTTCGGCACACGACTTGGCAAGTTTCACGCAAAAATAGGGGTTTTGGGCGCGCTGCACGCGCCCAAAACCTTTATTCCTTCGTGAACTTTGCCAAGTCGTGTGCTTTTGTATCGCTGGGTGTAGCCTATAAGATGAGCAAGTTAGGAGATGTCTTTTATGCTGGACGAACAAGCGAAGAAAACCCTTTTGCGCAAAATTCCCCACGGGCTGTATGTTTGTGGTGTGCGAAATGGGGACGAAATGAATGGGTTTACAGCAAGTTGGGTGATGCAGGCGTCGTTTCAACCTCCTTTGGTTGTGAACTGCGTTAAGAATGACTCAACATCCCACGCAATGGTGAAGGCAAGTGGCGTCTTTGCCATCAGTTTTTTAGAAGCAGGCCAAAAAGACATGGCTCAAAACTTCTTCAAGCCCTTGCGCCGCGTTGGCAATAAGTTCGAAGATATTGAGTTCTACGAAGCACCTGAAACAGGCTGTCCAGTTATCAAAGATACCCTGGGCTATGTGGAATGTCGCGTTGTTGGCAGCGTTGAGCATGGTGACCACACTGTTTTTGTGGGTGAAGTAGTGGGAGCGTCTGTTCACCGTGAGGGAGAACCGCTCTTGCTTGAAAGCACAGGTTGGAACTACGGCGGCTAAAGTTCCAGAATTAAATAACGTTCAACGTTAAGTAGCTTGGCAAAATTAAAAGCCAGATATAAAACTCTGCGCCGCCCGTGCAGCCTGCGGCGCAGGAATAATTAATTGCGCTCACCTGAGACCCTTAACTTGTCGAAATATAAGCCTATCTATGTTAGGAGCTGGGGTTTTCCTACGGGAAAACCCCAGCTCCTAACATAGATAAGGTATATATTAAAGCTTTTGTTAGGGCGATCACGATTTGGCAACGCTCTCAAATTCACAACGAAAAAACAGGGGTTTGCGGCGCGCTTCGCGCGCCGCAAACCCCTGTTTTTTCGCGAAACTTGCCAAGTCGTGTGCGATCGCCCTTCTTTGCTGATTTGACTCAGTGTGACCACCGTTGCAGCAGCATCCGTCCAGCCATTAGCTCCGTGCTCTTACGTATCCGGCTGTCTGTGTTCAATGCATCATTTCAGTATTTTCTCAGTTCCAGCTTTGTTTAATATTTATAATCCGGACTTTAGCTTCTAGATTCGGTAAAATTGGGTATCGACGTTGTTCCATATGCTGGAACGGCTTGCCATACTGCAGGGGGAAGACTTTTCTGTCATTCAAGAATTTCTTGACCGCTGTGCAACATGGGATTTCACGTACGCTTGTATTTGTAAGGAACGAAGATTAAATAAAATCCAATTTTGTTGGGGCAGCGCGGCATCGCCGCCCCGACCCAGCAAGATTTGGCTCAATTTACTGGTAGTTCTATCAAAACTTGGATTCATGCTGGACACAAAGAAAAAATTAACGATGCTGGCCGCTGTTTGCGAACAATCACAACGTCATCACGATATCCATCTTCTTTTTCGCCACGACGACGACTCAGAAGAGTGGCTTGTCACCATTGGGCATCGACAGGAGCTTGATTTCTACCATAAGGTTCGAATGAGTGACAAATTAAGTGATTCACAACTAAATCAGCGGATTGTTCAAGGGATTGAGTATGTTCAGAGTTGCCATCTACAGTCAGCGTCAACGACTCCTCAGCAGAGAACCTGAGAAAGCATCTGAACAAAGAGCTAAAAAGGGGAGCCGGATCGGAAGTCCCTCGCCCTTGCAAAGAGGGATTTAAGGTAGGGGTCAAAAGGGTAGGTGAATTACGCCACGCTCTACTAGCGCAATAAAACCCGACGTTGGTAATGCGGCGAGGCGATGCCGTGCTTCGCCATTGAAATCTGGTTCAAAGTAACCCAGCATAAATAGCCTCAAAACCTAAAAACCAGGGGAGTGCTCCTCCGGGGCGCTCCCCCGGTTTTCAAGTTGAGTTTATTAATAAGTACCTATGCAGAATTAATTACAAACAAGTTTCCTAGGGGCACACCCCGACGGGGTGTGCCCCTAGGAAAATGTGTAAATAATTTTGCTCAACTACTTACCGACCTACTAAATATTTAATTCTCATTTCCTAAATACGACTTGGCAAGTTTCACGCAAAAATAGGGGTTTGGGGCGCGCTCAGCGCGCCCCAAACCCCTATTTTTGCGTTGTGAATTTGAGAACTTTGCCAAGTCGTGTCCTAAAGACTT
>CAYXJG010000363.1:0-5495 GCA_964465285.1 uncultured bacterium
TAAGGGTTTGGCGCGCGCTCCGCGCGCGCCAAACCCTTATCTTTGTGTGGAACTGGCTAAGTCGTGTGAATTAGCAATGCTTTGTGGATTACAAGCGACTCATCCCTAGTGATGGTGGGCGCTTACTCTCTTCCATGACCCTCGTGATCTCTGTGGAGCGCTTGGATCGCTAAGCCAACCAGAGTCAACAGAGTCAGCGGCACTACAAACACCACCATCACTAGGCTGTATTCATCTAGGGCATCGTGCTCAGTTGCATAGAGGAACAGATAGGTCATGTAGGCAATATAATATGCCAAAAAAAGGATGCCCTCTTGCCGGAGCACCATATATCCCGTAAAAAAAATAGGAAGACATGCGACAGCGACGGTAATCATAATGGGCATATCGAAGCGCAGCGCCGATGTTGCCACGGTCAGTCCCCCAGGTGTGACGATGCTGCACACGCCAATCACCAGCAAGATGTTGAAAATGTTGCTGCCTACGGCGTTACCAACTGCGATGTCGCGCTCGCCCCGGAGACACGCAATCACTGATGTGGCAATTTCTGGTAATGAGGTGCCGATAGCTACAATGGTCAAGCCAATGATGAGTTCGCTCACCCCAAGGAACTGGGCGAGCGCCACTGCACCACCAATCATCAAATCTGCTCCGACCACCAAAATGCCCATGCCTGCGACTAAGACAACTAAAGGCGCACCAATCGTAGCCCACGAATTTTTCTTGCGAGAAAGAGGCCGACTAGAGCCAGAAATGGCGACTTCAGAATACCTATCAGTTTCTAAGCTGTTGGCTTCGGCGTTACCTTCAACAGCCGCTTTTGATGCAATTTGCGCATTTTCGCGGCGGCATTCCCAAATTGTAAAGATGGTGTAGGCGATCGCCCCAAACAAGAGAATCCAGCCCTCTAGAGCATTGATGGTTTTATCCAGCCCCATCAAAAACAGTAGAAAGGATGCCGCAATCATGAGTGGCACATCAAGCCGCACTAGCTGTCTTGCCACAAATAAAGGAGCAACGGTGGCAGAAATCCCTAGAATTAATAAGATATTCGAGATGTTGCTGCCGATAATGTTGCCAACCGCTAGATCAGCCTGACCCGTGAAACTTGACTGGAGAGAGACAGCCAGTTCGGGAGCGCTTGTCCCATAGGCTACAACCGTCAGTCCAACTACCAGAGGAGATAGCCCAGCGGCGATCGCCAGCTTCGATGCCCCACGAACTAATAGTTCTGCCCCCGCGACCAAACACACAAAACCAACAGCAAAAAATAATAGAGTCGATGCGCTCATGAGCAGTATTCCGGAAAACGTGAGAGCCGTAGCACACCCCACGGCTACCGCTGCGGCATCCGAGCAGTCTCCGAAGCCTCTGCTGAGTATTTCGGGTAGGCGGCAGGCACAATAATACGAATATCGTAAATTAACAGAGAGAATCAAGCTTTAATGCCAACGCATTCTAAACTTCTTCTAAAAGATAGATATAGAGAAACTTCTCTTTGCCTCTTGCAAACTGCCCCCTCCCATCACACACTGTAGGTGAGCAATCACAGTCGAGCGACATATACAGGTTAAGAGGCGGTTAAGAGGTTTTTGTGAAACGAGTTCTTTCAATTATTTTAGGTGGGGGAGCCGGAACCCGCCTTTACCCTCTGACTAAGCAGCGAGCAAAGCCCGCTGTTCCCCTGGCTGGAAAATATCGACTAATCGATATCCCCGTTAGCAACTGTATCAATTCTGGAATTCTCAAGATTTACGTCTTGACACAGTTTAACTCTGCTTCATTGAACCGACACATTGCCCGCGCATACAACTTTTCGGTATTTTCTGACGGGTTCGTAGAAGTTTTAGCTGCCCAGCAAACCCCCGAAAACCCAAGTTGGTTTCAGGGCACTGCCGATGCTGTTCGTAAATATCTCTGGCTTCTTGAAGACTTTGACATGGATGAATTCCTGATCCTGTCAGGCGACCATTTATATCGCATGGATTACCGCCTCTTCGTGGAGCGCCACCGAGAAACCAATGCAGACATTACTATTTCCGTTGTTCCCATTGACGAAAAGCGTGCCTCTAGCTTTGGCCTCATGAAGCTCGATGCATCAGGTCGGGTCGTTGACTTTATGGAAAAGCCCAAGGGAGAAGCCCTGAAGCAAATGCAGGTAGATACTCAGTCTCTCGGATTGACTGCGGAGCAGGCAGCTGAAAAACCTTATATCGCCTCAATGGGCATTTATGTCTTCAAGCGAGACGTTTTGATTGATCTGCTGAAACGTCACCTTGAGCAAACTGACTTTGGGAAAGAGATTATTCCAGGTGCTGCTAAAGACTACAACATCCAGGCGTACCTATTTGATGGATATTGGGAAGACATTGGAACTATTGAGGCATTCTACAACGCTAATCTGGCCCTCACAGAGCAGCCTCGTCCCCCCTTCAGCTTTTTCGATGAAGAAGCGCCCATTTACACACGTCCTCGTTTCCTGCCACCGTCCAAACTGCTTGACTGCCAGGTAACCGAATCAATTGTTGGTGACGGATGTATTTTGAAGAGCTGCCAGATTCATCATTCTGTGCTGGGCGTGCGTAGCCGCGTATCCGCAGGCTGCACAGTCCGGGATACCCTTATCATGGGATCTGACTACTATCAGCGCTATGAAGATCGTCAAACAGATCGCGAAATGGCAGTTGATAATATCCCCATCGGCATTGGCCCAAATTCCACCGTTCAGCGAGCCATTGTGGATAAAAACGCCCGTATTGGTCGGGATGTTCAGATTGTTAACAAGGATCACGTGGAAGAAGCCGAGAGAGAAGCACAAGGGTTCTATATCCGTAATGGCATTACTGTCATTATCAAGAATGCGCTGATTCCTGATGGCACAATCATCTAGGCTAATAGTGGCTCGTAATTTAAGCCGGGAAATCCTGGATGGGCAAGGAGCCAGAATCTAGGAGTCATAATCTAGGAGTCAGAATCTAGGAGTCAGAATCTAGGAGTCAGAATCTAGGAGCCAGAATCTAGGAGTCAGAATTCAGGAGGGAGCTGGCTCCTGTCTCCTAGATTCTATCCTTGGGAAAACTTCCCGCCTTGAGGAATACGCCCTAATAGCTTTTAGGCGAATAGTTGATGGAAACCGTGCCCGTCTCAACACAGATACTCTTTACCTACGGTTAAAAGGAGAAGCTTGGTTCTTCTTCTAATTAGTAACTACTCAGCCCGCCCTTACCCTAAGTCCCTCTCCCAGAGGGCTAGGTTGAGGGGTTTTCAGAGGATCTGTGCATAAGTTTTGTCAGTCAATGAGGTCTTTCACTGAATGGCTTATAGTCCTACGGGCTTAGGCTCAAGAGTGCATCCCCCGCTGCGCGGGGGATGCACTCCTCTCCAATGTCCTAACCTAAGTGCGTGTTGCTATACATTGTCATAATTGGAATCATGGAGCTTTTCTGCAATGGGTGAAAGACTGCAAAAGATTCTTTCCCAGTGGGGTATTGCATCTCGACGAAAAGCTGAGGTGTTGATCGCAGAAGGTCGTGTAACGCTAAACGGTCTTCCGGCAACTCTAGGTCAGCAGGCTGACCCCGAGCAGGATTCTATTGAGGTGGATGGCAAGCTAATCTGCTCTAGCATGCGTCCCAGCACCATCTATATTCTTATGCATAAACCACTTGGCGTGGTTTCTACATGCCGCGACCAATTTGGTCGCAAAACAGTGTTGGATGTGCTGCCGAACTCCCTTAGCCGATATCGGGGCATTCATCCTGTTGGTCGGCTCGACGCTGCTTCTACCGGGGCACTTCTTCTGACAAATGACGGAAAATTCACGTTTCGCCTCACCCATCCGCGCCATTCTGTTGCAAAAACATATGAAGTATGGGTTAGAGGTACACCCAGTCGAGAAACGTTACTGCAATGGAAAAAGGGCGTAGTATTGGACGGCAGGCGTACTCGCCCAGCAGATGTATCAATTTTGCAAAAAGAAGCACATCGAACACTGCTTAAAATCGTGTTGAAGGAGGGACGCAATAGACAAATCCGTCGTGTAGCAAAGCAGTTGGGCTATCCCGTTCTTTACCTTCATCGAACGGCCATTGGCTCAATCGTGCTAGGCTCTCTCAAGCCAGGAGATTTCCGGGAGTTGACTACATCTGAAGTAATCGCTTTATGATAATCTCATCAACAATTGGGTTCCTTCGCTTACCCAAACTTACACGCACTCCCGAATATACTCTTCCTGGAATATTGCATCAATTTTGTTTGTATCAACGGCAGACCTATCTCTTGGGATAGTCTAACGAGGAGACTAACATTTAGTACAAAGTTTTGGGAAAGCTCTAGATGCACGTTTTGAATGCATCTTCTGGTTTGCACTCACATTAGGGACATAGGCTATGGGGCAACACACAACTCAGCCGAGCCAGCACCAAGCTGAAGCACTTGCTCAGATTGGGAGCTACCTGCATGACGTTCGGGAAAGTCAACTGTTATCACTGGAACAGGTTTCAACACAGACTATGATTCAGGCTCGGCTTTTGCGAGCGATTGAAACTGCTGATTTTCATCAGCTTCCGGAACCTATATACATTCGGGGGTTCATTCGGCGCTATGCCGAAGCCCTGGGTTTGAATGGAAGTGACGTTGCATCACAATTTCCTGTTGAACTTGATAAACGAGCGATTGAACCTTCCTGGAGCCAGGCTAACTCTCAACTGCGACCTACACATCTCTGGTTAGCGTACACCGTCATTATTATTGTTGCGATTGGTGCGCTTCATCAATATTTGACGCGGTTCTATTCACCCGTTGGGCAGTCAGCCAATACATTGGACATGCCCGAAGTATCCGTTGATCCGGCAGGATCTGACGAATCTCTCCCTCTATCTGATACCTCTCCCTTAGAAAATCCAACATCTTCCGCTGAACCATCCGTAGAACCTGATACTCCACTCTTATTCTCGGATGCTGATGCTGACAGTCCTGAATCCAATTCTCCCCTCCAGGTCACAATAGAATTGACTCAGCGCTCATGGCTGCGGGTAGTTGTAGATGGGCAGCAGGAATTAGAAGAAGTATTGCCTGAAGGGACTCAGCGCACCTGGACAGGTGACGAGGAAATCACTATTCGAGCAGGTAATGCGGGAGGCGTCCTGCTTGCTAGGGGAAATAGCGAGGCGGAAATTATGGGTGATCCTGGGGCTGTTCAAGAAGTGACCTTTTCGATTGATGATCTCGTTGAAGAGTCTCTGGATGAAGATGCTACATCTGGAATTGTCAATGCAACGCCAACAGCTTCACAGACTGCATCTCAATAATGGCTAAGGCGCAGCCGCCAAGTTAAAGAGTTGGGGAGCCCCCCCCGCATCAGAGCCAAGAGCAACTATCGGTCAAACCTTACACTAAAATTGAGAGTTGTGAATTCTATACAACCACAGGCTACAAACTTAATTCAAAAATTAAGCATGTAACACGACTTGGCAAAGTTCTCAAATTCACAACGC
>CAYXJG010000364.1:0-5482 GCA_964465285.1 uncultured bacterium
CTGCGCCGCCACTCAACAAACTGTACTTAATGCGCTTGCACAGCACTATATAGTGCCCGCTAGATTACAAGTACATTAGGAAGCGCTGAGCAATTGGCTTAAAACGATTCACCTAAAAAGATAGCTATTGTGCTATGGAAATCCCGTCTGGATTTGCTGACTGTGTGATTATCCCCATCAGTTCCAAGGGAGACAGCGCAGGGTTAGCACTGAGCATCAGCGCAGCAACGCCTGAAACGTGGGGGGTCGCAAATGACGTACCGCTCCAGCTAAAAGTGCGACTTGAATACCAGGGCAAAATAGAATAAACTTCGCTGCCGGGAGCCACGACATAGGAGGCATCTGCCCTGTTTCCACGAGGATTGGAGTAAGAGCCGACCTTCTTAAACTTATCTACGGCACCTACAGAGATAGCATATCCTTTGCGGGATGCCCAGTGGGCAGGTTCTCCAGAATGCGCCGACCCATGCCCTTGCCGATCATTACCAGCGGCGATCGCTACAAATACCCCATTTTTGTAGGCGAATTTAATGGCGCGCTTCAAACTACGCTCCAAATCTGTTTGGGGTGGTCCGCCCAGGCTCAAGTTAATCACATCTGCTCCGTTCTTCACGGCATAACGAATGCCTTTTGCTACGTCCCGCTGGTTTCCGGCACCATTCTGATCCAGCACCCGCACGGGCATAATCTTCGCCTCTGGCGCAATGCCCGATACTCCAAAATCGTTGTGGAGTCCTGCAATAATCCCCGAAATATGGGTACCGTGCCCGTTGGGGTCAACAGGACTGTTATTGTCTTTCACAAACGACCACCCTTGCACATCATCGACAAATCCATTCCGGTCGTCATCCCTCCCATTGCCGGGAATTTCACCTGGATTTGTCCACAGGTTGCCCTTAAGATCGCGGTGATTCTTCACACCCGAGTCAATGACTGCAACAACCACATCCTTTCCAGTAAATCCTTGGGCCCAGGCATCAGGAGCATTAACCTGGTTCACATTCCATGCCTTGGGCTGGTCAATGGCAGCACCACTAGCGATCAGGTCAAGGTTTGCGGCACTGGCGACTGCGCTGGCGGCATCCACTAATCCACTACCGTAGGAAAAGCCCGGCGACTTTGCGGTGACGGCTTTCACCCGAATTTTGTATTGCCCAGTTTCTTCCTCAGCAAAACTGGTGACTTTAATGCCGTACTTGGTTTTCGGCTGGGCAATGAACGTCAGGCGAGAATGGGTGACTCCTGGCCGTAAATCATCATTATCCATCAGCAATTCTCCCGTTTTTCGATCGAGCACCTGCACATATGTGTCGAAGGATCGGGAATTGAGCTTGATATGAACCTGTTCACCGGCTTTCACGCCTTTTACTCGAAAGTGATCGGCAAACCGCCCCCGGCGCAGGGTATTGAATCCATCTGCTTTCTCAAGGAAACCTCTGCGGCGGCGGCGCGGACGAATGCCTCTGCCCTCATCAAACGCTCTTACATTGGCAGCGGCTCGACCAGATAAGCGAAATGCTGTTGCATCGCCAATGTCGCCTTTATCAGTTTGTTCAGTTTGTATCGAAGAGGGATGTAACCCCGATTGATTCTGTCTGTGTAAGGAGAAACGAGGCTGTGTTGTGTGGGGTGAAGAGAAAACCATCTTAGCGATAGGGGTAAATGAGCAATGAGGAATAAACCGTCAGGCGCATAATTCAACGCACAACGATCAACGATGGGTGAGCTTCCAGTCGAAAGGGGCAGTGGGAAACCCGCCGCTTTGCGGCATGAGGATGACTTCAATTAATTCGAAAGACGAAGAGAGGCAAAAACAGCTCGTGCCAGTCGTAACTTCTGAAGACTGCGTTTAGCGTTCTATGGGGAGCTTCATATTGCAGGGCTTACAGGTAACGTGAGGGTTGAATGACGCAAAATAGCGAGGGCGATCGCCCTCCATTTAGGCGACTGCATCGAGTGCCAGTATCAATCACGACGTAACGTAGATAACCATTTAGCCCAATCATTCCCACCCTGAGAAAAATCTTTTGATTGAACCTAAATGGTGAGAGTCAATTGCGCTTTTGTCTATATAAGCAGAGTACCCAAAACCCCACGGAGGAAAACATGTGTTTAAATTGTATTGAGCAGTATTAACCCTGTGGATTCTACGGATACACTCTGTCTTATACCTATTCTTGAAAGTAGAACTTCTTGAAAGTAGAACTTCTTGAAAGTAGAACTACACACGACTTGGCAAGTTTCACACAAAGATAGGGGTTTGGCGCGCGCGGAGCGCGCGCCAAACCCCTATCTTTGTGTTGTGAATTTGAGGTGTTGTGAATTTGAGAACTTTGCCAAGTCGTGACTACAGATAGCTAACCTGTAACCTATGCCAACCATAGGTTTGCCAATCCAAAATCGAAAATCCAAAATCCAAAATCGAATGCCTCCCGACTAAGATGCGCCTGAATCCCTTGAAGTCCCATCACCTCGTAGTTAATAATGGAAGGCAACGCTCAGCCATAACGGACGGTTTTGTGCAGATCACCGTATGATTGAGGATGCATGTAGAGAGTTCCCAAACCTATCGTGACCAAAGCTGGACAGTATAAAGACACGGTCAACCTACCGAAGACATCCTTTGAAATGCGGGCGAACGCCGTTCAGCGTGAGCCTGAAATCCAGGCATTCTGGCAAGAGAACCAGATTTACGAAACCCTATCAAAAAATAATCCAGGGGAACCGTTCGTGCTCCATGACGGCCCCCCTTACGCCAATGGTGCCCTGCATATTGGTCACGCTCTCAACAAAATTCTCAAAGACACCATCAACAAATATCAACTTCTGAAAGGGCGGAAGGTCTGCTATGTTCCCGGCTGGGACTGCCACGGCTTGCCCATTGAGCTAAAAGTGCTGCAAGCCATGAAGCAGAAAGAGCGCCAGTCCCTCACGCCTATTCAACTGCGGCAGCGGGCAAAAACCTGGGCGCTGGAGCAAGTCGAGCAGCAACGAGAAGGATTCAAACGCTACGGCGTTTGGGGAGACTGGGAGCATCCCTACCTGACCCTGATGCCGGAATACGAGGCGGCTCAGGTTGGCGTCTTCGGCAAAATGGCGCTGAAGGGCTACATTTACCGGGGTATGAAGCCCGTCCACTGGAGTCCCAGTTCCCGCACGGCCCTGGCTGAAGCCGAGCTGGAGTATCCCGATGGCCACGTATCTCCAAGCCTCTATGCGGCATTCCCAATGGTGAGCCTGTCCGAAGACGCGAAGGCATCCCTGGCTCCCTACTTGTCGGAACTGGGCGTGGGCATCTGGACAACAACTCCCTGGACGATTCCAGCGAACCTGGCGGTTGCGGTAAATCCCGACCTCACCTACGCCGTGGTTGAACTGGCAAGCGGCAAACCGTTCAAATATGTGATTGTCGCCCAGGAGCTAACCGAGCGGCTGTCCCAGGTGTTTGGCACCGACCTCACGGTCAAGGTGTCCCTGCTGGGAAAAGCCCTGGAATATTCCACCTATCGCCACCCTCTGTTCGACCGGGAAAGCCCTATTGTCATCGGTGGCGACTACGTCACAACGGAATCCGGGACGGGCCTGGTTCACACAGCTCCTGGTCACGGGGAAGACGACTTCCGGGTGGGTCAGCGTTACGGATTACCAGTGCTGTGTACCGTGGATGAAGCGGGGAACTTCACCGAGGAAGCTGGAAAATTTGCGGGACTGAATGTGCTGAAAGACGCTAATGAAGCGGTAACGGAAGCCCTAAAAGAAGCAGGTTCCCTGCTGAAGCAGGAACCCTACAGGCACCGCTACCCCTATGACTGGCGGACGAAAAAGCCGACCATCTACCGGGCCACAGAGCAGTGGTTTGCATCGGTGAAAGGATTTCAGGATGAGGCGTTAAAGGCGATTTCAGAGGTGCGCTGGATTCCTGCCCAGGGAGAAAACCGCATCACGCCTATGGTGGCAGAACGATCCGACTGGTGTATTTCCCGTCAGCGCAGTTGGGGGATGCCCATTCCCGTGTTCTACGAAGAAGAGACCGGGGATACCCTTCTAACGAAGGAAACCCTCGACCACATTCAGGCAATCATCGCCCAAGAAGGCTCGGATGCCTGGTGGAATCTGCCTGTGAAAGAGCTACTGCCGGAACCCTATCGCAACAACGGTAAAACCTACCGCAAGTGCATGGACACCATGGATGTCTGGTTTGACTCCGGTTCCTCCTGGGCAGCGGTAGCGCAACAGCGCGAGGGGCTGACCTATCCGGTAGACATGTACCTGGAGGGGTCTGACCAGCACCGAGGCTGGTTCCAGTCCAGTTTGCTCACCAGCGTAGCTGTGAACGGCCATGCTCCCTACAAGTCCGTGCTCACTCACGGCTTTGCCCTGGACGAGCAGGGGAGAAAGATGAGCAAGTCCCTGGGCAATGTGGTTGACCCCGCTGTGGTAATTGAAGGGGGCAAAAACAAAAAACAACAGCCGCCCTACGGTGCGGACGTGCTGCGGCTCTGGGTGTCTTCAGTGGACTACACCTCCGATGTGCCGCTGGGCAAGGGCATCCTCAAGCAGTTGTCCGATATTTACCGGAAGATCCGCAATACCGCTCGATTCCTGTTGGGGAACCTTCATGACTTTGACCCTAAGACGGACGCCATTCCCTACGAGGAACTGCCGCAATTGGATCGGTATATGCTGCATCGCATCACTGAGGTGTTCAACGAAGTGACGGACGCCTTCGAGACCTACCAATTTTTCCGGTTCTTCCAGACGGTGCAGAACTTCTGCGTGGTGGATTTATCGAATTTCTACCTCGACATTGCCAAGGATCGGCTGTACATCAGCTCCCCTGGTTCACCCCGCCGCCGCAGTTGTCAGACCGTGCTGGCGATCGCCATCGAAAATCTCGCCAAGGCGATCGCCCCCGTCCTCTCTCACCTGGCAGAAGACATCTGGCAGCACATGCCCTACGAAATGGGCGATCGCTCCGTGTTCGAGGCGGGCTGGGTGACCCTCGATCCGCAATGGAAGCAGTCCCAGCTCACCCCCCTATGGAGCCAGTTGCGAACTCTGCGGGATGAGGTCAACAAAGTACTGGAACAGGCGCGGGCGGACAAAGCCATCGGCTCTTCCCTAGATGCGAAGGTGATGCTCTACGTCCCTGACCTGGATCTACGCAAACAGCTCCAGAGGATGAACCCAACCAATAGCCTAGAGGGGAATCAGGTAGACGAGTTACGCTATCTTTTGCTGGCGTCTCAAGTCAAGCTATTGGACTCCCCCGATATTTTGGAAGGCATGGCTTATCAGTCCCAGTCTGATGCATTGGGCATTGGCGTTGGGGATGCGGCAGGGGAGAAGTGCGATCGCTGCTGGAACCATTCCGTTCATGTGGGCGAATCGAAAGAGCATCCCTTACTCTGTGAGCGCTGCGTCGAGGCTATTTCTGGTTCCTTCTAAAATGTGTCTAAAACTTAAAATGTGCCTAAAACTT
>CAYXJG010000365.1:0-5453 GCA_964465285.1 uncultured bacterium
CGCGCGCTCCGCGCGCGCCAAACCCCTATTTTTGCGTGAAACTTGCCAAGTCGTGTTCTGGGGCTTTTAGCAACGGCAGCTCAAATCGCATGAAGTGACTAAAGCGAATTCCAAGAATCTCAAAGACCCGCTCAACCGTCGCCCGAGTTATATTACCCGACTCGGCTCGGGTAACTTTGCCCTTGTTCTCATTCTCAATCCGGTACAGGGCTGATTTTGCCTCCTGAGCTGAACACCCCAATTTGAATGCTAATTCCTGCAATACTGCATCGACTCTATCCACAGCATTGAGATCTTCCCGCCGTACATTTTCGAGCAGGGCTATTTCCCAAGCTTGCTCATCACTTAAGTGCCGAACAACGATGGGGACTTGCTGCAAGCCAGCGAGCTTTGCTGCCCGATAGCGCCGCTCCCCCGCCACCAGACCATAGCTGCCAGTGGCTAGGGGACGCACAATTAATGGTTCCAAGATGCCATGCTCTCGGATGGAAGTTGCCAGCTTTTCCAGTTCCGTCTCGTCAAAATAGCGGCGGGGTTGTTTTTCCGGTAGGGCGATCAACGCCAGAGGCATCAATGGTTTGAAACGGTAAGCACTCACGGCCAGCCCACATCAAGGCTGAATCATTGGGATCTCCATCCACTAGTAGTCTGGGGCGTAGGTACTTATAGTATTTAGGCCGTGAGTGGCTTTTCCTTGTAGGTCCATTTGAAGGGCTTGGCCATAGTGCGGTTGAAGTAGTCGATAAATTCCAGGATTTTGGTCTTGAGCTGGGTAGTGCTCTTGAAGCTCGAACGCCGCAACAGCTTATGCACCAGAATGCTGAACCAAATCTCAATCTGATTGAGCCAGGAAGAATGCTTGGGAGTGAAATGGAGGACCAAGCGGTGGTTGGGGTCACGCAAAAAATCGGTGCGGGTCTTCATCGATTGGAGAATGCCTGACTTGTCCTTGACTCCTAGGTCTGGCGGGTCTGGCTCCAAGGCTGCGACGATGCGAACCATGGCCTCGGACTGGTGGGTGTTCAAACAGTCCATCACCCCATGAATCTTGGGAGCGTCGGGATAGCGAGCGACCAAGGCCCGAACATGAGCCTCTAAGTCCTCCTCGGTGCGAGTGTCTCCCACATCGGCTTGGCCAATGCGTCCGGTGGCCACATTGAAGCTGGCAATTAAACTCTGGGTGCCGTGGCGCAGATACTCGAACTCCACCTTGACGCAGCGACCTGGCTTCATGGGAATATCTGGCATTTTGCGCTCGGTGGCTTGGATACCGGTCATTTCATCGAGACTGAAGGTCACCTCTCCTTGGTCAGCCCGGTCGAGGGCTAAGCTGTAGAGCTCACAAATATCGTCAACTTTAGTCTCAAACTCGGGGTCCGGGGGCGGGTGTAGTCAGTAACCGCTCCGGTGAGGCTTGATTTGCGCTTCTTCGAGCAAGCGGCCCACATGGCGTCTGCTAATGCTCTTCACTACCCCTTGGTTGACCAACTCAGCCGCCAGCTCTTGGGCTGTGCAATGACTGATGGGTCGTCCATATTTCTCCGGTGGCTCGCAGGCCATCGCACAAATCTGGGTGAACTGCTCCAAGCTAAACGTCACGGGCGTTCCTGGTCGACTCGCATCGCTCAGACGCTCTTCTACTGACAGCTCACTATCGCTGAGTTCGAGCCAGCGTTTGCGCCATAGCCGACTGGTATCTTTCGTGATTCCCAGCCCTCGCGAAATCTCGCCGTGCCCTTCACCGGCTTCCGCTCGCAGGATGATTCGCGCTCGTAAGGCGACCTGCTGAGCGGTGCTTGAGCGCCGCAGCAACTTCTCTAAATCCGACTTCTCGGGCTCGCTTAAAACAATGGCAGGAGCGGCTAAACGGGGCATTATTTCTAGACCTTTGGGCTACATCCTGTCAATGGTAGAACTATTCCAGCCCCAGAGTTCTAGTGTGATATCAGGATGTTATCTTAAATATCAGCTATGATAGATGCTGAGATGTATTGTCTGGATATTTTTACTTGCGTAGGCTTAATTGGCTCTTCTGAATCTGCGGTTGAAACTGTATAAGTTAATACATTTTATCTTTCCAAAAATCGCTGAAAGCCTTGCTGGTTCTAGATATTAGCTCGACTTATCACCCTCAACCCGGAAGAGCCGCTTAATTTTAGTTGTACTTCTTTGGGTTATGGGCAGTTCAGATGGGCAGGCTCCACTGTCAACTTATTTTAATTATGACAGTCTCGATCACAACCATAGATTAATTATTCAGCAGCATACTGGAGAAATCCGAAAGCGTCTGCGTCGTTCGGCACAAGACATTTGGGAAATTGGTCAGCGATTAGCTGATGTTCGATCACGCCTCAAATACGGCCAGTTCTTAGGCTGGTTAAAGGCAGAGTTTGGATGGAGCCAGCGAACTGCCTATAACTTTATTAACGTTTATGAAGCATTTGGTGATAAATTCGAGAATTTGGCAAATGTTGACATTGCCACCTCTATTCTGTACCAGCTAGCAGCACCTTCCGTACCTGAAAAACTGCGCTCTCAACTGCTTGCATCAGCCATGGAGGGAGAAAAAATCACTCATAAAGGATTCAAGTCGGCTATTAAGCAACATAAGCAAGTTCCAGAAACTCAGAGCCCCCCGTCAGCCAAGCCGGAGATTATTTCCATTATCCCAAAAGAAGCTAAGCCTGCCGAGGTTGCTTTAGATGCTCTGCCAACCCCGTTAGCCTCAATCAACCCAGGTTGGTATCGCTTGGAGGATAAACACAAGATTTTTTGTGGCGACACCGCTTCTAAAGGTTTTATAGAGAGTGCTCCCCAAGCTAAGCTGGCTGTAGCTGTGACCCATCAAGATTGGGCGCATGATTGGCTAGTCGATCAAGCCGATAGTGTTGTAATCTTGCCGGTAGAAGATTGTACAGTCAAATTATTTGAGCAACTTCTCACGCTTTTATCCAGCTCAGGAGATAAAGTTATATTTCCCTGGCTACCGTTGCCCAAGATGATTGCGATCGCTCATAATTTAGGGCGAGAAGTCTATGCTGGCGATCCTAGTTCTGATCGCTGTAAGATGGCAATTTCATCTTTGAATTTAGTTCCCGAGCGGATTGCAGACAGTCTACCCGTCACTGCTATGAAGTAATCAAAGATTTGTGAGAGCTGTCTCTACAAAGGTTGGAGCACTTTTGCAAGCAGCCTATTGGCTACCAGTGCTTTTCTAAGCGAATTGGCCAGGGCTATAGATAGAAATATTGGGGGGTTCAGAGCTCTTTAAAGATAGTCTGGGTATGATCAAAACAATGTTGCAAATAACTCAAAACTTGGGGTTGATCCACAAAAAAGTGATCTCCAGATAGGAGTTTTAATGAGAAAGAACCTGTAGTATGAACTTGCCAGGATGCCATCTCGTCCAAACTGACAATCAGGTCTTGCTTTCCCCATAGAGCAGTTATTGGACAGGACAAGGGCGGCTGTGTCTGGTAGCAATAGGTTTCGAGCAAGGCAAAGTCAGCGCGTATCATGGGCAGCATTAGCTCCATCAACTCAGCGTTGTCTAGAACCGCTATTGGAGTACCGTTGTAGCGGCGGAGTTCTGCAATGAATTCGGCTTGGGGCAAGGCATGGATGGGTTGAGCTGTAATGGGTAGGTGAGGCGCACAGGCTGCGGATACCCAAAGATGTTGGGGTTCTAGCTGATGGTGGGAGCGCAGCCACTGAACTAGCTCAAACGCAACTAGCCCCCCTAAACTGTGGCCAAAGCAGGCAAAGGGTTTATCTAGCCATGGCGCAAACCGCTGGCCTAAATTCTGGATGAGGGAGGTGAGGTCAAAAAATGGGGCTTCTGCCATGCGTCTCCCCCGCCCTGGCAGTTCAATGGCGCATACTTCTACCTGGGCGGGCAGAGAAAAGGACCAGTTCTGGTAGAGTCTGGCCGAACCTCCGGCGTAGGGAAAACAAAAGAGCCGCCAATGGGCATAGGGACGAGGATTGGGGCAGCTTACCCAGGAGCAAGCAGTAACCATGTATAAATCTTTCATGCTCGTGGTGGTAAAGTACATTATAGTTTCTCTTGCCTCTTGGGTTTGTTTCTCAATAATATCCGAGATATTTTTGCCTAGGCCCTAGACGGTCTCAGGGCTCATTACTCCTCCAGTGTCGCGAGTGAACCGCTTCATGAGTTCATCAACTCCAGTCGGTGGCCTAGATTGTCGTTACTGTTCGGTCGTATCTAAGGCGGTGGGTGAAGACCCGATTGGCTCTGCGATCTCGGCCAGTTACTGGCTATTCATCGAAGTCCCTCGCCCCTGGACAAAAGGCCTCTGGGAAGACAAAGCCTATCTGTCCTCACTGCTGCCGCTGTTTGAGCAGATTCAGCGACGTCCCCGGCTGTGGCAGCAGTTGAGAATTGGGGCGATCGCCCCCGACTCCGACCCCGACTACTGCCGTGCTGGCTATACCCAGGTGCTTTACTACCAACGGCCTGAGGGATATTTTGCCCAGTTCGACGCCCACGCCTACTCTGTACCTACAGAGCAGGTAACCTCACTGGTCAGTGCCCTGGTGTTTGAGCCCAAACGCCTGGCGACTTTTGCCCCTTACCGCCAACTCAGCCCCACCCGCGACATACTAGTCTGTACTCACACCCACTATGACGTTGCCTGCGGTCGCTTCGGCACCCCTCTATATCAGCGATTGCGTCGGGAATACCAGGGAAAGACCGGAGGACAGTACCTTTCCACCCCGCCACCCGCCACCCCCCTTCGCGTCTGGCAAACCTCCCATTTTGGTGGCCATAACTTTGCACCAACGTTGATAGACTTTCCATCGGGGCGATTTTGGGGGCATCTGAAACCGGATGTCCTCCACGAATTGGTGTGTCAGCAGGGAGAGGTGACGCGGCTGAGACTGTTTTATCGGGGGTGGGCGGGCTGCGATCGCTGGGCACAAGTTGCCGAGCGAGAGATCTGGATGCAGGAAGGCTGGCCCTGGTTGGGTTATGCCAAAGAGGCTTGTGTTGTGGCAAAAGATCCAGGCCGGTGGTTCCACCGTTTACTGCGCTGGAGTTTGCGCCGGATTCCCACCATTCGAGCCCAGGTATTGTTGAAAAAGCTGGAGCAAAAGCTCACCTGGGCGCAGGTAAGAATTCAATATAGTCATCCCGACGGCGGTGGCGGCACCTATGAAGCCCGAGTTGAGGTCAGCCATCGGGTCATGAGCCAGATGAAGTCGGGAAAGGAGCAGTCAACCTTTCCAGTCAGTCAGTACCGAGTGACCAATTTGAGAAAGCTGGAGAATAGCTTTAGAGACTGAGGCGCTTTACCGTATGTGTAGTTTTCCATAGCTATAGCAAGTCCAGCTCGAAAACTGGAGCTTTCCCCTAGTACAGCGTCAAACCTAAAAATTAGGGTTCGCGTAGGTTGGGTGCAACGAAGTGAAACCCAACAGCAGCAAGCTTT
>CAYXJG010000366.1:0-5422 GCA_964465285.1 uncultured bacterium
GCGCGCGCCAAACCCCTATCTTTGTGTGAAACTTGCCAAGTTGTGTAATTCTCCTTCTTTAGGGACTTGCAAGAAAATAAAGTACCAGGAGAGGGGCGGCTAAGCAGTCTCCCTGACAAACGTGTTAACCCAATAACCATTGAAAAAAACTTTTGCGGGTTAGCAACTCGATCATTAGCAGCGCAACAAACCCAATCATGGCAAAGCGTCCATTGACCAATTCGGCGTAGGATGTCCAGCCGAAAGCGGGTTCCGGAGCCTTGGCATCCGTTTCACTCTCAGAGGATTGCGGGTCAAGCTTCGTCTCCTGTGAAACCGCTTGCTCAGTTTCTTGTTCGGTGCGTTCATCAGCCATTGCTCGCGTCCTCCATAACACTATGCAGATTGGTTTCGTGCAGACGACAGCCATTTTACAGGCGATCGCCCTCCCCCGCATCAAGGCATCTTAAAGTATGATAGGCGCAGGACTCTTTCTATTCCCAGGCATCTCTCACACCTAAGGCCGTACATGCGAGGCCGTCATGTCGAACATGCAAAGGAACATCCCGATGGCATCATCTTCTGACCCAGCTCAAACGCAATCTAATGCACAGTCCAGCGCCAGATTCCGATCGGCAACGGAATTCCCTAAAGCTACTAATATACTAAACCGTTCAGATCTAGATGCGGTATATGGGGAAATGCGAGAATGCTTGATTTTTACCAACCGCAGCCGCGCACAGCTTATGCGCTGGAATGATCAACATAAGCAAGACAAGCTGCAACTCAAAGAAACCGTCCACCGCTTACAGGGAATGATTCACACACTAACGGCTGAGAAACAATCTCTCACTCAAGACCATCAACAAATTGTGTCTGAGTTAGAGCTTGAGGTTAGCTCAATGGCGATTCATCTCGACCGCTTATCCGATGCCTTTGAACCCTTTGCTGCCATGGAAGACAGCGAACAGTCCCGCTGGAGCTTTGTGGCATTACCGGGGCGCTTCTTCAAGTTTTTGAATGCGGTAAAGTCCATTGTCATGTGGTGGCGTGACGAGCAAGATGTCCAGGATGAGACACAAATATCAGGTGAATCAACTCCGTCTCTATTTGGCAGCGCGGAACCCATTGATGACGACCCACGCGATCGCCCACAGATGTATTCCGATCCAGCCTCGGTTAATCGTTCTCTTCTAGACAGATAAGATATTGTAGGTCCTGCTTCACTAAGCTCAAGCAGGACTTCACAAGCTCCATAGGTTCACAAGCTCAATACGTAGGTGAGCACAGTTAATGATAAACCCCGTAAAACCCTGCGCCAGCGGCGCAGCGGGGGACGCAAGGGTTCTACACCAATTCTTGAAAGTAGAACTACAGATAGCTAACCTATAACCTATGCCAGCTATAGGTTTGCCAATCCAAAATCGAAAATCCAAAATCGAAAATTGTGTTCCATCTGGTTTTTAATCGTGTCAGGCTACTCAGGAATGACGCTCAACATCACAATCACGCAGACGAATGGGTAAGAAACGAATCGCCCGGCTGCTCGACCAACTCAAGGAGAATAAAGAGCAGGATCTTAAAAATGCTGCGTCAATCTTTACCGTTGCTCAGGTCGCGGTAAACGAGTTGGAGCGGCAACAAACTGACGATGAACCTGCCCCTGACGAAAACGAGGGCAAGGCGATCGCCGTACTCCCATCGGCTCCGCCGACCCTGGATAAAGAGGAACTGCTCCGGCGCTATGGCTCCTACAATGGCTGCCGCAAAGCGGCCAAAGCAGAGGGGATTACCTTTCACAAAAACCCTGGCTGGAATCAGTTGATTGCAGGATTCCGCTACGCCGAGTCTATGAGACTCATGGCTGAGCAGTACCTCGCCACACATCCAAATCCTGATTTGCATGACATCACCATTTCAGTAAGGTTCGGGGATTCAACAGGGCCATAGAATCAATGCAGAGCAATCGTGGAATGATTGATTGGATTTATACGATTTGCTCAATATCTATTTACTGGAGCCAGATGCTTTGGGTCACGCGTCGCGGCATTGCGTCGGGTCAGCATTGCCCGCCACGCAAGACCTTGAGGCGATCGCCCAATACACTGTCCTTGCCATGCCGCGCTACTATTCCAGGAACTCCAGACTGAGAGACATCTTTACAATCAGCCTGAAGCTTTCAATCAGCCTGAAGCTTTCAATCAGCCTGAAGGAGGTTAGAATAGCAATCTAGCTACGCAACCGTTAAAACACTGTTTTCGGTGAGTTGCTTTGAAGATACTGGTCAACTATGTCACTGGTCAACTATGTCAACGATAGAGAAATCTTAATGGTTCTTAGGATTACGAATTAAATACAGTCTGGTTTTGTTGCAGTGCTGCGGCGATGCTGTCGGTAGGTGAGCACAATAATTATAAAACTCGTAAAACCCTACGCAGACCGCGCAGCGGGCGGCGCAGGGTTTTACATCTGGGTTTGAATTGTGCCAAGCTACTAACCACCCTGACAAAATCTGATTCAAATGGTTTAATGCTCGTTTCTTAAGCCGTAATCATCATTGCTGACCGCTCACATTTAGAGCCTATGCGAAAATCCTCGTCAGGGGTTTTGAGGTTACAAACTCTGGGGAGTTCTCGGATAGGTACTTAGTTGTTGCTCACCGTTTGTCTGGCTTGATTACACTGAGATGATTACAATTTTGATTCTACTGGCTGCATTGGGCGTTTTAGTTTGGGGATTTCGCCGAGCGCTTCCCTATGGCAAAGTAGGGGTGCTGGCGTGGCTTCAATCAGTAGTATTAATGGCTCCCTGGCTTTTATTCTTTGGGCTATCCGCCGCAGGCATCTACGTGAATTTGCTGACAATTTTGCTTCTCATTGTCAGCTCAGCAGGCCTTTACATTTATCTTGGACGACGGCTTCGAGCTGAAAACCAAAACTCTTCCGCCACAGCTAATCCTTCAACTCAATCAGAGTTCCGCTCTGATACACCAATCGTGTTTCAAGATACTTCAGAGTCTGCTTCTCAAGTGGAGCATGGCATTAGGGAGTCTTATGAGACAGATCGGCCTGTAGAGGATGCCCATGCTGACGCGCTCCGGGAAAGAGAGAGACAGCCTGGCAAGAACCAGCAGCACGGAAAAAGCTCAACTGATACGACAGCGACGACGACAGCGACGAATCTGACCCAGCAAGAGGCGATCGCCCCCGCCATGCCTGAGGAAGATTTGCAAGCCGTAAGGGGAATTTTTGGCATCGATACGTTTTATGTGACGGAATCAATGCCCTATCAGGAGGGCGCTATTTTTAAGGGCAATCTTCGAGGCAATCCAGATACTGTGCATCATGATCTTTCAGCCGCTTTAGCAGAGCGCATGGGCGATCGCTATCGGCTATACGCCGTCGAAGGAATGGACGATAAACCTGTCATGGTGGTGCTGCCTAAGACTAGCGACCCCAAGCCCACCACAGCTTTCCAATGGCTAGTAGCAGTTGTTTTGGCGATCGCCACCGTGGCGACCTGCCTCGAAACGGCTGGCATACTACAGGGATTTGATTTCTTTCGGAACATAGAGCGCTTTCAGGACACGCTTTTGGTAGGGGGGGGCACCATCAGCGTATTGGTCGTTCGAGAAGTAGGCCACTGGCTTCAATCACGGCGATATGGCCTTCGGCTTAGCCCTCCCTTTTTCATTCCCACCTGGCAGATTGGCTCATTTGGGTCGTTGATTCGATTTGAGTCTATTTTGCCTAATCGCAGTGCCCTGTTTGACGTGGCGATCGCCGGACCGCTGTTTGGTGGCTCTCTGTCTTTAATTTTTTTAATAATCGGTTTATTGTTATCTCATCAGGGTAGTTTGTTTCAGGTTCCAACGAATTTTTTCCAGGGGTCTATCTTTGTCGGGACGCTAGCTCGGGTTGTCTTAGGAAACCAGATGCAGCAGCCCATCGTCGATATCCACCCGCTAACCGTCGTCGGATGGCTGGGCCTTGTCATTGCAGCTATTAACACAATGCCAGCAGGACAATTGGATGGTGGACGAATTGTTCAGTCAATCTATGGGCGAAAAATTGCGCGTCGAGCAACCATCGCTACGTTGATTGTGTTAGGCATTGTTACGTTGGTCAATCCCCTGGCACTGTATTGGGCGATCGTCATCTTCTTCCTGCAGCGTGATTTGGAGCGCCCAAGCCTGAATGAATTAACAGAGCCCAACGATACACGGGCGGCGCTCGGTTTATTGATGTTATTTTTAATGGCTGCAATTCTGCTTCCCTTAACTCCTGCACTGGCAGGGCGACTCGGTATTGGAGGTTAGTATGGCATCAGCTCCGCCCATTATGCTCGTCTTGGATATCAGCACGTTATCATCCACCTCGACCCGTGAGTGGCTAGGATTCTCTAGGGCTGGAGCATGCTATATCCCTCAAGTGGTGTACGAGGAAATGCGCTTTTTATACGAGCGATCCCCCGATCCTGACTTAGAAAGGGTTGCCCGCGATTTTAATCGGTTTTATGCAACCAGCGGATGGCGCATTACAGAAGTGGTAGGGCATCACACCATTCTCAAGTCGGCAACGGGTTATGCCCTGACAAAACGGATGCGCGTTGCTCTAGCCGTGGCCCGGTGTGCCTATGGGCTGGCAGAACAGCATCCCAAAAGCCTGGTTGTCCTTGTGGCGAGCGATCGCGCTATCTTGCAGCGGGTGTATGACATTCAAGCCCATAATTTGGCAGGAATTCCAGGATCATCCCTGCTCCAGTGGAGCCGCACAGGGCAGCGTCCCATAGCAGTGAGCCAGAAACTTCAGCAACTCAAAATTTCGGGCAGTTTGGAGCCTATCTCTTCGACGATTTCCTATACCCATCGGCCCACCTCGGGTACCCGCAACCAGCCATCGAGTTCAGTAGCACCATCAAGCTCATCCTCGAAGCAGCTCCGATCATCATCAGGTCGGCAGTCATCAGCTCAGCGGCAGCGCAAGAGTGGTTCACCCATTACCTTGCCAGATTGGTTTCCTCAGGTTGCATCAATCGTATCGGCACTGATTGCCCTTGGGCTAGCTGGTTGGGTTATTTGGCTTATGTTTTTCACCAACGCCCTGGATCGCTTTTTGCCGCGAGAACCCCAGGGCGGGGAAATTGCCCCTGATGAACAGGTAGAGTAGGTTACATACTCTGGTTGGTTGACAAAGGTTATCTTCCCTCACGCCCTCTCCCAGACAGCAAGGAAAGTTGATCCAACTTCTTGGTTCCTCCACCCTTGAAAGAGGGCTAGGGCGAGGGATTTTTGAGGATCTGTGCATACGTTTTGTCAGTCAGTGAAATACATACCTCGTTCCTAATGGGAACGAAGACTAAATAAAATCCCATTTTGCTGGGGCGCAACACCTTAGAGGATGTTTGAGAAGTCCTCAGTGCTACTTCAGATCCCCCCTTGCCC
>CAYXJG010000367.1:0-5400 GCA_964465285.1 uncultured bacterium
GCAAAAATAGGGGTTTGGCGCGCTCTCCGCGCGCGCCAAACCCCTATTTTTGCCTGAAACTTGCCAAGTCGTGTAACTATGACTGTTTCCCAGGCTGAGCCTGGGAAATAGAGGTATGACTCGGTTGTTCTGCTGTGGCCGGTGCAAATCCGCCAGGAACACCGAGTCGCCGGTCAGGAATACTAGAATATAGCCATCGAAGGAAAGGCGATCGCCCACTGACTTAGGAATTCAGGACAATTCACTAAAAAATTGTCCGATTGTGTCGGGAGCACTGTAATTTTCGCAATAATAGTGCATACACGTAGATTCAGGTAATAGAGAGAATGGATTTTCGAGGAACCGTTACATTACGATTGGACTGGTCAGGGGATTGCCTCGCCCTGGGCTTTTTTGAAGACAAGGTCGATTTGTCAGGCGATTTAGCCGATCTTGACAAGGCGCTGGCAGGTACCCTGACAGAACTGATGGAGGAAACTGAGTTTAAGGGAAAGTCGGGCAGCAGTGCGGTGACCCGTGTAGGCGGCGGCAGTGCTGTGCGCAAAATTGCCATTGTGGGGCTGGGCAAGGAAGAGTCTCTGTCTCTGGAGGCAATTCGTCAGGGGGCGGCGGCGATCGCCAAACTCGCTAAACAGGCAAAGTGCACCTCTGTTGGCGTCAGCCTTCCTACCTGGAACAGCGACCCTAGCCTCACAGTGCAGGCGATGGTGGAAGGCATGGAGCTGGCGATGAACCAGGACACCCGCTTCAAGTCTGAGGATGGGCAGGGAAAGAATCCTATTGAGCAGGTGGACTTGCTGGGTTTCCCGAATCAGGAGGCCGCGGTCATGCGTGCCCAGCAGATTTGCCTGGGAGTGATTCTGGCACGGGAATTGGTATCGGCTCCTGCGAATGTGGTCACGCCCGTCACTCTGGCAGAAACGGCAGAGGCGATCGCCCAGGAGTACGGTCTGGAGCTGGAAATTCTGGAACGGGAAGACTGCGAAAAGCTGGGCATGGGAGCGTTCCTTGGGGTGGCTCAGGCGTCTGACCTGCCCCCCAGGTTTATTCACCTGACCTACAAGCCCAGTGGAACCCCTCGCCGCAAGCTTGCCATCGTCGGCAAAGGGCTGACCTTTGACAGTGGTGGATTGAACCTGAAGCCTTCCGGCAGCGGCATCGAAATAATGAAGACTGACATGGGCGGAGCGGCAGCGACCTTTGGGGCGGCGAAGGCGATCGCCCAAATTCAACCGGATGTAGAAGTTCACTTCATCAGCGCAGTTACAGAAAACATGGTCAGTGGCAAGGCGATGCACCCCGGTGACATTCTCACGGCGTCAAATGGCAAGACCATTGAAGTGAACAATACCGATGCCGAGGGGCGGCTGACCCTGGCAGATGCGCTAGTCTTCACAGACAAGCTGGGCGTGGATGCCATTGTTGACCTGGCAACACTGACAGGAGCGTGTATCGTGGCCCTGGGGGACAACATCTCTGGCCTGTGGACGGAAAACGATGAGCTAGCGACTCAGTTGCTCAGTGCGGCTGAAACTGCGGGCGAGAGATTCTGGCGGATGCCGATGGAGGAACAATACTTCGAAGGCATGAAGTCTGTAGTGGCTGACATGAAAAATACAGGACCACGGGCTGGGGGCGCGATTACGGCAGCCCTGTTCTTAAAGCAATTTGTGGAAAACACACCGTGGGTTCACCTGGATTTAGCTGGTCCGGTGTGGACGGAGAAGGAGTCTGCATACAACAGTGCAGGGGCAACGGGATTCGCAGTGCGGACCCTGGTGAACTGGGCGCTGAGCTAAGTAGGTGAGCGCGATTTATTAAAACCCGCAAAACCCTGCGCCGCCAGCGCAACAGGCGGCGCAGGGTTTTATAGCGGTGTGCACATTGATTAAGCACAGATGAGGGGCGGCGCGGCACCCCAAACCCCTATCTTTGTGTTGTGAATTTGAGAACTTTGCCAAGTCGTGTTCCATACTGAGAATTGCTGGAGATAAAGAGGTGGAGTTGACACCTCGCTCTACCTCTACGTTCAGGAGCATCGAGAAACGTCAATCATTTCGATTCAGCCTTTGACATATCAAAATGTTGCAAAATATCAAAGACATGTGTTAACTTTATTAACAACAGTTGACGAACAAAAGGTTTAATGCGTTATGGAAAATCAAGAATCTAAGTTTGGCTTCACAAAGTTTGCTGAGAACTGGAACGGTCGTTTGGCGATGCTGGGCTTTGTCATTGGTGTCGCTACCGAGTACCTGACAGGCCAAGGCATCTTGTCTCAGATTGGCATCATGTAGGACTCCGTAGCCCTACTTGATATGTCAGTTTGCAAAGTTCGATTTGTTCGATTGGATTTATTGCACCTTTAACCTAGTAATGAATGTTGGGAAGCAAAATGCTTCCCTTTTTTTTGTTTTATAGCTCTATGCAACCGCATTCAGCGCAGTTTTGTCAGACCATCATTGAGGTTGACTCTCTAGTGGACTGGAATGTTTAGAATAGTGGCCTCAACTGAGAACGTTAGATGAACGTTCCACAAGCATTTGATGAGGCGATCGCCCATGAACATTCTCACCTTCAAACTCAGTGGCATGAGCTGTGCAGCCTGTGCGTCACGGGTAGAACGGGCGATCGCTACTGTGCCCGACGTGGCACAGTGTCAGGTAAATTTCGGCATGGAGCAGGCGGTTGTTGAGTATGATGGCGATCGCATTTCAGGAGTGGCTCTCCAGTCCCATGTTGAGAAGGCAGTGGCAGAGGCAGGGTACGGTGCCCAGGCGGTTGAAGACTTAGAAGACGCGATGGCGCAGGAAGAGGTCGAAAAACGGTCATCCATGCGTGCCCTGGAGCAAAAGGTATGGGTGGGCAGCATTCTCAGCACCATTCTCGTCGTCGGCATGTTGCCCATGATGACGGGGCTACACCTGCCCTTTATTCCGGCCTGGCTGCACAATCCCTGGGTACAGTTGGTGTTGGCAGCCCCCGTGCAAATCTGGTGCGGGCAGGGCTTTTACCGGGGAGCCTGGAGCGCCTTGACCCACAAGACATCGGATATGAACACCCTGGTGGTGTTGGGTACGACAGCAGCGTTTCTATATTCTTTGGTCGTGACTCTCTTCCCTGAACTGGTCACCCGCCAGGGCATTGCCCCTGATGTGTACTACGAGGCAGCCGCAATGGTTATCACCCTCATTCTGCTGGGGCGCTTGCTGGAGCAGCGGGCGCGAAGTCATACCTCCGATGCCATCCGCAAGCTTATCGGATTGCAGGCTCGTACCGCTCGCGTCGTCCGGGATCGCCAGGAACAAGACGTTCCTATTCAGCAGGTGCAGGTGAATGATGTGGTGCTGGTGCGTCCAGGGGAAAAGATTCCAGTGGACGGTGAAGTGGTGTCTGGGTCTTCGACCATCGACGAGTCAATGGTCACGGGGGAAAGTATCCCTGTAAGTAAGCATGTGGGCGATGAAGTCATTGGTGCAACGTTGAACAAGACGGGGAGTTTCCGGTTTCGAGCAACCCGCGTAGGCAGTGATACGGTGCTGGTGCAGATTGTACGGCTGGTGCAGCAGGCTCAGGCGAGTAAGGCTCCCATCCAGCGCATTGCAGACCGGGTGGTACAGTGGTTTGTCCCAGTGGTGCTGGGCATTGCAGCTCTTACCTTTGCTATTTGGATGATCACCACAGGCAATCTTACCCTGGCGATGATTACCACGGTGAACGTGCTAATTATTGCCTGTCCCTGTGCGCTGGGATTGGCAACGCCGACTTCCATCATGGTGGGCACCGGGAAGGGAGCCGAGCAGGGTATCCTTATCCAAGGGGCAGAAAGCCTGGAACTGGCGTACAGCATTCAAACTATCGTCCTGGATAAGACAGGCACTTTAACCTGGGGAAGCCCCTCAGTGACGAACTTTATTACTACGTTAGGCGCTGCCCACCAAAATGAGTTTAAGCTACTGCGGCTGGTGGCAGCGGTGGAAAGGAACTCGGAACATCCTCTTGCTGAAGCAGTGGTCAGCTATGGGCGATCGCAGGGGGCATTCACCGAAAGGACTAACGCCCATGCCACGAATCCTAACGGCAATTCCCACGGCGGACTATCCGGCGGCAGAACAGCGACGGCGGTGATTGCGGGCCCCCTGCCTGAGGTGGAAAGCTTTGAGGCGATCGCCGGAAGTGGGGTGCAGGGCTACGTTTCTGACTGCTTTGTGCAGATTGGTACCCAGCGCTGGATGACGGATTTGGGCATTGCTACCGATTGCTTTCACGGACAACAGGAGCAGTGGGAGTTAGAAGGAAAGACCGTGATCTGGATTGCAGTGGACAGGGAAATCCAGGGCATCATGGCCCTAGCCGACGCCCTCAAACCCTCTTCTGCTGATGTCGTGGCGCGACTCCGGAAAATGGGGCTGAAGGTGGTAATGCTCACCGGGGATAATCAGTCCACTGCGGAGGCGATCGCCCGTCAGGTGGGCATTACCCAAATCATTGCTGAGGTGCGCCCCGACCAGAAAGCATTGGTGGTGCAGGAGTTGCAGCAGGCTCAGAAACGCGGTTCCCAGCCCGCTGTCGTGGCAATGGTCGGGGACGGCATCAACGATGCTCCTGCCCTGGCCCAGGCAGACGTGGGCATCGCCATCGGTACAGGCACAGATGTGGCGATCGCCGCCAGCGACATCACCCTCATTTCCGGAGACCTAGACGGCATCCCCACGGCTATCACCCTCAGCCGCGCTACCATGCGAAACATTCGCCAGAACCTCTTCTTTGCCTTTATTTATAATGTGCTGGGCATTCCAGTGGCGGCAGGAGTGCTGTATCCCGTCTTGGGCGTCCTGCTGAATCCTATTGTGGCAGGGGGGGCAATGGCGTTTAGCTCTGTCTCAGTGGTCACCAATGCGCTGAGGCTGCGGCGTTTTCGCGTTCGTTAGTGACGTTCATAAATGGTTGGTGTGTTATGGATGCTCTGCATATTGATGGAATTCGTGCCTATGGCTATACAGGGGTGCTGCCCGAAGAGCGGGTGCTGGGTCAGTGGTTTAAGGTGAGTGTGACTCTGTGGACAGATTTATCTAAGGCAGGACAGAGCGATCGCCTCTCCGACACCCACGACTACAGCACCACCGTTCCCGCCATTCAGCACATCATCCAGACCTCTCGCTACCAGTTGATCGAAGCCCTAGCAGAGGCGATCGCCCACTGCGTCATGGAAGATAAGGCCATCATCCAAGTACGCATCCAACTGGTGAAGCTCACTCCGCCTGTTCCCAATTTTGATGGCACCATCACCGTTGATATTACGCGCTCATCACCGACCTCATGAGTAGTTGAGCAAAATTATTTACACACACGACTTGGCAAAGTTCTCAAATTCACAACACAAAGATAGGGGTTTGGCGC
>CAYXJG010000368.1:0-5397 GCA_964465285.1 uncultured bacterium
TCAGCTATAGCGTTAGAAACGCAGACTAATCATTCATCCACTCTTCTCGTCCTAGCAAATCGCCAACGCGGTCGCGCAATAGAAATGAGTGCCGTTCCAACTCATATTCAACATCTGCCCATTCCCGAGCAGGAATAAATTGGCACAGGCAATAAATGGGCTGATTTCGCCCGACAACGCCACGGTTGACCAGGTGGCGCGCCTCGTCGCGTAAAAAGTCAATAGAATAAGCATGGATTGATTGAACCATGATTCACCCCCGTGAGTGCGATTTGCACAAAGTCAAATGTTTAACAGTTGCTAGATCACAAAAAATAATTAAATTTTTGCGATATTTTTAAACTAATCAGAGCAGTTTCGAGCGACACAGCACTAACCAAAAACCTGTAGCTGTATTCCCCTATACTGAATGTATTTTATTCTTACGCTACCACACTCTAGACTACATTAATTAACGTTACGAATGTCACTAAGCCTTGACAAAATCAATGCAATTTCTCGGAAGGCAAGCAATTCTGTAAAGGCAAGACGCCATAGGTTGAGTTTCACACCTTGCCCAGGTTGGCATCTCCAGTTCCCAATTTGGATGTGGTTTAGCCCCATGGCTATGCGGAAAGTTTTGCGCCGTAATCTAATATTGAGCCTGAATTAGATGCAATATTCACATTTTAATCAACCCTTAATTTCTTGAAAGTATAAAATAGTCTCTTTAACACGACCTGGCAAAGTTCTCAAATTCACAACGCAAAAATAGGGGTTTGGCGCGCGCTGAGCGCACCCCAAACCCCTATTTTTGCGTGAAACTTGCCAAGTCGTATGCCTTAACATGCTTACAGCGCTTTGCAAGCGCATTAAGTACAGCACATGTGAGGGGCGGCGCTCACATGTGCTTAATCAACTTGCACACCGCTATATGTGGGTCTGTGATGCCCTATGGCGATTCTTCAGCCAGGGGGTGAGACATCAGAGGCAGCGTATGGTCTACCTGGTTAAACAGCACCATTGTCGTTGTAGAATTTGACGTAAATCCAATCCGTGTGTAAAACTCCTGCTGGTGTGTCGTCATCAGGTACACCCGCTCAGCGTGATTCACATGGGGGTGCATGAGCACCGTTTCAACAAGTTTACGCCCAAGACCAGCCCCCTGATAGTCAGGATGAACGACCACGTCCCAGATTGTAGCCCGATAAATGCCGTCAGATGTTGCCCGAGCAAACCCAATGAGGCGATCGCCCTCCCACATGCTCACAACTGGGCGACTATTGGCCACAGCAATTTTCAGGTCACTGATGGAGCGATTGCGCGCCCAAAATGCTGCCGACTGAAACAGGTCTAACAACTGCCCATAGTCGAGCGATCGCCGGGGGGGATAGCCAAAATCTTCATGAAGGCTAGTGTGAGAAGGGGTAGGCTGAGCTTGGCAGTCGTGAACATAGAATTGAACCTGACTATAATCCATTCGCATATCCCTCGCTGAACATCCCTTGAATGATAAGCTTTCGTATTGTACGTAACGAAATAACATTCGTCACCTGTCGGGCGCCTGATCGAGTATCGTTCAGGTGAACATAAGAATCTAGAGATGATCGGGCCATACATTGCCGGGTCACAAACTTGATAGTGAATCGAAGAAATCCTGGGTGCAGCGCAGGACCCCCAAGGCAAATGTGAAAGGCGCAGCCTGTAGCAGTCTAGACCCGGCGATCGCCTGCATTCTGACCGAGCACGATATAATCTGGCGGTGAAGTAACGATGTTGGCAATCAAGCAGATATTCCGAGCGGTAGCCCAAGTGGTCGCTCAGAAGAGAGCAGCCCTCTCTAAGCTCCTCTTTGGGTTTTCTCAAATAAAAGTCCACCGCTTGGGAGTGCGACTCATTGTATTAGGAACCTGCGTCTTGCTCGGCTTCATGATGAGTCAGACCTGGTCGCAAGTTTCTGCTGTCGATACAAATACGCCTGGCATCAGTCGCAAAGCAGGCATTTCTTCTGCCGATAGCGAGTCCATAATGCCCACCATAAAGGCAGAGGGAACCGTTGACCCAGTGCCGCCTCGCTTTGAGCTAGGTCAGGAGCTTTATTTAGAAACATGTGCCGCGTGCCATGTCGGAGTGCCTCCTGCAGTGTTGCCCTATCAGACCTGGATTGCGCTACTGGATGATACACAGCACTACGGTGTGCAAATCCCCCCTGTCCTCGATCCTTCCCGGTTAATTATCTGGCAATATCTTGAGCAGTTTTCGCGATCGCTCCGAGACGAAGAGAGAGTTCCCTACCGTGTTCGTAATTCTCGGTATTTCAAAATTCTGCATCCCAGAGTCGAGTTTACGGATACCGTTCGTCTGAGTAGCTGTGTCCAATGTCATCCCATGGCTCCAGACTTTAACTATCGCCGCCTGGCCCCTGAATGGCAGGACGCCCCCTAAGGGACTTGCAAAAAAAGAAAGTACCCGGAAAAGAGCAGCGGGCGCGGCCCGCTGCTCTTTTCTGCCGGTATCTTTTTTAGCCGCAGATCCCTAAGGAACGAGAGTTAAATAACTTGAACCAAGTTTTATTAAGGCAGCGCCGCGCTGCCTTGACGAAATTAGACTTTAAGTACCTACACGACTTGGCAAAGTTCTCAAATTCACAACGCAAGAATAAGGGTTTGGGGCGCGCGGCGCGCGCCCCAAACCCTTATTCTTGCGTGAAACTTGCCAAGTCGTATACCTATGCAGAATTAATTACTTAGTTATAGGGCTTTGCAAGCGCATTCAGTACAGCACAGGTGAGCAAAATTAATGGTAAAACTCGTAAAACCCTTCACCGCCCGCTGAGCAAGTGGCGGTTTTATGGGATTTTAATTGTGCCAAGCGATTTAGTAAAGCAGATGCTTCACGATCGGCAAAACCATTCCAGTATATTGATGTCATGCTTCATTGCTTCAACCTCTTGGCGATGCTGCTCAGACACTGCATAGTACCATTGGCAATAGGCTTCAAAATCTTGCCGTTGGCGTACCTCTGCATAAAAGTTATGAGTAACCCGATAGGTTTCAAAAGCTTCAACGGATTGTTCCGGATTCGATGAAACAGACTGAAACGAGAAATTATTCATTAGCGATTGCGCCTAGTATTCGATTCCCTGTTCAACGTTAGTCCCAACTAAACCCCAACATGGACGAGGTATATCAGTCTTACTAAGGAGCAAGGATTAAATAAAATCCAATTTTGGTGGAGCGGTGCGGCGATGACGCACCGCTTCACCAAAATTTGGTTCAAACTATTTAATTCTCGTTCCCAAGAAAGGGGATGCTCTGAACGCTGACAAAATTATTTTTCGCGAATATGCTCATAAATGTCTAGATACTTCTCCCCCGGAATATTCCAAGAATAATCATAATTCATTCCTTGCTGAGCTAACTTCGTAAAGAGATCGGGATTTTGACCCCACAAATCAAAGGCGCGGCCTAAAGCCGACTCTAATGCATAGTGATCTTTTTCGTAAAAAACAAAGCCATTTCGCTTTTCAATCGCAACGCTTTCAGCATAATCCCAATCAAACACAGTATCGACTAAGCCACCAACGCCCCGTACGACAGGAACCGTTCCGTACTTCAATCCAATCATTTGCGTCAAGCCACATGGCTCAAAGTTACTGGGAACGACAATCACGTCAGCGCCCGCATAAATCAAATGAGACAACTCTTCGTTAAAGCCCAATTCAAGATGGCAGTCCGGGTTGCTAGCCAGGAAGCTCTTTTCGTGCCAAAACCAGTCGTTAATAACTTTTCCTGTGGCAGACCCCAGCAGCACAAACTGAGCATCGCGCTCCAGTGAGTAATAGATGGCATGGTGAACGAGATGCACCCCTTTTTGATTATCCAGCCGTCCGATAAAAGCAACCAGAGGCTTCTCAGGAGCATCCTGAAGCCCTAACCGCTCTCGTAATGCTTTCTTATTTTGAGCTTTTTCCTGAAAGCTATCGATTGAATAATTAACTGGAATTTGAGGGTCAATTTCAGGGTTCCAAAAATTGTAGTCAATACCGTTAAGCACACCCAAAAACTTGTGCTGGTTGAGGTGAAGGGTGTGCCCTAACCCATATCCAAATTCGCTATAGCAGGCTTCCCAGGCATGGTTTGGGGATACCGTTGTAACTGCATTGGAATAAACAATGCCAGCTTTCATAAAGTTCAGCGCAAAAGGATTGAAGTTATCCCGCAACCGCTCGTAATGAAAATAATAGTCTTCTCGATTTAACCCGGTTGCCCAGAGATGTTCGACGCCTCCGATGCCTTGATGCTTGAAGTTGTGGATTGAGTAACACACCCGCTCATGGCCCATGCCATTATACTTATAGACCTCATGCAGCAACACAGGCAGTAGCCCCGTCTGCCAATCATGACAGTGAATCACATCAGGATGCTTATTGCTTTGTTGCAAAAACTCTAATGTCGCTTTGCAGAAGAAGGCAAAGCGCATGTTGTCATCATCAAACCCGTAATAGCTCCCTCGACGAAAGAAATTGTCAGGAGAGTGAGGATCGATAAAAAAGCACAGCCGACCATGAACCCAACCACAGTAGACGGAACAGTGGATTGCCGCTCCATACCAAGGCACCCATAAATTCTGATATGCGTCGTGCAAGCCCCAGATATGGTCGTACCGCATGCAGTCATACATCGGTAAAACAAGCTCAACCGTGTTACCACGAATTTCTAATTCTCGGCTCAGCCCAGATACCACATCGCCTAAGCCCCCAGCTTTGATTACAGGCGCACACTCTGAGGCAACTTGCACGATGTACATGGCTTATCCTCGCTTCATAAATCTTTATGTGTATGTTTCACTGATTATCTGAAAGTGTCAGTTTTAGCAAGCGCACTGCGATCGCCTTGCATGGCATCGTCCGCTACATCAAGCATGGAGAAGCTGTTCTCCACCAATTCACGCACACCTTCACTTTGAGAATGACTTCAGCAATTCTCATTATGGAAATTTAGGGAGCAAAAAGGTTGCCTCAGGCGATCTTTTGCTCCCTAAATTTGTACCAGTGATCGCCTGTAGGGCGCGAAGCTTCCTAAAATGAGAATTGCTGGAATGACGTTGGTATTTCCTAAGTGCAGCATGATGATGTGATATACTCAATGGACGATTTGCTTACGGGGCGTAGCGCAGCTTGGTAGCGCACCACTTTGGGGTAGTGGGGGTCGTGGGTTCAAATCCCGCCGCTCCGATTGATTGAAACCTCCCAGCAATGGGGGGTTTTGTTGTTTTAAGGTCAGCTATTGCAGTGTGTCGATTCGCAATAAGTGACGACATAAGCTGACATCATTCAGGATCTGCGGCTAAAAAAGATACCGGAAAAGAGCAGCGGGCGCAGCCTGCTGCTCTTTTCCGGGTACTTTATTTTCTTGC